>JAICYC010000092.1 GCA_025934395.1 Solirubrobacteraceae bacterium | reverse complement strand
GAAGCACGTGGCGTCCAGATCGGCTCGCTCGCCGACCTGCGATGGGCGATCCTCGAGGACGACGGGCACATCAGCTGCATCCCGCGGCAGCAGGAGGGCGCTCGCGTAAAATCGGTCGCTGCGGGGCCATAGCTCAGCTGGGAGAGCGCCTGCTTTGCAAGCAGGAGGTCACCGGTTCGATCCCGGTTGGCTCCATATCGAGAAGTCCCTGCACACGGGTGCATTTCTCCACTTCACGTCGACCCTCATCGGCCGCGAACTTGACCGCGTAGTCAAGGTTCGGTCAAGTGGCCCAGCGGATCGCTGCGCGCTCGCGAGCGGTTGGATGCCCGACCGTGGTGCGGGCGGCTGCGGGGAGCGTGATCACGTTCGGGTCCTCGCCGGCGTCGAGTAGGCGCGCGAACTCGCTGCGGCTCATGCGAGCGCGAATGTCGGCCGCGTGCCGGGCCTCTTCGAAGAGGTGCGTGTAGATGTCGAGCGTTGTGGCTGGGCTTGCGTGCCCGAGGATGCGGCTGACCTGCACCACGTCGAGGGCGAGATCGATGGATCAGGTGGCTGGCGAATGTGTGGCGCAGGTCGTGGAAGCGCAGTCGCGCCCCGTCCTGGTCCAGCCCGGCGGCGCGTGCCGCGCGAGAGGGGGCGCTGCGCTGCGTGTTGCGTTGGTTGAGCGGGGTGCCGTTGCGGGGGTCGCGAACACCCAGTCGCTGACGGCTTTGAACCTGCTCGTGTCGCGGTGGTCGTGCAGGAGCGAGGCGAGTTGCGGGGCGAGCGGTATCTGTCTGCGCGCGCTGCGGGTCTTCAGCCGGATGCGCCGGCTGGGCATGCCGCCACGAGGTCGCGAGAGCTGCGCGCGGACGTGGACGAGGCCTCCTGGGGTGTCGATGTCCTCCCAGGTCAGGCCGAGTAGCTCCGGCTGCCGCATGCCGGTGTAGAGCGCGGTCGCGATCAGCGGGCGGTAGGACGGCAGGCACTCATCGAGCAACTTCTGGATCTCCTCGCGGCCGAGCACTCGGTGCGCGAGTCGGGTCGGGTGTGGACGCTCGTCGGCTTCGAGGTTGCCAACAGGGCTGTCGGGCATCCAGCCGTTGCGCACAGCGAAGCGAAGCACGCATTGGAGCGTCGCCAGCGCTCCCGCGATCGTGTTCTCTGCACGGTCACGCTCGCGTAGAGCGTCGAGCAGGTCCGCGATGTCGTGGACGGTGATCTCCCGTAGCGGTCGGTCGCCGAGGGCGGGCAGCAGATGGTGTTCGAGGTGGTAGCGGCGGAACTCGAGCGTGCGCTCGCTCCGCTCGCCTGCGGCGACCCGTCGCGCAAATCGCTCAACCCACCAGCTAGCGGCCTGGCCAAACCGAAGCCGCGGCGCGGATGCGATGACGCCCCAGCGGGCCGCTTCCACGAACGCTTGGCGCTCCTGGCGGGCGGCCTCGAGCCCGTAGCCGACGGTGCGGAACGTGAGTTTGCAGTCGAGCATGAAGCACACCGCGTACTTCCCGTTCGGTTGGCGGTAGATGCCGCGCTCCACACGCATTCGCCGCGCAGCGCTGTTGCTCTGGTTTGTTTGCATCGTTGCCTCCTTCGGTTGCGTCTATCGGGATGTTCAATGGCTCGCACAGGCCGATGGGGAGACCGGGCGCTCCTCATGGAGCGTGTGGCTGGTCATATCTCGCCGAGGATCGCCCGTTCGCGGGTCGCTCGCGCTGGGAGCACGGGCGTCCCGTTGGTTGAGAGGATTCAGGGTGTGCCGAGAAGGCCCGCTCAACGCTCGCCGGACATCGCGGCGGCGATTCGCGCGCTGCCGCTCGAGGAGCTGCAGGCGATCGTGACCTCCGCGGTCGACCGGCACACGGATATCGAGCGACACGTGCGTCTGGCCGCTGCGAGCTTGGGCGGCGACCCTAGCGAGATAAGGGTCGCGGTGGACCGCGCGCTGCGCAGCCGCCGGTTCCTGGATTACCGCGCGAGCATCGAGTGGGCGCGCTCCGCCCAGCCAGTCCTCGACGAGCTGCGGAGCCTGACGGACAGGAGGCCCTCAAACGATCTCGTGCTGCTTCTCCAGCGCGCAGCCGGACATGTCGTCAAAGCGATCGAACACGCTGATGACTCGAGTGGGGCGATGGGCAGCGTCGCTCGCGAGATCCTCGAGCTTCATGCGCGAGCGTGCGACGCGCGGGTCGCGGACCCGAGGAAGCTCGCAGCGTGGATGGTGCGCTTCAGCTGCGACGAGCAGGACTTCTTTGAGCTCGACCCCGTGCGTTACGCCAGCGCACTGGGCGAGAACGGACTCGCCTCTTACCGCAAAGCGATCGAGGCACGCACCGACGGCGACCGCGTGTTCGCGGTGCGCTGGGCGCGTGAGCGCCTCGCGGTGCTCGAAGGCGACACCGGCAAGATCATCGAACTGCTTGGCGGCGAGCTCTCCTCACCACACCACTTCCTGAAGGTCTGCGAGGCGATGGCCGAGCTCGACCGTGACCAGCAGCGCCTTGAGTGGGCACTACGCGGCATCGCCGAGACCCGTGGCTGGCAGGTAGCCGGCCTCTACGGCCACGCCTGTGCTGTCTACGAGAGGCGCGGAGAGGCTGCCGACGTGCTGCGCCTTCGCAGAGCGCAGCACGAGCAGACGCCCTCTGTCGCCAGCTACCTGTTGCTGCAGAAGGCCGCCGCGCGGCTCGACGCTTGGGGCATCGAGCGCGACAGCGCGCGACGCGCGCTGCTCGAGACAGACCGCGGGACGTTCATCGACGCACTTCTGCACGATGGCGACAGCGACGCGGCGTGGGAGGCTGCCAGAGCCGATGCCGCCTGGGACCCCAGCACCGACCAGCGACTGCGGCTCGCCCAAGCCCGCGAGCGCGAACGCCCTGAGCAGGCGCTCGACGCCTACGCACTCGTCATCAACGATCACCTGTCGCAGACCGGGCGCGCCGCCTATGCCCGCGCGATCGCCGTGCTCAAGCTCGCGCGCCGCGCCGCTGAGGCAGCCGGCGAGACCGAGCGCTTCCAGGCACAGCTCGCTGAGCTGCGCGAGCGAAACCGCCGTCGGCCAACGTTCGTTGCAATGCTCGAGAAGGCCGCGCTTGGATAGCGCGATCGCCGACCGCCGCATTCGGTGCCGCCGGTGCCCAGGCGGTACCCTGCACCTAATGACGTTCTCGAGGATCACCGTGAGCCCGGAGCAGATGGGCGGTGTTCCCTGCATCCGGGGTCTGCGCATCCCGGTGGCGACCGTTGTGGGGATGATGGCTGACGGGATGGGCGAGCAGGAGATCCTTGGCGCCTACCCCGACCTTCAGCCAGAGGACATACGGGAGGCACTGCGGTACGCCGCAGAGGCGGTTCGCGAGCGCGAGCTGCCCCTCGCTCACGCTGGGTGAGATTCCTCATCGACAACGCGCTCTCCCCGTTCGTCGCCCAGCAGCTCGGTGCCGCCGGACACGACGCGGTCCACGTCCGAACCTACGGACTGCAGCAAGCCCCCGACCTGGACCTCTTCGCGCGCGCGAAGCGCGAGCAGCGGGTGATCATCTCCGCCGACACGGACTTCGGGACGCTCCTCGCGTCACGTCCACACAGCTCGCCGTCAGTCGTGCTGTTCCGCCGCCGCACCGAGCGACGCCCGGATGAGCAGGTCGCGCTGCTGCTCGCCAACCTGCCCGCGCTCGAAGCAGACCTGGTAGCCGGCAGCATCGTTGTGTTCGAACCGGGCCGCGTAAGGGTCCGAGCGCTGCCGCTGACCCGATAACGACGCTCCGGGCGACGGCCGGCGTGCCAGGCATCGAGGGAACGGCGGGTGCACCCGCGACCCTGCCTACGCAGCGACGCTCGGGCGCTTCCGGCCAGTCGCCGCTTTCGAGGCGCTTTCCCACCGCCTCGTCTCGAAACCGCCCGAACCTCCACGCCGAGCGCGTCGGCGATCGCCGCGACCAGCGGCAGCTCAGGTCGAGCGCTGGTCGCCGTGAACGGCCGGCGGATGCTCGACGCGTTGCGGTCGATCCGCCCGAGCGAGCTCCGCCTTCGAGACACCCAGGCTCGCACGCAGCGAGTCGAGCTCACGGATCACCCGATCGGTCTGCGCTATCTCGCGAGCCGCCCGCTCATACGCCTGCCGAAACTCCGGGTCACGTATCCGCCGCGTGCGGCGGCGCTCATGCAGGCTCGTGTCGAGGAGGGGGGCTAGCGAGCATCGGGATCGCTCTACGTTGCTCAGAAGCAACAGCGAGTGTGGCACCTACGCAACGCATTGACCGCGCGGGGCGGCCTGCCTACCGTCCAGCACTTATCGCGAGAAGTGCCCGAAACCACGATAGTCGCTGATAATCCCGGGGCATCCGCAGCGATCTCGCTGACTGAGCAACTTCGCAAAGCTCCTGCTAATCGGACCTTTCAGCCCGAGATCCCCGCGCAGCGTCGCTGCTTGCAAGCAGGAGGTCACCGGTTCGATCCCGGTTGGCTCCATCGACTGCCCGACATCGGCCAGTCGGCGTAGGCACCTTCGCTGCTCATGCGCGCTCTACCCAATCGTGGCCACAGGCCCGACAGAGTGTGGTTGGCGGGTTATCAGTGACGAGACATCCGCCAAGCGCTACGAGCCCAAGTTGCGCTTCTCGGGCGAGTTCGTCGCCGGGCAGTCCGTACGCGATCGGGATGTACTCTGCCGCGCCGCAGCTCGGACATGTCAAGCGACGCTTACCCAACGTGAGAGAGGTCGAGATCTTGTCGTTATCGCCCACCCGTACAGGCTATTGGACCCGATTGGGGCAGCGACCCCCTGCTGGCGGACGCGATTCCTGAACCGCCGACGCGCAAGAGTGGTGTCTATACATCCCCGTCTGCGGCGTCAACTGCGGGCGGCTGAAGATGCCGCGCTCAGGCGACGCTCGGGCGCCTTACCCGCGAGGGCTCTGGGAGCAGGCGGTCGACAAGCTGGCGCGCCGGCCGACGCTCGATCTCCTGAGCCGTGTCCGCCCGGTAGGTGAGGACGGCAAGGCTGGGGGCGATCACAACGTGAGCGAGGGCAGGGGTGGCGGGATCGCGAGCAACGGCACGGCCAGCTCGGTAATCCTCGAAAGCTCGACCCTCAGCGGCAACCACGCGGACGGCGGCCAGCCGTTCGGGGGTGGGATCAGCAACGGCGAAGGCTCGCTCACGATCAACAATTCCCATGTCGAAGACAACACAGCCGTCCTCGACGGCGGAGGGGTCGTCAATGGCGGTTCGCTGGTGCTCGACAAATCCACGGTCACCGGCAACGAAGCGATCATGGGAGACGGCGGCGGGATCGCATCTGGGTCGCTCGCGCTCAATGACACGAATGTCGCGCACAACGCCGCGGTGCGCGGCGGCGGACTCTACAACTTCGGCGCACTCACCCTGGCCGGCTCCTCCTCGGTGATTAATAACGTGGCAACCGAAGAGGGCGGCGGGATCTTAAACCTCCAGAGCCAAGGAGCCACGATCAGCTTCACCCCCAACTGGACGGGGACCATCAGCGGCAACGAACCCGACGACGTCCTCAACGGCTAGGCAGCTCCCGTGGCCCGAGCATGGCCCCGACAACCGGCTGTTCTCACCCTGGGCGACACCACACGGACTGGGGCATCGACCGGCTCGAAGCATCCCTCGCGTACCTGGCCAGGCGACCAGCGGATCGTTCTCGCTGATCGCCTCGAAAGGTCGCGGCTTATGGGCGTAGTGGAGACGGGTGGGAGTCGAACCCACCCAACAGTTCAATCGTGGTCCGAGAAGCCCTGGCTACCTGGAGACGCAACAACACGCTACGGAGCGACCCAGGAGGCTGCTACTAGCGGAAAACCACGTCTGCACCTCGGTGGCACGCATGCAGACGAACATACCCATACGGGGGCGGTAGAGCGAGGCGCCCAATCGCGTGTTGCCGAAGAACGCGGTGGCTGGCGCGGTTGGTGGTGGGGTCAGCGCCGCGAGCTGCTCTCCGGGCGCGTGTGCGAGGGTCCGAGGCGCTGGTGCTCGCCGTCTCTGGGGCAAGGCTTTCCGCACAGCACGCGACGTTGCCTCCTCACCCGTTGCGCTGTGCCTGCCGTGCGGCCACGAAGCGGTAGACCGACTCGACGTCGTCGGCCATCCGCTGAGCCGTGAAGCACTCGAGGACTCGCTGGCGCCCGTACTCACCGAGCCGTCGGCGCCGCTGGGGCTCGTCGATCAGCGCGAGCAGGTGAGCGGCGAGCTGGTCTGCGTCATCGGGGGCCCCGAGCAATCCGGCCTTCCCATCGTCGATGACCTCCGGCGTCCCACCGGCGCGGACGGCCACGACAGGCTTGCCCATCGCCATCGCCTCTAAGAATGCGAGCCCGAACGGCTCTCCCACCGACGGCAGCGTGAATACGTCGGCGGCAGCGAGGATCTCGCGCACGTCATTACGCCAGCCCGTGAAGATCACGCTCCGCTCGAGCCCGGCGGCCGCGACCTGCCGCTTGAGGCTGACCGTGTAGGTATCGCTGCCGCCGTGGCGCGCGGCCTCCTCGCGGCCAACCAGCATCACGCGCGCCGTGGGATAGCGCTCGAGCACGCGAGGGAGCGCCTCGATCACCAGGTGCTGGCGCTTCCAGGCAACCAGCTGGGCCACCTGCACGATCAGCGGGTCCTGCGGTCCGAGGCCAAACTCGCGACGGATCGCAGTCCCATCAACGGCCGCCGGATCCCAGTGGCGCACCTCGATCCCGTTGAACACGGGAAAGATGCGCTGGGCCGGAACGCCGTCCTCGTGGATCTGGCGGCCGGTCCAGCTCGAGACGGCGATGATCGCCTCCGCACGCCGGATCGCGAGCAGCGAGGCGCGCGACATCCAGTCTCCCCAGCCAAGGTGGAAGTGCACGACACTCTTGGCGCGCGTCACCCGCGACAGCAGATCTGCGTAGCCGGCGTTGCGTGTGCCCTCCTCGCAATGAATGATGTCGATCTTCTCGCGACCGATGAATCGGATCAGCCGCGCCATGTCCAGAAAGGCCGGAAGCGCCGAGCCAGCAGTCCGGGCGAGCAGCTGCGGTTTCGGCCCACCGCCTACGGGGCCGAACTCGAGCGGGCGCAACCGCACATCGGGGCTCTGGGGGAGGACCGCGAGCGACGAGCCGCCGGACGAGTCGTACGGGGGTCGGGCGGCGATCCTCGGATAGACCGCGTGGACCTCGACGCGCTCGCGGTTGAGGTAGCGCATGAGATCGGCATGCACCGAGATCGCAGGTGTCGCCATCGGATGCGAGACGACGAACAGCACCTTGATGCGCCGGCTCATTGCCTCGGGCGAGAACCCGCCGTGGCCGTCACCCTCAAGCGTGCGGGGGAGGGTGAGCGCTGGCACGATCGCGTGCACGCTACCGCACGCACGGCGTGCGCGAGAGCGTGGACGCGGTTGTGCTCGTCGGCTCCCTGCTCCCTGTGGGCGTGCTCGGAAAGGGCTTCCTCAAGGGCCTTGTGCGGGCTCAGCCCGCCTGAGCTCGATCTCGACGCGGCGGCGGCCGGCGCGGCTGCTACCCGGCATCGGGCACGCAAGCCGTCGCCGGCGCCGCCCCTCGAGACCAGGCGAGCCGACCGGTGGTAGGCTCGGGCGAATCTGATGTGGCGCTATGTGGCGATCGCGTTGGCAGCTCTCGCTGCGGTATTCGGCGGCGCATCAACGGCGGCCGCGAAGCTCCTCTATCCGGACTTGAAGACGCTGCCGCCGCGAGATCTGCGCTTCGACCGGACAGACATCAGCGCCGAATCGCTCGGTGAACTGCGCAACGTCCTGCGCTTCTCGAACACCGTCTACAACCTCGGTGAAGGGCCGCTCGAGATCCGTGCGAAAATCAACATGAGCCTGAATCCGCCTTCGGGGCAGGCTTACCAGCGGGTGTATGACTCAGCCGGTGGCCACACCGACATCGAATTGGCTGGCAGCACCCTTTACTATCACGCGGTTCACAAGCATTACCATTTCGACCACTGGGGCCTGTACCAGCTGTGGACGAAGGCCGAATGGGAAAAATGGATCGCGAGCGGGCGAACGGCGGGCGAACCGTATCTCGTCGGCAAGAAGACGACTGCATGCGTAGAGGACGAGGAGTTCGTTGCATCGATCCCTTCAGCGGTCTGGCCCGCCGCCTATCCGCCCGCGAACTGTCAGCCGAACTCCGAAAACGTGATCGCCGAGGGGCTATCCCCGGGCTGGGGGGACACATATGACTATTACCGCTTCGAACAGTGGATCGATCTCGGCGAAAACGGATCCCTGCCCGACGGGACGTACGTGCTGCGCTCGGTGACCGATCCGAACAACATCATCTTCGAGAGTCCCGAAAAGAGCGAAACCTCGCATGAGAGCCAGCAGTCAAACGAAGCGATCACCACGTTCGGCGTGTCAAAAGGGACGATCATTCCGGTCGAACAGGCGAGCGGCACCGTCACGATCAACCACGTCGACGCCTCGACGAACAGCACGCAGGTGAACCTGCAGGTCCTCGGGCGCGACACGACCGACGAAGTCGACGAGTTCCGCGTCTCGAACGATGGCACGACGTGGAAGACCTTTACCAACAGCTCCTACGATTCGGTCGCCCAGCAGATCAGCTGGAATCTTGCCGACGGCGCCTACGGTGGCAACGCCAGCCCGGGCGTCCACACCGTATACGTGGAGTTCCACGATTCGCTCGGTTGGGGGTCCGCGACCACCGACCAGATCGAATATCAGCCGCCGACGCCGATCGCGTCCGCCTACGGCGAAGCGGTCAGCGCCGACGGCCCCGTGTCGTGGTGGCGGTTGGGTGATTCTTCGGGGTCCTCGGTCGCGGCGGACCAGCTCGGTGTAAATCCTGGTGCGTTCAGTTCTGCTGGTGTGACGCGGGGCTCGCCGTCGCTGATCTCCACGGATAGCGCAAACGCG
>JAICYC010000037.1 GCA_025934395.1 Solirubrobacteraceae bacterium | reverse complement strand
TTATACGTTCGCAGACAATTGTCTGCAAGTGGCGTTTCTGACTCGGGGCGGCGCGCCCGCCCTGGAGGCGGGCTACCTCGCGAGCGTCTTGCCCGGGTTGAGCAACCCCTTCGGATCGAACGCGCGCTTGATGCGCTCGTGCATCTCCACCGCCTGCGCGTCCCACTGGCGCGCGAGCCAGCCACCCTTCAGCAGCCCCACCCCGTGCTCGCCCGCCACCGAGCCGCGCAGCTCCGTGACGAGCGTGAACAGGTCGTCCATCACGCGCTCGGCCGCGTCGAGCTCGTGCTCGTCCTCCGGGTCCACGAGCACGGTTGCGTGCACGTTGCCCTCGCCGCCATGCCCCCATGCGCACGGCTTTAGCCCGTGGCGCTGCGCGATCTCCTCGAAGCCCTCCAGGCCCTCGTGCAGTCGCTCCACACCGAGCACCACGTCGCCGCTCACCTTCGCGCCGCGCACCGCGGTGACCACCGGGTTGATCCCGTCCCGCCAGCGCCACAGCGCGCCGGCGTCGCGGTGCTCGTGCACCGCGATCGCATCTGCTGCGAACAGCTCCAGCAGCTCCGCGCGCTGCGCCTCGGCCTGCGCGCGCGAGCCGTCCACCTCCACGAGCAGCGCGAAGCCCGCGGTCGCCGGCACCGCTTCGCCGTCCCCGGCGGCGGGATAGGAGCGCGCCGCCAGCGCCAGCGTGGTGGCATCGAGGAAGTCGAGCACCGACGGCTGCGCGCCCGCCGCGAACACGTTCGCGATCGCCTCGCATCCGCACGCGCGGTCGGGGAGGAACACCATCAGCGCGAGCGCCGTCTCGGGCGCGGGCAGCAGGCGGAGGCGCACCGCCGTGATCACGCCGAGCGTGCCCTCGGACCCGATCAGCAGGTCCTTGATGTCGTAGCCGGCGACGTCCTTGCGGATCCAGCCGCCCACGTCCACCACCTCGCCGGGCGCGAGCACGGCCTCCATCCCCGACACCCACGCGCCCGTCACGCCGTACTTCAGCGCGTGCGGACCACCCGCGTTGGTGGCCACGTTGCCGCCGATCTGCGACTGCTCGGCGCCGCCGGGGTCGGGCGCGAACATCAGCCCGTTCTCGCGCGCGATGCGCTGCACGTGGCGTGTGGTCACGCCGGCCTCGGGGAACATCCGCCACAGCGCGGGCTCGAGCTCGCGCACCGCGTGCAGGCGCTCCAGCGAGATCACCACCCCGCCGTCGCGCGCCACCGCGCCGCCCACCAGGCCGGTGCCGCCGCCGCGGGGCACGATCGGAACGTCGTGCTCGTAGCACCACGCCACCACCGCCGCCACCTCCGGAGCGCTGCGGGGGAGCGCCACCGCGTCCGCCTCCCCCACCACGCCCCGGCGGCCGCTCGCGTCGCGGTTGTAGGGGGAGCCGGGGGACGGTTCGTGGACGTGCTCTGAGCCCAGCAGGCGCGACAGCTCGGCGTGAATCGCCATTTGCGAGGAGCCCACGACTACGATCTATAGCGATGGCCGTCGCCCCGCAGCATCCCCAGGCACCGGATCCGTCCGCAGCGGCGGCCGCCGACGGACGCACCCACAAGACCCTCTCGGGCGAGCCGATCGACGCGCTCTACGACGCGCGCTCCCTGCAGCCCGGCGCCGGCGCGGGCGGGCCGGAGGACCCGATCGGCGCCCCCGGCGCCTACCCGTACACGCGGGGCATCCACGAGACGATGTACCGGGGGCGGCTGTGGACGATGCGCCAGTTCGCCGGCTTCGGCACGAGCGAGGAGACCAACGAGCGCTTCCACTACCTGCTCGAGCACGGCCAGACGGGGCTCTCGACCGCGTTCGACATGCCCTCGCTGATGGGACACGACTCCGACCATCCGCGCTCGCTCGGCGAGGTGGGGCGCGAGGGCGTGGCGGTGGACTCGCTCGACGACATGCAGACCCTGTTCTCGGGCATCGACCTCGGCGATGTGTCCGTGTCGATGACGATCAACGCCCCCGCAGCGATCATGCTCGCCTTCTACGTCGTCGCCGCGGAGCAGGACGGCGTCGCCGCGGAGCACCTCTCGGGCACGATCCAGGCGGACATCCTCAAGGAGTACATCGCCCAGAAGGAGTGGTGCTTCCCGATCGACCCCGCGATGCGCCTGTGCGGCGACATGATCGAGTGGTGCACGCGGCGGATGCCGCGCTGGCACCCGATCTCGATCTCCGGCTACCACATCCGCGAGGCGGGCTCCACCGCCCAGCAGGAGCTCGCGTTCACGCTCAAGGACGGGCTCACCTACGTCGAGCAGGCCGTCGAGCGCGGGCTCGACGTGGACGACTTCGCGCCGCGCCTGTCGTTCTTCTTCAACGCGCAGATCGACTTCTTCGAGGAGATCGCCAAGTACCGCGCCGCGCGCCGCATCTGGGCGCGCGAGATGCGCGACACGTTCGGCGCGCGCAAGGAGCGCTCGTGGCAGATGCGCTTCCACACCCAGACCGCGGGCGTGAGCCTGACCGCCCAGCAGCCGCTCAACAACGTCGTGCGCACGGCGATCGAGGCGCTCGCAGCGGTGCTGGGCGGCACCCAGTCGCTGCACACCAACTCCTACGACGAGGCGCTCGCGCTTCCCACCGAGGAGGCGGTCACGGTGGCGCTGCGCACCCAGCAGATGATCGCCCACGAAACGGGTGTCACCAACACGGTGGACCCGCTCGGCGGCTCCTGGTTCCTCGAGGCGCTCACCGACAAGATGGAGCAGCGTGCGTACGAGTACTTCAAGAAGATCGATGAGCTGGGTGGGATGGTCGCCGCGGTCAAGCTCAACTACCCGCAGCGCGAGATCGCCGACGCATCGTTCGAGCTGCAGCAGGAGATCGACGCCGGTGAGCGCGTGGTCGTGGGCGTGAACCGCTACGCCGCGGAGTCCGAAGAGCCGATTCCCACCCTCCGCGTCGACCCCGCGCTCGAGCGCAAGCAGATCGGCCGCCTCGCCGCCACCCGTGACCGCCGCGACGGCGCAGCCGTGGAGCGCACGCTCGCCGAGCTGCGCGAGGCCGCCGCGGTGCCGGCGCGCAACCTGATGGACCCGTTGCTGGAGTGCGCGCGTGCGCACGCCACCGAGGGCGAGATCGTGGAGTCCCTGCAGCAGGTGTTCGGCGACTACACAGAGACCCCCGTCTTCTGACGCGCGGGCGTCTGCGACGCAGGAATCTTCGCCTGCGCTTGCGAAACTCCTCACCGGGGAACGTGTCCCCGTATTAACGTCCAACGCCCTGCCGGCCCTTCAGCACCCCTCGGGAGGCAACATCAGCCGTCTGCTCATCGCTGCAACGCTAGGACTCGCCTGCACCGGAGCGCTGTCCTTCACCGCGTCAGCGCTCGCGTCCGGTGTGATCGTCTCGCCGCTGCCCGGCAGCGCGGGCGCGCTGCCGCGCACCCAGATCAGCTTCCTCGGAGCACGCGCGACGGCGCTCACCCACATCTCGGTGGTCGGCTCACGCAGCGGAGCACACCGCGGCCGCCTGCGCTCCTACAGCTCCGCGACCGGCGCGAGCTTCCTGCCGCGCAAGGCTTTCGTCGCCGGCGAGCGCGTCACCGTGCACGCGCTGCTGCGTCACCGCAGCGGCGTCGCGCGGCTGTCGACCAGCTTCACGGTGGCTGCGCCCGCGAGCGTGCCCCCCACGCAGTTCCCGTCCACCGTGGGCAGCGAAGCTGACGTTCAGAGCTTTCACTCCGAGCCGGCGCTGCACCCGCCCGTCGTGACGGTGCGCCAGGCGGCCGGGTCGGCGAGCGCCCCCGGCTACCTGCTCGCCACCCCGTTTCTCGGCCCGGGGCAGTGGGGACCGATGATCTTCGACAGCAGCGGCCGCCTGATCTGGTTTCACCCGCTTCCTGCGGACGAGGACGCCGCCGACCTGCGCACGCAGGTCTACCACGGCCGCAACGACCTCACGTGGTGGCAGGGGCGCACGATCACGCTTGGCTACGGGCTCGGCGAGGACGTGATCGCGGACGCCAACTACCGCACCGTGGCGACCGTACGCGCCGGAAACGGCCTGCAGGCCGACGAGCACGAGTTCACGATCACGCCACAGGGCACGGCATACATCACCGCCTACAGCCCCGTGGCCCAGGATCTCACCCCGGTCGGCGGCGCGGCGCACGGGATCGCGATCGACTGCGCGGTGCAGGAGGTCGACATTCGCACCGGCCTGGTGATGTGGGAATGGCACAGCCTCGGGCACGTGGGCCTCGACGAGTCGCACTCGCCCGCGCCCGGCACGCCCGCGAACGCGTACGACTACTTCCATCTGAACTCCGTGGACCTCGACGCACACGGCGACCTGCTCCTCTCGGCGCGCAACACATGGGCGCTGTACGACGTGGACCATCACACCGGCGCGATCCGGTGGCGCCTCGGCGGCAAGCGCAGCTCGTTCACGCTCGGCGCGGGCGTGGCGTTCGCCTACCAGCACGACGCCACGTGGCTCGGCGCCGGGGAGATCGGGCTGTTCGACGACGAGGGCGCGCCGCCGGTCGCCCCGCCCTCGCGCGGCGAGGCGATCGCACTCGACCCCGCCGCGCATACCGCTACGCTCGCGCGCTCGCTCGTGCGCACCGCCCCCGTGACCACAAGCAGCCAGGGCGACCTGCAGGCGCTGCCCACCGGCGGCTGGCTGGTCGGGTTCGGCGGCCTGCCCAACTTCACCGAATTCGACTCCGCGGGTGCGCAGGTCTACGACGCCCAGCTGCCCGCCGGGGAGAACAGCTACCGCGTCTACCGGCAGCCGTGGGCGGGCCAGCCGACGTCGCTGCCCGCGGTCGCCGCCGATGCGACCACGGGCACCACGATCGTGTACGCGAGCTGGAACGGGGCCACCACCGTGGCGTCGTGGCAGCTGCTCACCGGCTCTGACGCGCACTCCCTCAGCGCCGTCTCGACGACGCCATGGGGCGGCTTCGAGACGGCCATCGCCGCGCCCGCCGCGCCGCTGTACGAGGTGCGCGCGCTGTCTGCGACCGGGAAGGTGCTCGCAACATCCCGTGCGGTGGGGGCGCCGGGCGCATGATCCCCCGCCGCATGCGCACGCACCTCGCGCTCGGGTCGCTCGCCGCTCTGGCCGTGCTCGTCGCGGTCGCCATGGGAGGGATCGCAGCCCTCGCGCGCGGGATCGCGCGCGACGCGAGCGCGCGCACCGCGGTCTCGTCCTCGTCGGTCACGCCGCGGTGCACCCCCTCGCGCCTGAACTCCTCCGCGGTCCTGCCGGGCACCCCCCTGAGCGTGTCCCCCCTGCCCGACTCCTACGACGCCACGCCCTCGAGCCAGATCAGCATGCTCGGCGTTCCCGCCTCCGCGATCGCCGCCGTGCACGTGGAGGGATCGCAGAGCGGCACCCACCACGGCCGGCTGCGCGCCTACTCGCAGGGCGACGGCGCGAGCTTCCTCCCGAGCTCGCGCTTCACCTCGGGGGAGACCGTGACCGTCACCGGTGTGGTGCACGTCGCCCACCGCAGCACGCGCTTCGCCTTCCACTTCGTGGTGGCGCACGAGGACGTGCTCCCCTACTCGCGCGCCACGCACCGCAACGCCGACCCCGACGAGAAGCTCCACTTCCACTCCGCGCCGCTGCTCGAACCACCGCTGGTGACCGTGACCGCGCGCTCTGCGCAGACCTCGCCGGGTCTGATGTTCGCCACCCCCTACAACGGACCGGGGCCGAGTGGGCCGATGATCTTCGACGAAGCCGGCAACCTCGTGTGGTTCAACCCGCTTCCAGCCGGCACCGAATCGACCAACCTGCAGGTGCAGCAGCTCGACGGCAAGCCGGTGCTCACCTGGTGGCAGGGCTACATCCCGCCGCAGGGGTTCGGGCAGGGCGAAGAGATGGTCTACAGCACCAGCTACACGCCGATCGGCCGCGTGCACGCGGGCAACGGCCTGAAAGCCGACCTGCACGAGTTCCACATCAACTCCGACGACACCGCGCTCACGACCGTGTTCAACCCGGTCGACTGCGACCTGCGGGCCTACCGCGGCAGCGCGGGCAGCGCGGTCACCGACTCGATCTTCCAGGAGATCGACCTGCGCACCGGGCTGGTGCGGCGCGAGTGGCACAGCCTCGACCACGTCCCGCTCAGCGACTCCTACAGCTCCGCCGTGCCCACGAGCCGCACGTGGCCATTCGACTACTTCCACATCAACTCCGTGCAGCGCACGCCGTCGGGCGGCTACCTGATCTCCGCGCGCAACACCTGGGCGCTGTACGAGCTCGACGGGCCCACCGGGAAGGTGGGCGAGCGGATCGGCGGCCGCCACTCGGATGTGCGCGTCCCGCACGCGGGTGCAACCGCGTTCCAGCACGACGCGACGATGCTCCCCGACGGCACGATCAGCATCTTCGACAACGGCGCCGTCCCCAAGGTCCACTCGCAGTCACGCGGGCTGGTCGTCTCGCTGCGCGCGGGCTCCTCCGAGGCAGTGGTCACCGAACTGCGCCACCCCGCGCCGCTGCTTGCCGGCAGCCAGGGCGGGATCCAGCTGCTCGCCAACGGCGACCTGTTCGTCGGGTGGGGGGCCGCGCCGTACTTCTCCGAGTTCAGCTCCTCGGGCCAGCTGCTGTTCGACGCGCACATGCACGGCTCCTACCAGTCCTACCGCGCCTACCGCTTCGCCTGGACGGGAGAACCCCGGAGCAGGCCCGCGATCGCCGCCGCGCCCACCACCGCGAAGGCTCCCGTCACGGTCTTCGCGAGCTGGAACGGCGACACCCGCACCGCCACCTGGCAGGTGCTCGCGGGCTCCTCGCCGCAGACGCTCACCCCCGTCGCCACCGCAGCCCGCAGCGGCTTCGAGACCGCGATCGGCACTCCCGCCGCGGCGCCCTACGTGGCCGTGCAGGCGCTCGACGCCTCCGGCGCCGTGATCGGCACCTCGGGGGTCATCCACGGCTAGTTGCCGCTGTTTCCGAACAGCGGACCGACGCACTCCAAGGCCCCCGCCGGCAGCGCTACCCTTCGCGCCATGAGCCGCAGCACCTCGTCTCGCGAAGCCGACGCGCCGCGACTGCGACGGCGCAAGCTGCACGGCCACCGCGTCGCGTTCCGGCAGGAGGGCAGCGGGCCGGTGGTCGTGCTCGTGCATGGCATCACCTCGAGCTCGGCCGCGTGGAACCGCGTGCTGCCCTACCTCGCGCGCCGCTTCACCGTGCTCGCGCCGGACCTGCCCGGCCACGGGGGCTCCGACAAGCCGCGCGGCGACTACTCGCTGGGCGCGTTCGCGAGCACGCTGCGTGACCTGCTCGCGACGCTCGGCCACGAGCGTGCCACGTTCGTGGGCCATTCGCTCGGTGGCGGGATCGCGATGCAGCTCTCCTACCAGCACCCCGAGCTGTGCGAGCGCCTGATCCTCGTGGACAGCGGCGGCCTCGGGCGCGAGGTGAGCCCGCTGCTCCGCGCCGCCACGCTGCCCGGCTCCGAGTTCGTGCTGCCGCTGCTCGCCGCCACGCGCCTGCTGGGCGCGGGCGAGCTGGCCGCCGGACTGCTCTCGCGCGTGGGGCTTCGGCCCGCCACCGACATGCGAGAGATGGCGCGCGGCCAGGCGAGCCTCTCGAGCGCCGACGCGCGCTCGGCGTTCGTGCACACGCTGCGGGCGGTCGTCGACGCCGGCGGTCAGCGGATCGCAGCCTCAGACCGCCTCTACCTCGCTCGCCACGTCCCGCTGATGCTCGTCTGGGGCGAGCGCGACACGATCATCCCCGTATCGCACGCGCACGCCGCGCACCGGCAGGTGCCCGGCAGCCGCCTGGAGCTGTTCAGCCACTCCGGCCACTTCCCCCAGATCGATGAGCCGCAGCGGTTCATCGACGTGCTCGTGGACTTCATCGAGAGCACCGAGCCCGCCTCGATCGACGCGGCTGCGTGGCGCGCGCTGCTCGCCGGCACGGGCTCCCGCGAGGTCCGCGTCCGCGACAGACGCGCGCGGGCGAACGCGGCCTAGCGCCGGTCGCGAAGCGGCGGCTAGGAGGGGCGCACGTCGAGGACCACCTTGCCGGTGGCGCGACGCTCGTCGAGGCACTTCAGCGCGGAGGCCGCGTCGTCGAAGGCGAAGTGCTCCCCCACGATCGGGCGCACGAAGCCGTCGTCGATCATCTTCCCGATCACCGCGCCCACCTCGGCGTTCATGGCGGGCTTGCTCATCACGTACGCGCCCCAGCCCGCGCCCACCACCGAGGTGTTCTTGAGCAGCAGGCGGTTGACCTTGACCTCGGGGATCGAGCCGCCCGTGAAGCCCACCACGAGCAACCTGCCGTCCTCGCGCAGGCTGCGCAGGCTGTCGGTGAAGCGGTCGCCCCCCACGGGGTCCACGACCACGTCCACGCCACCGCCCGAGAGCTCGACGACGCGGTCCTTCCACCCCTCATCCACGAGCACGACCTCGTCGGCCCCCGCGTCGCGGGCGACCCCGGCCTTCGTGTCGCTGGAGACGACCGCGATCGTGCGGGCGCCGAGGGCCTTTGCGATTTGCAGCGAAGCGGTGCCCACGCCGCCGGCGGCCCCGTGGACCAGCACCTGCTCGCCGTCCTGCAGGCGCCCCCGGACCTTCAGCGCGAAGTAGGCGGTGTGGTAGTTGAGAACGAGTGCAGCGCCCTGTGCGAAGTCGAGCCCGTTCGTCAAGGGGAACGTGAAGTACGCGGGCGAGACCGCCGTCTCGGCGAAGCCGCCCAGCATGCAGAACGCCGCCACGCGGTCGCCCTCCTTGACCGCCGCGCCCGCGGGCGCGCTCAGCACGATGCCTCCCACCTCGCTGCCCGGCACGAACGGCAGCGGCGGTTTCATCTGGTAGGCCCCGCGCGTCTGCAGCAGCTCCGGGAACGACACGCCCGCGGAGTGGACCTCGACGAGCACCCCCTCCCCCGGCGTCATCATGTGCGACGGCTCGGGCTCCGGCATGTCCACGTGCGCCAACGCGCTGTCCGGCCCCGTCTCCTGCACGATCTGAATTGCACGCATGGCGCGGGATTATGCCGTCAGCCGTCGGCCGGCGGCGCCCAGAGGTCGACGGCGCGCTTGCGCGCGTGGGTGCGGTGGGGGCCGGGCGCATGCCGGCGTCGCCGGCAGATGCGCCCGACCCCGCTGCCGCTAGGGCGCGGACACCCCGCTCGCGGGCGGTGCCGGCTGCTGGTTGCTGTAGGGCTTGATCGGCGCGCCCGATGACGGTTCGGTGACGAGCGGACCGCCGAACAGCACGATCTTGCCGCCGCGCACCTGACCCATCTCGGTTCCGCCGTAGCCGCCGTGGACCGAGGAGGAGTAGCGGAACGGCACCAGGCCGGGGCCGGTCAGCTTCGCTCCTTCGTTGTTGATCACTTCGACCACCTTCTGCCGCGTGAGGTCCTTGCCTGCGAGCTTCAGCACCTGCGCGAGCGTGTAGGCGGTCGCCATCCCGTACTCCACGTTGCCGTCGAACGGCGCGGAGCGGTCGTACTGGTCGTGGACTTTCATGAACAGCTGGATCCACGGGTTCGACGTGTCACTCGAGGACGGGAGGTACCCGTCGGTGATCGCGCCTTCGATCAGTTCCGTGCCGGCCTTGCCTTTCGAGAACGTCTTCAGCAGGCCGCCGACCGTGGTGGGGTCGATGCCCACGTTCGACACCACCAGCTGCGGTTTGTAGCCGAGGGTGAACGACGCGAGCTGTCCGAGCGCGGTGTAGATCGGGACGGTGAAGTCCACGAGCACTTCCGCGCCTGCCGACTTGATCGCGGAGATCTGCGGCGCCACGTTCGTGACACCCGGCTGGTAGGGCTGGGCGGAGACGATCGAGCTCCCCGACAGCTCGTCCTTGATGCCTTCCAGCCCGCCTTTGCCGAAGTCGTCGTCCTGGTAGAAGACGCCGACCTTCTTGCCGGAGAAGTGTTCCTTGAGGTACTGCCCGAGGATCTTGCCCTCGATCGTGTAGTTCGGCTGCCAGCCGAACGTCTCGGGCTGGCTGGAGCCGTTGTCCCAGCACGGGCACCCCGACGCGACGAACAGGTCGGGAACCTTCTCGCTGTTGAGGAAGCCCACGACCTTCGTGTGCGTGGGCGTGCCGAGCCCCTCGAAGATCCCGAACACGTTTTCCTGCAGCACGAGCTGGTGGACCACGTTGACGGTCTTGCTCGGGTTGTATTCGTCGTCCTTGTAGATGAGCTTGATCTTGCGGCCGTTGATCCCGCCGTTGGCGTTCAGGTATTTGAAGAACGCCGCCGAGGCGGGCGCGATCTCGCTGTAACCCGGCGCCGCTGGGCCGGTCAGCGGCTGGTGGCTCCCGAACGTGATCGTCGTGGCGCTCACGCCGGGGGCATTCGAGCTGCTGCTGCTCGAGCTCGAGCCGCAACCTGCTGCGACGAGCGCGAGTGCACAGGCGACGAGCAGCGCCCGTGCCGGTTGCATGTGTCTCCTCATGCTTCTACTACCTCCTGATTCGGCCCGCGCGTGGGTGCGCGGGTGCGTTCGCGGCGCCGTCGCCTGCTTGCAGCGCACGCCTCTCATCCTCCTCGCCGCGAGCGCACGAGCGCGCGTAGCCGCGCGCCCCCCGCCCGCACCCCTCCTTGGATCCCGCTCGGCCATGCCAGCATCGCGACCACGAGCACGAGCCCGTAGATCGCCAGCGGCATGTTCGAGGAGACCTTGGTCGACAGCGAGAACGAGTTCGCGATGTCTCTCGTCCAGCTGGGGAGCAGCACCAGCACCGCCGCCCCCCATGCGGCTCCGACGAGCGAGCCGAGCCCGCCGAGCACGATCGCGGTCAGCAGCGACAGCGACAGCGACAGCTGGAAGGCGCCGGGCGAGGCGAGCTGCAGCACGACGGTGAGCAGGCCGCCGGCCAGCCCGGCGCAGGCTGCGCTGACGACGAACGCGAGCGTCTGCACGCGCGCGACGCGGAGCCCGCACAGGGAGGCGGCGATCTCGTCGTCGCGCACCGCGCGCATCGCCCGGCCGTAGCCGCTGCGCACGAGGTTGTGCAGCGTGAACAGCACGATCACCGCGCCCGCGCCCGCGATCCACGCCTCCCATCGCTCGAGCGGGAGCGAGGAGCCCAGACCGCTCGGCGGGTTCGGCGGGTTGACCACGAGGCCGTTCTCGCCCCCGAAGGTGGAGCTGTACTTGTCCGCGAGCGCCGGCAGGCCCACCGCGAACGCGAGCGTCGCACCGGCGAGGTAGGGGCCCCGCAGGCGCGTCGCCGCCGCACCGAGCAGCAGGCCCACCACGGCGGTGATCGCCGTCGCCGCCGCGAGCGCCGGCACGAGCGCCCAGTGCTGTTCACCGATCAGCAGCGCCGCGCCATAGGCGCCAACCGCCATCAGCGCGCCGTGCCCGAGCGAGATCTGCCCGCTCAGCCCCGTCAGCACGGTCAGCCCGGCGAGGACGCAGAAGAAGTAGAGGCCTTCGGCGAGCTCCAGGTCGGCGAAGCTGCTCAGCAGCTCGCTCGCCACGAACAGCGCCGCAGCGGCCACGAGCGCGAGCAGCAGCCCCCGCGCGAGCGTGAGCTCTCCGATCCGGGCTCGGCCCACCCGCGCTCGCGCGGCGATCGCGCTCACACCCGCCGCTCCCTGGTGGTCGAGAACAGGCCGCCCGGCCTGACCATCAGCACCGCGAGCAGGATCACGAGCGCCGCGAGCGTGACCAGCGACGCTCCCTCGTATCCCGAGACGTACGACAGCGCGAGGCCGAGGATCACGCCGCCGACGGCCGCACCGTACGGGCTGTCGAGACCGCCCAGGACCGCCGCCGTGAACCCGAACACGAGGATCGGGTCGAACTGGTTGGGGCCCACGAACACCGACGGCGCGACCAGCACCCCCGCGAGCGAGCCGACCAGCGCGGCGAGCGCCCAGCCGACCGTGAGCATGCGCCCCACGCGCACGCCGAGCAGCCGTGCCACCTCGGGGGCGAACGCCGAGGCGCGCATCCGCAACCCGAGCGCGGTGCCGCGGAACAGCGCGCCGAGCAGCGCCGCCACGCCGATCACGACGAGCACGATGAACGTGTCGTTGGGTGCGAACAGCACGCGCGTCCCGCCGACGTCGTAGCCGCGGATCGAGAACGCGGGCGGGAAGGAACGGGGTGTGTTGCCCCAGATCATCCCCGCCACCGCCTCCAGCAGGATCAGCAGCCCGAGCGTCACGATCACCGCGTTCAGCGGCGGCGCGCCCGCCACGCGGCGGATCAGCAGCCGCTCAACGAGCGCTCCGAGCACGAGGCCGCTGAGCAGCGCGACCACGAACCCCACCCAGTAGGACGCGCCCGAGTTGATCACGGCGGACGCGATGAACGTGGTGAACATCAGCATCCCGCCCTGGGCGAAGTTCACGATCCGCGTGGAGCGCCAGATCAGGACGAGCGCTAGCGCGACCGCTGCGTACACCGTGCCTGTGGAGATGCCGTTGAGCGTGAGGTCGATGAATCGCGTCATCGCTAGAACCCGAGGTACGCCTGTCGCATGTCCTCGTCGTCCGCCAGCTCGGACGCATCCGCGTCGGCTACGACCCGCCCGAGGTTGAGCACCACGCCGCGATCGGCGATCGCGAGCGCGCTGCGGGCGTTCTGCTCGACCAGCAGCACCGCCAGCTGCCGCTCGTTCGCCAGGCGCCGCACGAGTTCCATGATCCGTGCGCTGATCAGCGGCGCGAGGCCGAGCGAGGGCTCGTCCAGCAGCAGCACGCTCGGTCGTGCTACCAGCGCCCTGCCGATCGAGAGCATCTGCCGCTCGCCCCCCGACAACGACGACGCGGGCTGCCGGCGGCGCTCGCGGAGCGCGGGCAGCAGCTCGTACACCTCGTCCAGGTCCTCGGCGGGTGCGCCGCGCCACAGCCCGCCCAGGCGCAGGTTCTCCTCGGTCGTGAGCTCGCCGATCACCCCGCGCCCCTCGGGCACGTGCGCCACCCCGCGGCGCACCACGTCCTCGACCGCGGACCCGAGCAGCTCTCTCTCGCCGAGCCGCACGCGCCCCTCGCGCGCGGGCACGAGGCAGGAGATCGTGCGCAGCAGCGTCGTCTTGCCGGCGCCGTTGGCGCCGAGCACCGCCGTGACGCGCCCCGGCTCGACCGACAGCGTCACATCCGCCACCGCCCGCACCGGGCCGTAGTCGGTGCAGAGCCCGTCCACCTCGAGCACGCCAGTCTGCGCCTGCTCGCCGGTGGCGCTCATGCGGCCGCCCCTCCCGGCGCGGAGGCGCCCTGCGTCTCGCCCGGCGCAGAGGCGCCGCGGCTGTCGCCCGATCCGGGCTCCTGCCCGAGGTACGCCTCGAGCACGCGCGGGTCGCGCCCGATCGCAGCGGGCGGTCCCTCCGCGATCACGCTGCCGAAGTCGAGCACCACGATCCGGTCGCACACAGACATCACGAGGTCCATGCGGTGCTCGACCAGCATCACCGCCGTGGTGCCGCGCAGCGCGCGGATCCGCTCGGTCAGGTCGCCGAGATCGTCGGCGCCGAGCCCACCCGCGGGCTCATCGAGCAGGAGCAGGCGCGGCTCCGCGACGAGCGCGCGCGCCAGCGCGACGCGCTTCTGGATGGGGAACGGGAGCGTTGTGGGGTGCCGTCCGGCAACGTCCTCGCATCCGAGCTCGGCGAGCGCGGCGAGGGCCCGCTCGCGCAGCTGGCGCTCGTCGCGGTCCGCGCGCGGGAGACCGAGGACGGCGCTCACCAGGCCGGTCCGGCGGAACCGCTCGGCGCCCGCCACGACGTTCTCGAGCACGGTGAGCTCGCCGAACAGCCCAACCCCCTGGAGCGTGCGCGCGATCCCCATCCCTGCGAGGCGATGCGCGCGCATGTGCGTGAGCGTGCGCCCCTCCCACGCCATCGTCCCCGAGTGCGGCCGCGTGAAGCCGCACATCACGTTGAAGAGGGTCGTCTTGCCGGCGCCGTTGGGTCCGATCACTCCCAGGACCTCGCCCGCGGCGATCGACACCGACACGTCCTCCAGCGCTGTGATGCCGCCGAAGCGGACTGTCAGCGCGCGCGCCTCGAACAGCGCGCCGGGGTCGCCGCCCTCTTCCTCTCCCATTTCAGCTCCAAGCTACCCGCGCTGCGGACACTAAGCAACATAGACATGGGGTTGTCGCAATGGTCAACCGCCCGTTTGGGGGGCTGTGATGCGTCAGTCCTCGTCGTGACGGCGCCGCGGGAGCACCAGCAGCGAGCTGCGCGCGTGGCGCTCGAGGTAGTCCGAGGTGCTGCCGAGCACCAGCCGGCGCAGGGGGCCGTAGCTGCGCGAGCCGATCACCAGCAGGTCGACCTCCGCGGAGAAGGCCGCGAGCTCCTCGCCGGGAACGCCGTAGGCGACGCGCCCGCTCGCGCCCTCGAGCGCAGCCATCCGCTCCTTCGCCTCGCCGACCATCCGGTCCACCGCCGCCCCGTAGGCCGCCGCTGCCAAACCCACGTAGGCGGTGGGGGGCACGCCCACCACTTCCAGCGCGATCACCTCGGCGCGGGTCTCGCTCGCGATCCGCCCTGCCGCCGCGGGCGCGCGCTCGCTCTCGGGAGAGCCGGGGTAGGTAACGCCGATGCGCGCCACCGGGAAAGGGTGCTCGTCGTAGCCCCGGCAGGCGATCGCCACCGCGCAGGGCGCGCCGTTCAGCGCCCCGCGCGTGTCGTCGCCGAGCATCGCGCGCCCGATCAGGCCACGGGCGGAGGAGCCGACGACGATCAGGTCGGCCGCGCGCCGCTCCGCCTCCGCATGCAGGCCCGCCCCCGGCGATGAGGCCTCGACGCTCGCGAGCTCTGCGCCCATCTCCGCGGTGTCACGCTCGCGCGCCAGCAGCGCCCGCGACTCGTCCTCCGCGAGGCCTGCGCCGCGACCGCCGGCGCTGCGCAGCACGTTCGCTCCGCCGCGCACGTACACGAGCGTGATGCGCGCGTCCGGCCCGGCGAGCCGCTGCGCGAACGCGATCGCGTCCCGGCCGCCGGTCGTGCCGTCGACCCCAACGAGGATGTTCTCGAACATGGCGGCTCCTGCGCTCGGTTGGGCCTGATCCTAGGGCGCCGGAGGAGTGCGCGAGCGTAGGATGCACCCGTGGCCGACGAGGCTCCCTCTCCCAAGCCCAGAGCAGACGAGCAGCGGCGCGACACGCATCCGCCGATGCCCCGCGACAAGCGGGGCTGGCAGGTGGCGCCCGCGCCCGACGGTCGCGGGATGCCCGAGCAGCCTCCCTCGCGTCCGCCGCCGCACCGGCGCGCGGGGTTCTGGTGGCTCGTCGCGGTCCTGATCGCAATCAACTGGATCTCGGTGCTCGCGTTCGAGCCGAGCTCCGGCGAACCGCGCGTGACGGTCCCGTTCAGCCCGTACTTCCTCGAACGCGTCAAGGGCGACCAGATCGCCTCGATCGCGTCCAAGGGCGACACGATCGAGGGCCAGTTCAAGACGAAGCTCACCTACCCGAACGCGAAGGCCACGCCCACCAAGAAGTTCTCCACGGAGGTGCCCACGTTCTGGAACGGCGATCAGCTCTCCGCGCTGCTCCAGGAAAAGGGCGTGCAGATCAAGGCCGAATCGACGACCAGCAGCCCGTCGCTGCTGGCTGAGCTGCTGCTCGGCTTCGGCCCGACGCTGCTGCTGGTCGGCCTGTTCGTCCTGTTCGCGCGGCGCGCCGCAGCGGGCGCGGGCGGCATGGGCGCGCTCGGCGCGTTCGGGCGCTCGCGCGCCCGGCGGGTGGACCCGCAGAAGATCCGCGTCACGTTCGACGACGTGGCGGGCATCGACGAGGCGAAGGCGGAGCTGACCGAGATCGTCGACTTCCTGCGAGACCCCGGGCGCTACGGGCGCCTGGGAGGACGGATGCCGCACGGCGTGCTGCTGTCCGGCCTGCCCGGCACGGGCAAGACGCTGCTCGCGCGCGCCGTCGCGGGCGAGGCACACGCGGCGTTCTTCTCGATCTCCGCCTCCGAGTTCATCGAGGCGATCGTCGGCGTGGGCGCCGCGCGCGTGCGTGACCTGTTCGCAAAGGCCAAGGAGGCCGCGCCGTCGATCATCTTCATCGACGAGCTCGACGCGATCGGGCGCTCGAGGCAGGGCTCGGTGTCGGTGACCGGCTCCAACGACGAGCGCGAGCAGACGCTCGACCAGATCCTCACCGAGATCGACGGCTTCGAGTCCGCCGAGGCCGTGGTGGTGCTCGCCGCCACCAACCGGCCCGACGTGCTCGACCCGGCGCTGCTGCGCGCGGGGCGCTTCGACCGCCGCGTGGCCGTGCAGCCGCCCGACCGCGACGGCCGCGCGGCGATCCTGCGGGTGCACACGCGCTCGATCCCGCTCGACCCCTCCGCCGACCTCGACGCGCTCGCCTCCTCGACGCCCGGGATGGTCGGCGCGGACCTCGCCAACCTCGCCAACGAGGCCGCGCTGCTGGCCGCGCGGCGCGGGCACGATGGGGTGATGATGGCCGACTTCACCGACTCGCTGGAGAAGATCCTGCTCGGCTCGCCGCGCGGGATCGTGCTCAGCCCGACCGATCGCGAGCGCACCGCCTACCACGAGTCGGGGCACGCGCTCGTGGGGATGCTCACCGCCGGAGCCGACCCGGTGCGCAAGATCTCGATCATCCCCCGCGGCATGGCCCTGGGCGTGACGCTCTCCACGCCAGACAGCGACCGCGTGTCCTACTCGCTGCCCGAGCTGCGCGCGAAGATCGACGTGGCGCTCGGCGGGCGCGTGGCGGAGGAAGTGGTCTACGGGGTCGTCACCACGGGCGCGGAGTCCGACATCCAGCAGCTCACGCAGATCGCACGCCACATGGTCGGGCGCTGGGGCATGAGCGACGCGATCGGGCCCGTCGCGGTGCTGGCAGAAGACGGGGCCGGCCCTCTGCTCCCGGGCGTGAGCGAGACCTCGCAGGAGACCCAGCGTGTCGTCGACGAGGAGGTGCGCAAGCTCGTCGAGGACGCGCACCGCGGCGTGGTCGCGCTGCTCACCGAGCACCGCGCGCAGCTGGACGCGCTCGCGCAGGCGCTGCTCGATGCAGAGACGCTCGACTCCGCCGATGCCTATGCGGCGGTCGGGCTGCCGGTGCCGCGCGAGGAGCCCGCGCCCGCGGCGGCGCCCGCGCCGGTGTGAGCGGCACCGCCCGGCGCGCGACGCTCGTGGTGGCCGGCGCGCTGTCGCTGCTCGCCACGCTCGGAGCGCCAGCCAACGCGGCGCGAGCGACTGTCCTCGACGCGAAGGGGTTCGGCGTCTCCGCATACGGCGGGTGGGCCGCGTGGACGCACGAGGAACCGCCCGGTGTCGGCTTCGCGCTCTACGTGCGCTCGCCTGCCGGCGCGGTCGCCGCCGCGCCGGTCCCGCTGAACGGCGGATCGTTCGAAGTGAAGCTCGGCCCCCGCGCGGGCGGCGTCAGCGCCGTGTACCAGCGCTGCAGCGAACCGGCCCGCTCGCTCGGGTGCACGATCTACGAGCTCCCGCTGGGCATTCCAACCGCCTCTGAGCGGGCGCTCGCGATCCCCGATGGCGGGTCCGACACGCAGCCGGCGATCTGGGGGGACCGGGTCGCGTTCGTGCGCGCCAACGCGGGCAACGCCAAGCACCCCGACACCGTCTATGTGTGGCGGATCGGCGGAGGCGCACCCCGGGCGATCCGCCTGCAGGCCTCCCTCGGCGGGCGCGAGGCGCACGGCGGACGCTGGCCGAAGGGCCTCACCGGTGAGGTGACCGCGCTCACGATCGGCCCGAGCCAGGTCGCCTACGTCACCTCCGTGCTGGACGGCAGCTTCGGTGAGACCACGCTGTGGTACGAGCCGCTCGGCAGCCGCCCGCAGCTGATCGACCAGGAGACGGGCGGAGCGGGCGGGGTGTGCCCGCCGTCCTTCCTCTCGCCGATGCTGGCGGGGGGATGGCTCTACGCGTACCTGCACGCGTGTGCGCCCAGCGACAACCCGGAGCTGGACCGGCTGACGCGCTACCGGCGCGGCGGTGCCGAACGTGCGCGCTTCACGTTCGCCCACCACGGCGACGACGCGATCGGGTCGGTGGTCATCGACGGCGCGGGCGCCGACTGGGACGACGAAGGCCTCAGCACGCTGGCGCCGCTGTCCTGGAAGCGGATCGCGCTGCCCGTGGCGCAGACGTTCTGCACGCGCGCGGACCCGTTCTGCTGAGAGAGCAGCGCGCGCCGGTACTCCAGCACGCGCGGTGGCATACTGAGGCCCCGTGGAGACCGCGCGAGCGGCGCTCCGCGCCACGCGGGGGCGTAGCTCAGCCGGTTAGAGCGCTGCCCTGTCACGGCAGAGGTCGCGGGTTCGAGTCCCGTCGCTCCCGCTTGTTGTCGCGGTCAGTGACCGCGGCGGCGCGCGGGCGGGGCGAGCACGAGCTTCACCGCGCCCGCGAGGTGGGTGACGCCGCCGGCGCTGGTCACCGTGGCCGTGAGGTTCGCGCTCAGGTGATGCAGCCGGCGAAGCTTCGCCAGCGCCGCCGCCGTGATGCGGACCCTGAGGCTCGCGGTGCGGGGCCCGCGCACGGTGCCCGTGACCGCGCCGAGGTGGGCAGCGCCGGCGGTTCTGCGCGTCGCGGCCCCCTTCCCGCGATGGCTGATCGCGGTGAGGGCACCCACCACGGCGCACCGGTCGCCACTCCCGGCCGAGCACCTCACCGACAGCGCCCCGGTGCCGCGCCGCCGATCGATCTTGACCGTGCGTCCGGCGAGCGCCAGCGTGGCCGCGACGGCTTTCGGGGTCGCGCCGGGCGGCGGCGGGGGCGCGGGAGACGGGCCGGGTACAGCCACCGGCGTGGGGGGGACGAGCTCGTAGGCGCCGAGATCGACCGCCGCGCCCTGGACGCGCGGGTTGCCGTCCAGATCGGTGGGTCCGGTGAGCGCATCGACGGCTCCCGCGTCGATCGCCGGCGATCCGGCTTGCAGGCGGAAGTTCTCGCTCGGCCCGATCGTGCCGTTGACGAACAGCGGATCGGCGGCCTGGGTCGCGCTGGCGGTCACGCCGCCCGCCTGCGTCAGGAAGTTCGAGTGTTCGATCGCGATCGCCCCTGGAGCCCCCGGGGAGCTTTCGGCCGCTTCCGCCTGCACGTCGCGTGCCACCCCGCGCACGATCAGGTCGCTCGCGGACACCGTCCCGGGCAGGCAGCCGCTGCCGATGCAGCCGAGGGCACGTACGCCGATCGAGGGATGCGTCCCCCCGCCGGCGGAGATCAGCGTGTCGTTGCGCAGCGCCGCCGCCCCGTTTGTCACCTCCATCGCCGGGCCGCCGCGCGCGGTGATCAGCGAGTCGGTGAGCGTGGCGGGCCCCTCCACGAAGGACGCTTCGCCGGCGCCCTCGACGCGAACCCGCCGTAGCGTGGTCTGCCCCCGCGGCGGGTTCACGTTGATCCCCAGCGGGATGCTCGTGGTGGGGCTGACGAACGTGGAGTCTTCGATCACGGTGCCCGCGCCGCCGAAGCTCGACAGAAGCAGGCCCCCTCCTGCCGGAGGCCAGGTCAGCTGGAGATGGGTGATCACGGTCCCTTCGGTCGCGGCGGTGACCCCGAGGTTGGAGGTGTCCGTGGCGGTCACGTTGGCGATCGAGACGTGCGATGCGCCGATCCCGAACGCCCGGGCGGCTTTGATCGTGAGGTCGTCGAAGGCGCCCGTCGCCAACGCGAGGAACCCGTCGCTGTTCGCGCCCGCGGGTTCGAGCGCGAGGTGGCTGATGACGCTGCCTGCAGAGCCGGCTTCGAGCGTGATCGCGTTGCTGAATTCGCTCGTGGGCGCGATCGTGGGCCGCGGCTGGGAAAGATCGCCGTGGATCGAGAGCACCTTCGTGATCACGGGCGCATCGAGGTAGATCCCGGGCTCGACCACGAGCTCGTCGCCGTTGTGCACGGTCGCCGACGCGTTCGCGGCGCTGATCGTGGCGAAGCTGCAACCCGTGGCGCACACGGTGAACGGCTGCGCGCGGGCGGACGCCGTCAGGGCGAGCGATGCCGCGCACGCGAGTGCGCCGAGCGCCCTGCGCCTCCCCCGAGTCCTCGTCACACCCGCAACATACTGCCTGCCCACGACGGCGAGACGCCGATCGACCGCACTCTGGACGGATGGGCCCGCATGACGCCCGCAACGCTCGAAGGCTTCGCGGAGCCGCGGGCGGGAGCAGCGTCTTTAGGTTTGCAGTCCGCCGGGCGCGGCTAAACACCCAGGCATCCCCAACCGCGCAGTTCTCTCCACCGACGGACGGCGCGACGGCCGCACGCGTGCAGCCGACCGGCGACCCACAACGCCGGCGGTGGCACCGCAGTTGCGTGCCGCCGCGTCCACGCAGCAGCCGGACGCGCGCCCCACGGCGCCGACCGAGCCGCTCGACGCCCAGCAGACGCTGCTGCTGGAGGTGCTCGGCCGCGCGGAGGGTGAGGCGGTCAGCTACGACGCGCTGCGCGACGCGGGCGTGGAGTACCCCGCGAGCGTCGCCTCCGAGCTGGAGCTCGTCGGCGTGCAGCTCGAACGCCCGTTCAACGCCTCGGGCCCGAGGCGCGAGCCGCTCGGCGTGCGCCTGGCCCCTCAGCGCCGGCGCGAGGCGCACCAGGCGCGCCGTCCGCGCTACCCCACGCCTCCGGCCCGCACGCCCCGCGAGCCCGGCGCGCCCTCGCGCAGCAGCGTCCTGGCGGTGGCCATCTCGATCCTCGGCACGGAAGCCCGCGAGCTCGCGCGCGACGCACGCAGGCTCGGGCGCGCGATCCGCAGCCTCGCGATCGACGCAGCCGAGCGCGCCGAGCCCGCGATGCGATCGCTCGCGTCAGGCCCCCGCGGGCGCATGCTCGCACCGGCCGCGCTGCTCGCCACGCTCGTGATCGTGCTCGTGCTCGTGATCGTGGACCTCGCGGGGTCGGCGGGGCCACGCCGACCCGCGCCGCTTCGGCTCTCGCAGACGAACGCGGCGGCCTCGCGCGCGAGCAGGGCCGCCGCCGGCGCGGCCGCCTCGCCCACGCACGCGGCCGCCGCGCAGTCCAGCTCGCAGCCCTCTGCGCAGGGCACAGTAGCCACGCCGCCCCCGGCGCAATCACCGTCCACGCCGCAATCGGCGCAGCCACCGGGCCCGTCGTCCTCTGCCCCGGGCGCCCCGGCGCAGGCATCCGCCGCCCAGCTCGAGGCAGAAGGCCACGCGCTGCTCGCCTCCGGCGACCCCGCGGGCGCGATCCCGGTGCTGCGCCGCGCGCTCTCGGCGACCGGCCAGACGCTCAGCGGGTGCCTGGAACCGAGCAGCGCCGCGTGCCTGACCTACGCCTATGCGCTCTACGACCTCGGCTCCGCGCTCCGCCTGACCGGGCAGAACGCCGAAGCGGTGCCGGTGCTCGAGCAGCGACTGCAGATCGCAAACCAGCGCGGGAGCGTGCGCCACGAGCTGCGGCTCGCCCTCGGGCCGCCCGGCGGGGCCCCCGGCGGTGGCCCAGGGCCCGGCGCCGGCACCGACCGCAGCCCGCACGGCGACGGCGGCAACGGCGGGGACGGGGGCGACTGACCGAGCCCGTGGCGCGGCGGCGGGCCGGACCTCCCCCCGCCTGACGCCCGCATACTGGCCGAGCAGCCAGTCGGTCGTCTAGGCTGTGCGCGTGGCACTGGTTGGCCCGCCACCGATGCTCGACCAGGCACCCTGGCGGGTGCTGCTCTGGGATCTGCGCGACGAGCGCTCCGCGGAGGTCCCGTTCCCCCCCGGGGAAACACGCGTGTCGCTCCCCCGCACGCGACGCTTTGCCGAGGAACCGCTGCCGATGCTGCTCGAGTCCTACGAGCGCTTCGGGCCGGTGTTCACGCTGCGCCTGTTCCACAGCAACGTGGTCTTCATGCTGGGGCCCGAGGCGAACCACTACGTGCTCGTCTCGCACGCCTCCAACTTCGCCTGGCGCGAAGGTCATTTCCGCGACCTGATCGGCCTGATGGGGGACGGGTTGCTGACGATCGACGGGGACTTCCACCGGCGCTCGCGGCGGATCATGCTGCCGGCGTTCCACCGCGACCACATCGCCGCGTCGGTGAACGTGATCGAGGAGGAGACCGAGCGGGCGCTCAGCGCGTTCACGACGGGCGCACGCCTCGACCTCTACACGTGGACCCGCGCGCTCGCGATGCGCGTGGCGATGCGGGCGCTGTTCGGCGTGGATCCGGACGGGCGCGAGGCGCGTGCGATCGACGCAGCTGCGCTGTTCGAGGAGGCGCTGGCGTTCTACGCGAGCGAGTACATGCTGCGCGTGCTGCGCGGGCCGCGGTCCCCGTGGGGCCGGATGCAGGCGGCTGCGCGCAAGCTCGACACGATGATCTACGCGGAGATCCGCAGACGCCGGGAGGGCGGCGAACGCGGCTCGGACATCCTCAGCCTGCTGCTCGACGCGCAGGACGAGGACGGCAACCGGCTGAGCGACACGCAGATCCGCGACGAGGTGATGACGCTGCTGTTCGCCGGCCACGACACGACGACCTCGACGGTGTCGTTCATGTTCTACGAGCTCGCCCGCAACCCGCAGATCGCGGCGCGGCTCGCGGCGGAGCAGGATGCGCTGTGCGACGGCGGCGCACCGAGCGCTGCGCAGCTGCTGGGCGCGGAGCTGCCCGAGCTCGAGATGGTGCTCGACGAGACGCTGCGCAAGTACCCGCCCGCGTGGGTCGGGCCGCGACGTGCGCTGGAATCGTTCGAGTTCGCCGGTCACACCGTGCCGGCACGCGCCTTCGTGAACTACTGCTCCTGGGCCTCGCACCATCTGCCCGACGTCTTCGAGGACCCCGAGGAGTTCAGGCCCGAGCGCTTCACGCCCGAGGCGCGGGCGGCGATGCCCAAGGGCGCCTACGTCCCGTTCGGGGGTGGCTCGCGCACGTGCATCGGGATGCGCTTCGGCCAGCTCGAGGTGCGCACGATCGCCTCGATGATCCTCGCGCGGTGCTCGCTCTCGATCGCGGGCGACTTCGAGCTGAAGATCCGCCAGATGCCGACGATCAGCCCCAAGGACGGGCTGCCGGTGATCGTGGGCGAGCGGCCCGTGCGCCGGCGCCCGCCTGTGTCAGCAGCCGCCTGAGCGCCCCAAGAGCCCCGCTCAGCGCAAGCTTGCGCTCATCCCGAGCCGGTAGCCGGCCTCGGCTCCGCCCAGCGCGCCGGCTTCGACGCCTTCGACCGCGATGCGAGGGTCGGCGAACAGCGTCAGGCGAAGCGCGCCGAGCAGCACGCCGGTCGGGTGCACGATCAGGCGGCCTTCGCCTGCCTGGGCGACCGCGTCGACCGCTGCGCCCACCCCGAACAGGCCGCCGGTGACCCGCACCTCCACCGCGCCGCCCCGGCTCCCGATCAACGACACGCCCACGCCGGCGGGGAGCGCAGCGGCAGCGTCGGCGGCGCTGACCGTCCCCTGCGCATGGAGCGCGCTGCCGCGCTTCCTCAGCGTTGCGTCGGTGAGGCGCAGCGAACCCTCGCGGAGCTCGTCCACGCGCGCGTCGATCCGCGAGACGCCCCTGCCCTGGGCCAGCAGGTCCACGGACTGGGCTGGGCTCATGCGCAGCGCGCGGGCGTGGACCTTCACCGAGTCGGCGTGGCCCCACAGCAGCTCGACGGCCGGCCACGCGCTCACCGACACCGAGTCGACGTGGCCGTAGCGCCCCACCCGCGAGGAGATGCGGTCGGCGGCGATCGACGGCAGCACGAGCTGGGCGAGCGCGAGCAGGACGAGGATCAGCGCGGGCAGCCCGATCGCCACCCGCCTCGCCCACGCGTTCTCGCGCCACATGCCCGCACGTTCGCAGGCGCCGCGGCGCAGCAGCGGCGGTTGCGCCGGCGGAGCGTGCGGCGTCAGGGTGGGGCGCACCGTGTCGCTAGCCTTGGGGCCACCAGGGCGCGTAGCTCAGCTGGTCAGAGCACCTCGCTTACACCGAGGGGGTCGCCCGTTCGAGTCGGGCCGCGCCCACTGCGGCGTGCAGCCGACCGCCCCACATCACATGTCACACCTCTCCCCAATCCGCATCGCAGTGATCGGCTCGGGCCCCGCGGGGTTCTACGCCGCAGGCCACCTGCTCAAGGACGCAGACGAACGCGTGGAGGTGGACATGATCGAGCGCCTCCCCACCCCGTGGGGGCTGGTGCGCTCGGGCGTGGCACCCGATCACCCCAAGATCAAGTCGGTGACGCGCATCTACGAGAAGACCGCCGCGCACCCGCGCTTCCGCTACTTCGGCAACGTCACCTTCGGTGAGCACGTCTCGCGGGCGGACCTGCTGGCCCACTACCACGCGATCGTGTACGCCACCGGATCCCCGTCCGACCGCCCGCTCGGGATCGAGGGCGAAGAGCTGCCCGGATCGCATGCGGCCACGGAGTTCGTGGGCTGGTACAACGGCCACCCCGACAACACCGATCTCGAGGTGGATCTGCTCTGCTCCGAGCGCGCGGTGGTCGTCGGCAACGGCAACGTGGCGCTCGACGTGGCGCGCATGCTGGTGCTGGCGCCCGAGGAGCTCGCCCCGACCGACACCGCCGACCACGCGCTCGACGTCCTCGCCGCGAGCCGCGTCAACGAGGTCGTGGTGCTCGGCCGTCGCGGCCCCGCGCAGGCGGCCTTCACGAACCCCGAGCTGCTCGAGCTCGGCGAGCTGCACGACGCCGACGTGATCGTGCACGCCGAGGAGCTGGAGCGCGCGCTGGCGGTGCACGACGCTCAGGCCGAGGAGGACGTGACGTGCCGTAAGAACGTGGAGATCCTGCGCTCGTACGCCGAGCGGGCGCCGCACGGCCACAGCAAGCGGATCGTGCTGCGCTTCCTGCTCTCCCCCGTGGCTCTGCACGGCGACGACGCGGGCCACCTCGGCTCCGTGGAGCTGGTGCGCAACGAGCTCGTCGCCTCCGACGACGGGGCCCTGCGGGCGTCCGCCACCGACGAGCGGGAGACGCTCGAGGCCGGGCTCCTGTTCCGCGCGATCGGCTACCGCGGGATAGCCCTGCCGGACGTCCCGTTCGACGAGCGCGCCGCGGTGATCCCGAACGAGGGCGGTCGCGTGATCGATCCCGCCACGGGCTCGCAAGCGCCCGGCGAGTACGTGGTGGGCTGGATCAAGCGTGGGCCCTCGGGCGTGATCGGAACCAACAAGAAGGACGCCCAGGAGACCGTCGACGCCCTGCTCGCCGACCTCGCAGGCGGCGACGCCGGCTCCGTCCACGTCCCCGCCGAGACCGACGCCGGCGCGATCGCGTCGCTGCTGCGCGCCGCCCAGCCGGAGCTCGTCACGTACTCGGGGTGGGAGGCGATCGACCGTCACGAGCGCGCGCTCGGCGAGCCCGCGGGGCGCCCGCGCGTCAAGCTCACGCGGATCGAGGAGATGCTGCGCGTCGCAGCCGCCGAATCGCCCGACGGGGACGAGGCTTCAGGCGAGCAGGCATCTGCCACACTGTCGGGCCGCGGGCCCCGTTAGCTCATCTGGTAGAGCGCCGGACTTTTAATCCGGTGGGGCGGGTTCGAGTCCCGCACGGGGCATCA
>JAICYC010000044.1 GCA_025934395.1 Solirubrobacteraceae bacterium | reverse complement strand
GCGTCCCCGGTTCGTCCAGCGGTGGATGTCGAAGCGGTCCGCGTCCTCGTACACCGTCTCGTCGCGGTTGGAGGACACGTACCACATGACCACCTTCTCGCCCTTCTTGATCCGGGTCCCGCCGAGCTCGGTGTCCTTCGTGGCGGTGCGGCGGAAGTGTGCGAACGCCGGGAACATCCGCAGCGCCTCCTCCACCGCGCCCGGGACCAGCTCGGGGTGGGCGGCGAGCTCGGCGAGCTGCTCGGGGCTCTCCATCAGCGCACGCATCCCGCTGCAGTAGGTGGCCTTGGTGGAGTCGTTGCCCGCCGCCATCAGCAGGAAGAAGCCCATCACGATGTCCGTCTCGGACAGCTTCTCGCCATCCACCTCGGCGTGCACGAGCACGCTCATGAGGTCGTCGGTGGGGTTGGCGAGACGGTCGGCGATCATCTCGCCCACGCGCGCGAACATCACGGGGAAGTCCTTCTCCAGAACCCCCTCGATGCCCTCGGGCGCGAGATCGGGATCGTCGGGCGCGAGCGCGGAGTTCATGATCCGCGCCCACAGCGCGTCCTCCTCCTCGCTGATCCCCATGAAGCTGCCGATCACGCGCGAGACGACGGGCTGCGCGACGTCGGCGACGAGGTCGCATCCCTCACGACCCTCGAGCCGGTCGAGCACGTTGCGCACGATCTCGCGGATCCGGTCCTCGTGATCGGCGATCCGCTTGGGTGTGAAGCCACGCTGGAAGAGCGCCTTGACCTTGTCGTGGCGCGGGGGGTCCTGGCCGATGAACATCGCGCGCGCGAGCTCCAGCGGGAAGATCTCCGCGAACACCGTGACGCCGCCGAGCTCCGAGGAGTACGTCTCCCAGTCGCGGCTCACCGTGTGCACGTCCTCGGCGGTGGTCACTGACCAGAAGCCCGCCTCGTCGGGGTACTGCTCGATCGAGCCGGTCCAGTGCACGGGGCACTTGCTGCGCATCTCCTTGAACAGCGCGTACGGCGGTCCGTCGTCCCAGAGCTCGTTCTCGGCGAGCTCCACGCTCTCGATGCTCCGACCAACGGTGGCCATCGCTCCCCTCCCCATGTTCGCGCCGATTTGCGCGCATCGTATTTCCAGGATGCGAGATTTGTCAAATATCTCTTACAGATCTTGATATAAGGATTTTCGGCAGTCAGGGACCCGGCCGCGACGCTTCTGCGGCCACGCGACATGAGCGCAACGCAACGGCGAACCGAGAGCCGAGAGACGGCGGAGCCACCCGCCTTCCGGCGCGCGCGACCGGACGACGCGGTCGAGACGGCGCTCGCGACGTTCGTGGCGGGCGAGCGCGTTGACATGGGGACGCTGGCAGCGCAGCTGGGCATCTCCCCGGCGACGCTGTACCGCTGGTTCGGCTCGCGCGGGCAGCTGCTCGACCGTGCCTTCGAGGCCCTGTCGCTCGACTTCGCCGCCGCGGCCCGCGCGGCGGCGCGCGGCGAGGGCGACGAGCACGTGTGCGACTACGCGCGGCACATCATGGTCTCCGCGGCGGGCTTCGAGGCGATGCGCTCGTTCGTGGCGCGCGAGCCGCAGCTCGCCCTGCGGCTGCTGCTCGGCAAGGAGGGGTCGGTGCACCGCGTGGTCACCGAGCAGACCGCCGAGGTGATCGCCGAGACGCGCTCGCCCGCGGAGGCCGAGGCGATCGACTCGCACGTCCACATGATCGTGCAGGTCGCCACCGCGCTGGTGTGGGCGACCTTCATGATCGGCGACGCGCCGGAGATCGAGAGCGCGGTGGAGCTGATCCGGATGGTCCTCGCGTCCAGCCGCGTGGGCTGAGGCGCCGGACGCCCGCTCAGCTGGGCACGGCCGGGACGGGGGCGTCGATGCCCGCCTCGGTCGAGACGAGGATCGCGCCCTCGCCCGTGGCGTAGGCCTCCTCACCGTGCTGGACGACGTCCATGCCCAGCGCCTCCTCGTGCGGGGTGGCGCGCAGCGCGGTGAAGCGCGCCATCACGCTCAGCAGCACGAACGTCGCACCGAACGCGTACACCGGTGCCGCACCCGCCGCGATCGCCTGCCAGGCGAGCTGGTGCAGGTTGCCGTAGGCCGCGCCGTCGGAGACGCCGTTCCAGGAGACCTGCGCGAAGAAGCCGAGGAACAGGATCCCGAAGAAGCCGGCCATCCCGTGGGCGGCGAGCACGTCCAGCGTCTCGTCCACGCGCGTGCGGGGGCGGTAGACGATGATCCCGTAGCTGGGGAGCGCGGCGAGGGCGCCCAGCGCCATCGCCCACGCGGGGCTGATGTAGCCGCCCGCGGGCGTGATGCCGACGCAGCCGACGATGATCGCGGTGGCGGCGCCGATCGCGGTGATGCGCCGTTCGCGACGGAGGTCGAGCAGGAACCACACGAACAGCGTGCACGCGGGGGCGAGCAGCGTGTTGGTGAAGGCGAGCACGCTGTTGCGTCCAGCCGAGAAGCCGCTGCCGCCGTTGAAGCCGAACCACCCGAACCACAGCAGCCCCGCGCCGAGCAGCACGTACACCGCGTTGTGGGGCAGCAGCGCCTGACGGCCGTAGTCCTTGCGCGCGCCCACGACGAGGGCCGCCGCGAGCGCGGAGAACCCGGAGCCCATCTCGACCGGCACCCCGCCCGCGAAGTCGAGCGTGCCGTGCGCCTGCAGCCAGCCGCCGCCGAACGCCCAGTGCGCCATCACCGCGTACACGAGGATCGACCACAGAGCCGAGAACACGAGGAACGGCCCGAACCGCATCCGCTCCACCACCGCGCCGGAGACGAGCGCCGTGGTGACGATGCAGAACGCCGCCTGGAACACGAAGAACACGAGCTGGGGGATCTGCGTCCCTTCACGTGGCGCGAACGTGACGCCGCTCAGCAGCGCGTTGCCGAGCCCGCCGACGAAGCCCGCGTGCCCGTCGAACGCGAGCGAGTAGCCGATCACCGCCCACGCGATCGTCGCCACCGCGAGCGCGGCGATCGACATCATGAAGGTGTTGAGCGTGTTCTTGGAGCGCACGAGGCCCGCGTAGAACAGGCCCAGGGCGGGCGTCATCAGCAGCACGAGCGCCGTCGCGGCGAGCATCCACGCGGTGTCGCCCGTGCTGATCCGCGCAACGGCGAGAACGCTCACTTGACCACCGGCGTGACGGCGCCCTGGTCGACCTCGCCCGTGCGGATCCGGATCGCCTGCTCGAGCGGGGTGACGAAGATCTTGCCGTCCCCCACCTCGCCCGTGCGCGCGCCCGCGCAGAACGCATCGATCGTGCGCTGCACGAAGTCGTCCGATACGGCCACTTCGAAACGCACCTTCTCGGAGAGCTCCATCTTGACCGTCATCCCGCGATAGGTCTCCACGCGGTCGAGCTCGCCGCCGTGCCCCTGCACCCGGCTGATCGAGATCCCGCGCACCTCCGCGCGGTACAGCGCCTCGAGCACATCGTTGACCTTCTCGGGCCGCACGATCGCGGTGACGAGCTTCATCCGTTCCCCACTCCTTCCGGCGCGGGGCCAGGCACGAGCTCGCAGCCGGCCCCCCTGATGTGTTCTCCCGGCGGGGCGGACCCTGCCGGAGCGCGGCGACCCTATCACGCTGATGCGTGTGCGCAGGCCTCGGGGTCGGCGCTCAGGGCGTCGCCCGCGGCGCCGTGCCGGACGAGCAGGGGGCGGCGCGCGGCCTGCCGCCCCGCGGGCCGCTTCGCTCCGTGCCGAGCATCTCGTGGACGGCGTCGAGCGCGTCGTCGAGCGTGCCCTTGACGGTGACCGCCTGCGGGAGCGCGACGATCGCCGCGAGCCGCTCGAGCTGGGAGCCGTCCGGGATCACGAGCACGAGCGCCGAGCGTCGCGTGGCCAGCCGATCGCCGAGGCGGAAGATCATGTCGAGGCCCGCGCTGTCCACGTAGCGGGTGCCCGACAGGTCGAGCACCAGGCCCCCGCCGCCGGGCCCGACTCCCGCGGCGAGCTCCTCGCGCATCGCTGCGACCACGGCGGAGTCGACGTCCTGCTTGGGCACGGCCACCGCCACCCCATCCACGCGCTGCATCGCGAGCACGCTCATGGCGCGTCCGAGAGCCGTCGCGTCATCGTCACAACCGTGCCCTGCGGGGAGCGCTCCACCTCGACGGAGTCCATCAGCCGGCGCATGATCTCGAGGCCGCGCCCGCCGCCCATCGGCCGCACGGCCCGCCAGCGGCCTTTGTCGGTCACCGTCACTGTGACCTGCCCTCCCTCCCGCGCGCAGCGTACGGTGAACGTGGACTCGCGCAGCCCGTAGGCGTGCTCGATCGCGTTGGTGGCGGCCTCCGAGGTGGACAGGGTGACGTCGAACAGCGCCTCCTCGTCGGCGCCCGCCGCCGCCAGCCAGCGCCCGAGGGTGCGGCGGAGCCCCGCCACGACCGCGGGGCGCGCCGGGAGCGTCGCTTCGAGCGTCTCGCCCAGCGGAACGGACTCGACGGCGAGCAGTGCGAGGTCGTCCTCCAGCGTGGCGGCGCGGATCATCGCGCGGTAGACGCGATCGGCCAGCGGGGAGTTGTCGTCGTCGGTCGCGAGCAGCGCGGCGCCGCGCAGGCGCTCGAGGCCGTCCTCGATCGACTCCCCGCGACGCTCCACGAGGCCGTCGGTGTAGAGCAGCAGCACGCTGCCCGTGTCGAACGGGTGCCGCGTGCTCTCGTAACGCGTCGCCGCGCGCATCCCGACCGGCATCGAGGTGACGTCGTCGAGCAGGCGCACCTCACCGTGGGGGCTCATCAGCAGCGGCGGCAGGTGACCGGCGTTCACCAGCTCCAGCTCGCTGCGCTCGAGATCGAGCTGCAGCGTCGCGACCGTGGCGCCGCGGTTGCGGCCCATCGTGAGGACCAGTTCGTTGAGCAGCGTCATCGCCTTCACGAGCTCGTGGCCCTCGAGCAGGAACGCGCGCAGGCTCGTGCGGATCTCGGCCATCACCGTGGCGGCGACCACGCCGCGCCCCACCACGTCGCCGACCACCAGCGCGATCTTCCCGTTGGGCAGCGGGAACACGTCGTACCAGTCGCCGCCGATCCGCACCGCCGTGCCGGCGGGCAGGTACCTCGCGCTGAACACGATCCCGGGCAGCTGCGGCAGCGCCTCGGGAAGGAGCGTCCGCTGCAGCGCCTCCGTGACGGCTCGCTGCTCGGTGCGATGGGCGTTGTCGATGCCGAGCGCCGCGCGGTCGGCGGCCAGCTGCAGGAGCGCGATGTCGTCCCCGTCGAAGTCGCGGCGGCGGAGGGTGCCGATGTGCATCACCCCGATCACACGCCCTTCGACCTGGACCGGCACGCCCAGCATCGAGCGGATCCCCTTCTGGCGGAGGATCGGGTTGACCACGTCGGCGTGATCGAGGTCCTCGATCACGATCGGACGCCGCTCGGCGGCCACCCGTCCGGCGAACCCGCGCGCGAGCGGAACCTGCACGCCCTGGCGCACCTCCTCCTCTAGCCCTCGCGCCGCGCGCGCGAGCAGCACGTCGCGGTCCTCGTCGAGCAGCAGGATCGCCGCGGTGTCGGCCCCCAGCCCCCCGCGGATCCGCTCCAAGAGCTCCGAGAGCATCTCCTCCAGCGACATGTAGCCGAGCGCCGAGTCGGTGATGCTCTGGAGGTGAGCGAGCCGCGCCGAGGACACCGCCAGCTCGGATGCGCCGAGCTCGGACTCCTCGTGCAGCTGGGATGTCGAGTAGTGCTCGGGGTCCATCGCCACTGTCGCCTTCCGCGCCCACATGCTACGGCCGCCGGCCGGCTCCTTCCTCAGACTCTCTGCGCAACCCTGCTGAGATCCCGCAGGGCGGGCAGCAGCTCGCGCTCGGCCCACGCGACGAACTCCCGCTGGGACCCCGACCCGATCTGCACGAGCGCGACCTCGTCGAACCCCGCCTCGACGAACGCGCGGATGCTCTCCACGTGATCCTCGACGTCGGGCCCGCACGAGATCTCGCGGGCGACGTGCTCGGGTTCGACCAGCCGCGTCGCGCCTTCGAAGGCGTCCGGGTTGGGCAGGTCCGCGTTCACCTTCCAGCCGAGACCGAACCACCGGAACTGCTCGTGCGCGCGTCCGATCGCAGCGTCACGGTCGGCGTCGTAGCAGAGCGCGACCTGTCCCACGCGCGGTCTGCCCGTCCCGCCCGCCGCGTCGAACATCTCGCCCAACTCGGCCCGCGGCTCGGTGGCGATCATCAGGTCTGCCCGCTCGCCGGCGAGGCGGCAGGAGGCGGGGCCCGAGACGGCCACCCCGATCGGCACGCGCTCGTCGGGGAGATCCCACAGGCGCGCGGAGTCCGCGTCGAAGTGCTCGCCGTGGAAGTTCACGGGGCCGTCCCCGTCGAACAGCCGCGAGATCACCTCGATCGCCTCCGCGAGCATCCGGTGCCGCTCGACCACAGACGGCCAGCCGCGACCGACGACGTGCTCGTTGAGCCGCTCGCCGGCGCCGAGGCCGAGACGGAAGCGGTTGCCCGAGAGGATCTGGATCGTGGCGGCCTTCTGCGCCACGACCACCGGGTGGTAGCGGATCGTTGGACACGTCACGTAGGTCATCAGCGGGATCCGCTCCGTTGCCTGCGCCGCCGCGCCGAGCACGGCCCAGGCGTACGGCGAGTGGCCCTGCGAGGCGAGCCACGGCTGGAAGTGGTCGGAGATCACCGAGAAGTCGAAGCCCGCCTCCTCCGCGGCCGCCACGTCCCGCACGAGCATGTCGGGGGCGGACTGCTCGCACATCATCGTGTAGCCGAAGCGGGTCACCTCCGGCATCGCTACCCACGCGCGCGCGAGTCAAGCGTCCCCGGACCGGGCGCAGCTTGGACGTGCGCGCGGGGGGTAGCGCAACGGCGTAGGCGACCCGAATCGCGAGGTGATCTGGAATGGCCGAAGACCATGGCCCCAGCGTGAAGAACGACAAGCAGTACGAAGGGCTGCGCAAGAAGGGCATGAGCAAGGAACGCGCCGCCCGCATCGCCAACAGCCCGGGCTCATCGAAACGGGGCGGCAAGAGCTCCGGCTCGGGAACAAAACGCAAATCCACCAGCCAGGGCGGCACGAAAGCCCAGAAGGCCGCCGCGGGGCGCAAGGGCGGCAAGAGCAGCTGACGAGCGCCCGCACGGCCGGGCGCGGCGCGAGGATGCCGAGCGCGCAGCCCGGCATTCCCCGCACCCGGCCGCTCGGCCCGGGCGCTCGGCTAGGAGCTGCCCTCCGCGGTCGCGCCGGCGGGCGCCACCTCGTGGCGGCCCTCGCAGAACTCCTCCACGATCTTCGCGCAGAAGGCCTCGAGGTCGTCCGGCCGACGGCTCGACACGAGCCCCTGGTCCACGACCACCTGCTCGTCGACCCACTCGCCTCCGGCGTTGCGGATATCGGTCTGCAGCGACGGCCACGAGGTGAGCTTGCGATCGCGCACCACGTCCGCCTCGACGAGCGTCCAGGGCCCGTGGCAGATCACACCCACCGGCTTGCCCGCCGAGAAGATGTTGCGGACGAACGCGATCGCGCGTTCGTCCGTGCGCAGCTGGTCGGGGTTCGCCACCCCGCCCGGCAGCACGAGCGCGTCGTAGCGGTCCGCGTCGGCGTCGGTGAGCGGGGTGTCCACCGTGAAGGTGGAGGCCTTGTCGAGGTGGTTGAACGCCTGCACCTGCCCTTCCTCGGGCGCGATTAGCTCCGGCTCGCCGCCCGCCTCCTCGACCGCCTTCCACGGCTCCGTGAGCTCCACTTCCTCGATGCCCTCCTGGGCGACGAGGAACGCGACCCTCTTTCCATCGAGCTTCCCATCAGCCATGTGGCTCTCCTTTCATGAGCTCCCAACTGGCCCTACCCGACCGCGCCGCCGGCACACACACCCGTGGCGGGTTTTGCGGCTCTCGCCCGGGGTACGCGCGTGGAGGACGGAAGATCTACACCGGAGGGAGGTCCCTCGCCCAGGCTGCGCCACAGCAGCTGCGCTGCGCCCGGGATCTCCCGACGAAGGCGCGGACGCGGCTTCGAGTACCTCGATCCCGACGGGGATCGGGTGGACGACCCCGAGACGCTGGAGCGGATCTCGGAGCTCGCGATCCCTCCTGCCTGGCGCGAGGTGTGGGTCTGCATGGACCCGCTCGGGCACCTGCAGGCCACGGGCATCGACGCGGCGGGGCGCAAGCAGTACCTCTACCACGACGGCTGGCGAGCGCACCGCGACCGGCGCAAGTTCGACTCGATGATCGCGTTCGGACGCGCGCTGCCGCGGCTGCGGTCACGCGTCGGCCGCGACATGAAGCTTCCAGGCTCGGGCCGGCGCGTGGCGGCTGCGCAGCTCACGGAGAGCCGCGTGCTGGCGCTCTCGGTGCGGCTCCTCGACCTCGGGTTCTTCCGGATCGGGTCCGAGGACTACGCAGAGCGAAACGAGTCCTACGGGCTCACGACGATGCTGCGCGAGCACGTGACGGTCGCCGATCGGGAGGTCGTATTCGACTTCCCCGCGAAGTCGGGACAGCGCCGCGTCCAGGCGATCGCGGACCCGGAGGCGGTGGCGATCGTCATGGCGCTGAAGCGGCGGCGCGCAGGCTCCCAGCTGCTCGCCTACCGCCACGATCGCGAATGGCGAAACGTGACCGCGGACGCGGTGAACGCATACGTCAAGCAGCACACAAACGGGGACTTCACCGCGAAGGACTTCCGCACCTGGAACGCCACGGTGCTCGCCGCGGTCGCCCTCGCCGACAGCGCGGAGGCCCACAGCAGGGCCGCGCGCGAGCGCCGGGTGCGCGCGGCGATCAAGACGGTGGCGGCGTATCTGGGCAACACCCCCGCTGTGTGCCGCGCGTCCTACGTGGACCCGCGGGTGATCGACCGGTACCTCGCCGGGACGACGATCGGCGCAGCGATCGGATCGGCCGGGCCGGACCTCGGCAAGGCGAGGGTCCGTTCGCGGGTCGAGCGCGCGGTGCTCGCGCTGCTCGACGGCGAGTCCGCGGCGGCGTGATGCGGACGTGCGAGAGCGCGCCGGGCCGGGCGCACCGCCCCCGCTACGCCGGTCGCTGCCCGGCGAGCTGCTCCAGACGGCGCTGCAGGCGCTGGGCGTTGCGCGGTGCGAAGCCCTCCCAGTCGTTGTTGAAGTAGACGAGCAGCTCGTGCGTGGCGCGCCAGCGATGGATCCGCTGCGCCCATTCCTCGAGCTCGGATTCGGAGTAGTTGCCCCGGCGGCCGCGCGCGCCGTAGTGGAAGCGCAGGTAGCGCCAGCTCGCGGTCGCCTCATGTGTCTGGAAGGGCCGCCCGGGGTGATCCCCCTGGACGAGCGCCACGTCGTGGGCGGCGAGCATCGCGAACACCTCCTCCGCGAACCAGCTCGGATGGCGGAACTCGATCGCATGGCGAGCCTCGGGGAGCTGCTCGAGCAGACCCGCGAGCGTCTCGTCGTCGCGGTGGAAGGTCTCCGGAAGCTGCCAGAGCACCGCCCCGAGGCGCCCGGCGCGGCTCATCGGGGCGAGCGGCGCGCAGAACCGCTCCAGACCCTGCGCGATGTCGTGCAGGCGCTTGACGTGGGTGAGGTATCGGCTCGCCTTCACGGCGAAGCAGAACGCCTCGGAGGTCTGCGCTACCCAGCGCTCCACCGCTTTGACCGTGGTGAGCCGGTAGAAGGTCGCGTTCACCTCCACCGTGTCCAGATGCTGCGCGTAGCACTCCAGCCAGCGGCTCGCGGGCACGCCGCGGGGATAGAAGAGGCCGCGCCAGGAGCTGTAGTTCCACCCCGAGCAGCCCACGCGGACGGGCTTCACGCGCGCCCGTTCTCCGGGGCGGCTCTGGCGATCTCGGCCGCCAGGCGCAGATCCTCGCCGAGCTGCGCGAGCGCAGCCCCGCGGGCCTCGCGATCGCGCTCGCGCAGAACGCTCGAGGGATGGGCCGTCACCACCACCGGCGAGAAGAGCGCCCCCTCGAGCGGATGCCCGCGATTCGCTCCGATCGCGGTCGCCCTGCCCATCAGCGCGTGCGCGGCGCTCGCCCCGAGAGCCACCACCACGCGGGGCGAGACGAGCTCGATCTCGGCACGCAGCCATTGCAGGCACGCATCGATCTCGCCCACGGAGGGACGTTGGTGGATCCTGCGCTTGCCGCGCTCGCGGAACTTGAAGTGCTTGACCGCGTTGGTCGTGTAGAGCGCCGCCCGGTCGATGCTCGCCACCTCGAGCGCCTCATCGAGGACGCGGCCCGCTGGCCCCACGACCGGCCTGCCCGCGCGGTCCTCCCGATCCCCCGGCTGCTCGCCCACGAGCATGATCGCAGCGCTGTGGGGCCCTTCGCCGAACACCGTCTGGGTGGCCTCGCGCCACAGCCCGCAGTCGCGGCAGTCGCGCGCGCGGCGGCGTACGCGGTCGAGGCTATCGGGGCGGCTCATCGCTCTCGGGCGGTCCGGCGAGCGCGGTCACCGCAGCCGGTCGGTCGCGCCCACGCCGGTTGCGAGCTCGCGCGCACGCAGCGGGCCGCTCGTGGCGGGATCCAGTGGCGGGGTCGGCAGCCCCGCACCGTCGTGCAGGCCGTCGATCAGCTCGCGTATCGCCTCCGCGGCGCTCGCCCGCGCGCGCCAGCCGAGCTCACGCTCGGCACGGCCGGTGCTCATGATCGGAGAGAGCATGCCCATGTCAAGCCACCCTGGCGAGGTCGGTTGCAGGCGCAGCTTCCAGCTCGCCCACGCGGCGCCGCGCACGACCCCCGCGGGCACCTCCACCGCGCGCGCGCCGAGCACGTTGGCGATCACGCGCGCGTCCAGCGTGGGCGCGGCGGCGATGTTGAACGCACCCGCAACGTCGTTGACGGCGGCGAGCCGGTACGCGTGGCCCACGTCGAGGCTGTGGACCGCCTGGGTGCGCAGGCCGCGCGGGAAGGGGATCACCGCGAGCACGCCCGGGCGCACCCGGCGGTTGGGAAGCAGAGGGCCCATGAACAGCCTCCGGATGCCGGTGGCCGCGTCGCGCTTGAAGATCAGCGCGGGGCGCAGGCGGACGCTGCGGATCTCTGGGTGCTCGCGCTCGAAGCGGTCGAGCAAGCGCTCGACCTCCGCCTTGTGCCGTGAGTAGAACGAGCTGGCGATGCCGGTCGCCGGCCACGACTCGTCCACCTCGAGTGTGGGCGGCGCAGGGGCGTACGCGCCGACCGAGGACGCGTACACGAGCGCGGGCACGCCCGCGCGGACGACCGCTGCGAACACGCGCGCGCTGCCGTCCACGTTGACGCTGCGCGTGAGCGCCTCCTGCCGCGACGGCTGGATCAGCCAGGCGAGATGGATGAGCACGTCGGCGCCCGAGAACAGCGAGACGAGATCGTCGCTCCTGACGTCGGCCCGTCTCCAGGTCGTCTTCGCGAACGCGGCGCTCGGCACGCGGCGAGCGACGCCCACGACCTCCTCGACGGCGGGCTCCTGCGCGAGCGCTTCGAGCACGCTCGTGCCGACATTCCCGCTCGCGCCTGTGACAACGACTCGCATCGGCCCCCGGCGCTAGGGCTGGAGGAGGATCTTGAACGCGCCGTCCTCCTTCTTCTGGAAGATCTCGTACGCGTGCGGTGCCTGCTCGAGCGGCAGGTGGTGGGTCGCGTAGTCGTCAACGCCCAGGGGGTCCCCGCCGTTGCTCAGCAGCGGCAGGATCTCGTCGACCCACCGCCTCACGTTCGCCTGGCCCATCCGCAGGTTGACCTGCTTGTCGAACATCTGGATCAGCGGCATCGGGCTCGCAGCGCCCCCGTAGACGCCCGACAGCGAGATCGTGCCGCCCCGCTCCACCAGCTCGATCGCCATGTGCAGCGCGCTGAGCCGGTCGATGCCCGCCGCCTGGATCACGGGGCGAGCGAGCGCGTCGGGGAGCATCCCCGCGAGCTTGTGCGCGAGACGCCCGATCGGCGCGCCGTGCGCCTCCATCCCGACAGCGTCGATCACCGACGCGGGGCCGCGCCCGTCGGTGAGCTCGCGGACCGCTTGCGGCAGGTCGTCGTGATCCTCGAGGTCGAGCACGCGCACGCCGTGCCCGCTCGCGCGCATCAGGCGCTCCGGCACGAGGTCCACGCCGATCACCTGGCCCGCGCCTTTGTGCTGGGCCACGCGCGTGCACATCTCCCCGATCGGGCCGAGGCCCAGCACGAGCAGCGTGCCGCCGTCGGGCACGTTCGCGTACTCGACGGCCTGCCACGCGGTCGGCAGCACGTCCGACAGGTACACGAAGCGGTCGTCGGGCGGGCCCTCCGGCACCTTGATCGGCCCGTAGTGCGCCTGGGGCACCCGCAGGTACTCCGCCTGGCCCCCGGGCACCTGGCCGTAGAGCTCGGTGTAGCCGAACAGCGCTGCGCCCGTGCCATACTCGTGCACCTGGGTCGTCTCGCACTGCGACTGCAGGCCCTTGCGGCAGGTGTAGCAGTGGCCGCAGGAGATGTTGAACGGGACCACCACCCTGTCGCCCGCCCGGATGTGGGTGACCTCGGTGCCCACCTCCTGCACGATCCCGATCGGCTCGTGGCCGAGGACGTCCCCGGGGTCGATGAACGCGCCGAGCACCTCGTAGAGATGCAGATCCGAGCCGCAGACCCCCGAGGAGGTGACCTTGATGATCGCGTCGGTCGGCTGCTCGATCTCGGGGTCGGGAACGTCTTCGACCCTTACATCGCGGTCGCCCTGCCATGTGAGCGCCTTCACGCCTGAGTCCTTTCCGCTCGTCTTCGTCCGTCGGCTACCCACGCGGGGTGGCCGCAAACGACCGTCCCGCGGCGGTCCGCAGCGAGCCCGCCTCAGCGATCTCTGCGCCCATGTTCAGCTCCATCATCCGCAGCGCCGCCGCAGCGAGATCCGCGTGGATGTGCGCCACCGCGTCCCGCACGACGGTCACCTCGTAGTGGCGCACGTGCGCGTCGAGCGCGGAGTACAGCACGCACTGCTCGGTCACCTGTCCGATCAGCAGCAGCCGCTCGATCGCTCCGGAGCGCAGCAGGTAGTCGAGCGCGGTTTCGTAGAAGATCGAATGCCGCGCCTTGGAGACGAACGCCGCGCCGGGAGGCGGCAGCACGGGCTCCACCAGGTCCCGATTGCTGCCTCCCAGCGCTCGCTCGCACAGCTCGTGGGGCCCCGACCCCCATTCGCCGTAGTTGTCGTTGACGAACACGATCGGGAGCCCGAGCCGGCCGGCGTCCTCGATCACCGCTGCCATCGCGGGCACCGTCTCCCGCACCGACTCCCCGAGCGCGCCCGCATCCTCGTGCTCGTAGCGGTTGAGCATGTCGATCACGATGAGGGCGGCGCCCTGTGCCACTTGCGCGTCACGCGCGCGTACGCGCCGCTCTCGCTCTGGTGCGACCGCTGGTGGCTTTGCTGCGACCGCTCGCCGCTTTGCTCCGGGCGCCCGCGGCTTTGCTCCGCGCGCCCGCGGCTTTGCTGCGGACGCTGGTGGCTTTGCTCCGAGCACTCGCGCCTTTGCTGCGCGCGCTCGTGGCTTTGCTCCGAGCACTCGCGGCTTTGCTCCGGGCGCCCGCCGCTTTGCTGCGAGCACTCCCGCCGTTGCGGGCGGCGCTCGCGGCTTTGCCTCGCGCCGAGCGCGAGCTGCGCGAGCCATTGCGACGCTGGGCGGCCGGGATCTCGGCCTGGACGACCGCCTTCGTGAGCGCAGGGATCTGGCGCTCCAAGAAGCTCGCCATCCGCTGCTCCTCACGCCTGATCGAGCGCGCGAGTTTGGCCGTCTCCTTGTCGCCGAGCGCCTCCGCGAGGGTCTCGATCGCGGTGTAGGTGGCGATCTCCTCGTGCTCGTCGGCGTACTCGCTCTTGGCGTTCTTGAGCATCTTCTCCTGCTCACCGGTGCCGCGGAGCGCGTGCAGCGGCCCCTGCGCGAGCGCTGTCGCCCGGCCCGCGATGCCCAACGCGGCGCCGGCGCCTTTGGCGACCGTGTCGAGCCCCTCGATCGGCACCGTCTGCGGTGAGCCGCCGAGCTTCTTGACACGCCGCTCGAGCTCGCGCGCGTGACGTTTGGTCTCGGTCAGATGCTCGCGCAGCCGTTTCCTGTAGGGCGCGCGGGTGGTCATGCCGATGTGCGCCTCCAGCGCGGTCTCGAGCTCCTTCTCCTTGCCGTATGCCTCGTTCAGGTACTGCACGAGCTTGCTGTCCCGTGCGGTCAGGTCTGGCATTCGCCGCTCCTTTCGTCTCGCAGCCTCCCGGCCCTGACTACCCGCCCGGCCTCGACCGAAAAGGCGCTGCGCGCGGGGCACGTCGGCCCTGCGGCTGCCGGCGCTCAGTGACCCGTGGCCGAGAAGTGCATGTAGTCCTTGGTGGAGCCGCTCCAGCTGCCGCCCCACCCCCACCCGATCGAGCGGAACGCCTGCACGACCGCGCTGGTCACCATCCCCGGCCGGTGTCGCGAGCGATTGAAGAAGGGACGCGTGGCGGGGTCGCGGCTCTGCCCGCACCCGACGTACGGGTTCTCGAGCGGGTTCAGGTCCACCGCCTCGCCGAACGCGTGCTCCGACCAGGAGCCGGTGCCGTTGCCGCCAACGCAGGGGGACGGCGCGGCCTGCCGGCATTCGAAGCTCGCGCTCACGTCCCCGTCGGTCGGCTGGCCGCCGAGCGGCCCGTACCGGTCCGCGATGCTCATGTGCCGGATCGGGAAGTGGAGCGCGTAGAGCTTCGAGAAGACCCGGCCGAGCGGGGCGGCCGCGGCGCGGTTGACGAGGAGCTGGCCAGTGTGCGCCTGCCCCTCGAAGCCGAGGTAGGTCACGGTGAGCAGGCGCAGCTGCGACAGCGCTACGGGGCAGCCAGAGTGCCACGTGCCCGCGCTGCGCACCTCCGCGCGCACTGAGGCCGGCAGGGGCGCGACGGAGGATTGGAACGGGATCGCGGCGGCGAGCCCGACGAGCGGCAGCACGAGGTATCTGGTCACGGGCGCATTGTTGCGCGGCAGCGCGCGGGGGGTTGCGGTGCGGTCGGTGCGGCGGGCGTGGCGGGCGGGCGGGCGTGGGCCGCGGGCGGGAGCGTCCTCCTCCGGGGTCGTGCTCCGGGCCGTGCCGTATGTTCTGATCCCGAGACGACGCGTGGGAGGACCCGATCCTGAGACGTGCCGAGAAGCCCCGGCTGCTCGCAGGCGTGGCGGCGGTGCTCGCGGCCTGCGCCGCGGCCGCCTTCGCTCCTGCATCCGCACACGGCAACGGCGACCCCGCGAGCGACGTCCTGCTCGTGCGGAACGTCTTCTTCCCGTATCAGAAGCCGAGCAGCTCGCTGGAAGGCGCGCTGGAGCAGAGCTTGCGGGAGGCCTCGCGCACGGCCGGGCTGCACCTCAAGGTCGCGGTGATCGGCACCAAGACCGACCTGGGCCTCGAGCCGTCCTTCTTCGGCAGGCCGCAGGCGTACGCACGGTTCCTGGACAGCGAGATCTCCTTCAACCAGCCGCAGGCGCTGCTGGTCGTGATGCCCGCCGGGTTCGGCGCGATACCGGCGTCGCTCACGGGCGGGCTGGCGAGCACTCACGTCGTCGGCGACGAGGGCAGCGACGGCCTCGTGCGCTCGGCGATCCTCGCCGTCGTGGCGCTGGCCCGGGCCAAGGGCCACCCGATCGCCTCGCCGAAGCTCGGCGCATCGTCCTCGAGCAGCTCCCCGCCGGCGCTGCTGGTGTTCGGCGTCCCCGTGCTGCTGCTCGCGCTGGGCGGGCTCGTGGCCACGCGCCGGATCTCACGCGGGCGCGAGGATCACGCGGACGCCTGAGGCGCGGCGGGGCCTCAGGTGGTTGCGTTGAAGCTGCGCGGCCCGTCGCTGCGGGACGCGGTGGCAGGATCCACGCACAGGAACCTCACGCGCGTGACCTTCGGGCTGTACCGCTGGCATTCGTAGTTCACCGGCACGGTGGCGTGCGCGAGGAACGCCGCCGCCCAGCGCCGCGCGAGGGTGCAGCTGAGCACGTGCGCACGGATCGAGTAGCGCTTGTGGTTGACCGTCAGCTGGCCGCATCCCACCGCGGGGATCGCGGTTGCCGGTGCAGCCGTGGCGAGCACGAAAACCGCCATCAGCACGGCGATCACGCCGAGCGGCAGATGGCGGAGCGCTGGCGAAAGACCGGTCATGCGGGTCGAGTTGAATATAGACCATGCCCCGACCGCGTCTGCTACGCGGCTCCTGCCTCACGGTCGCGGTCGCAACGCTCGCCGGATGCGGCAGCGCCGCCCACGAGACGAGCGCCACGGCGCCGCCCTCCGCCGTCAAGAGCACGCCCCTGGTCGATGCGGGCCGGCCGCCGTACATCACCGCGCTCGCGGTCGACCCCGCCGACCGCTCGCTGCTGCTCGCCACCAACCGCGGCCTGTACCGGATCGACGCCGAAGGCCGCCACGCCCGACCGATCGCTGCGCAGGCGCGGGCCGAGGGCCGGGAGGGCCCGTTCGGCCAGCGTGTCTCCTCGCTGGCGTTCGTGGGCGGTCGTGAGCTGCTCGGCTCCGGGCACCCGAACGGGACCGCGGGCGGTCTGCCCCCCTTCCTCGGTGTGATCGAGTCGCTGGACGGCGGGCGCCGCTGGAGCGCCATCGCGCGTGCGGGCATGTCCGATCTGCACGTGCTGGTCGCCTCGGGCGCGGCGGTCTACGGCTTCGACACCGTTCTCGGCGGCGTCGTCGCGAGCTCCGACGAGGGCCGCAGCTTCGCCGAGCGCCTCGCTCCCCCCGGCGAAGCGCTCGTGCTCGACATGGCGATCGACCCCCACGAACACCGCCACCTTCTCGCGAGCACGCTGACGGCGATCTTCAGCTCCCCCGACGGCGGCAACACGTGGCGCAGGATCGCAGCGGGCGCCGAAGCGCACCTCGCCTGGATGGCGCCGGGCCTCTACCGGGCGGACGCCGACCGCAGCGTGCAGGCATCCACGGACGGCGGCGCCACCTGGCGGCGCGTGGGCTCGCTGCCCCGGACGCCCGGCAAGCTCGTGGAGCTGCCCGACGGGACGCTCTACGCTGCGCTCATAGACGGCAGCATCGTCTCCTCGCGCGATGGCGGGCACAGCTGGAAAGGCCTGTTCGCGCCGTGAGAGGGGTCAGGGGGCAACGGTTGAGGTCAAGGTGTCTCGTCAGCTCGGTCGTGGGTGGCGCACTGCTCGCCGGAGCAGGCGTCGGCGCGGCCGCGGCGCAGGCGCACTCCGCGCTGATCCTGATCGGCGCCTCGACGCTCGTCTACGAGCAGAAAGCGACGTACCCCAACAACGTCGACAACGACGTGACGATCTCCTTGAAAGAAGACTCGCTCGGGGCCTACTACCTGGTGACCGACCCCGCGAGCACGGGCATCGCGTTCCCGGGGGCGTGCACGCCGCTCGACACCGCGCAGCAGGAAATCCGCTGCCCCGCCGGCGGCATCCACGCGCTCTACGTGAGGCTCGGCACGGGCACGAGCACCCGCACGACGACCGACACCGTCACGATCACGGCGCCGACCCCCGCTGTGGTCAGCGGCGGCTCGGTCACCAACGCCGGTGGCCCGCGCACCAGCAACATCGCCGTCGGGCCGGTGGGCGGCAACGTCATCTACGGGAACCCCGGCCCGGGCACGCTGAACGCACTGAACGGCTTCGGGGACACGATCCACTCGTGCCCCGGCAACAACGTCGAAGCGGATCTGATCGACACCGTGATCGCCGACTGCCAAGCGCCCCCCGAAGCTCCCGTCTCGCCCCCGCCACCGCCACCGCCCTCACCGCCGAGATCGACGCCGGGGTCGGGATCGGGGTCGGGGGCGGGCTCTCCCACCGCCGGTTCACAATCCCCAGGGGCCACGACCGGCACCGGCGCGCCGACGCAGAGCACGCCGGTCGTGCTCGCCTACAAGCAACCCCAGAGCATCCTGCGGCGGCGGCTGGTCACCTTCGGCATCTCGGTGGCGATGCCGATGGCGGTGCACGCGACCGGAACGATCACACTGCCGGGGAGGGCGGGAACGATCAACCTGGCCAGGGCGCGCGTCGCGATCGCGCAGGCGGGGGTGAGCGTGGCGATGCGGCTGCGCGTGCCCACCCGCGCGCTCGCGGCCCTGCGGCGCGCGTTCGCCCACCACCGCCGCCTGCGCGCAGTCGTCCAGGTCGACGCGACCGATCCGGCCAGCGGGATCGAATACCTGCTCTCGCGGCGCATCACGCTGATCCGGTGACGACCTCCGACCGCGCGCCCGTGCTCGTCGGCCTCGGCGAGGTGATCTGCCGTCCCGAGGAAGGACCCGCCCCCGACCCGAGCGTGCTGATGGCCGAGGCCGCGCGGCGGGCTGCGGCCGACGCCAGATCCGAGGCCCTGCTTCAGCGCCTCGATGTCGTGGCCGTGGCGCCCTCGGCAGGCTGGCCGGCGAGCGACCCCGGCAGGATCGTGTGTGAGCACGTCGGGCTGCAGGCGCGGACCCTACGTTCGAGCATGCAGGGGGGCAACGGGCCGCAGCTGCTCCTCGGAGCGCTCGGCAGCCGCATCGCAGCCGGCCAGCTGGACTCGGCCGTGGTCTGCGGCGCCGAGGCCCTCTACACGGCCGCGCGCGCCGGGGGGCTGCCGCCGCATTGGGCAGCGCCGGACACCGGCGATTCCGCCGACGAGGTGCTGGAGGGCGAGGCGGCGCCAGGGACGGCGTACGAGACCGAGGTGGGCATCATCGCGCCGATCATGGCCTACCCCCTGATCGAGAACGCGATCGCGCACGCGCGCGAAGAAGGCGTCGCCGAGCACCTCGCGATGATCTCCGAGCTGTGGGCGGGGTTCAGCGAGGTCGCCGCCCGCCAGCCGTGCGCCTGGGCGGCCGAGCCGCACACCGCCGCCGAGATCGCGCAGGTGGCGCCCTCGAACCGGCTCGTCACCCATCCCTACCGCAAGCTCCACAACGCCAACATCCAGGTGGACCAGGCGGCCGCGGTGATCGTGTGCTCCGTCGAGCATGCCCGCGCGCTCGGCGTTCCCCCCGAGCGATGGGTGTTCCTCCACGCCTCCGCAGCCGCCACGGACGAGTGGAACCTCTCCGAGCGCAACCGGCTGGATCGCTCGCCTGCGATCGCGGCGTGTGCGAGCGCGCTGTTCGAACACGCTCGAATCGGGCCCGAGGACATCGAGCTGATCGACCTGTACTCGTGCTTCCCCGCCGCCGTGCAGCTCGCAGCACGCGAGCTCGGCCTCGACCTGCGGCGCCCCCTGACGTGCACGGGCGGCCTCACGTTCTTCGGCGGCCCCGGCAACAACTACGCCACACACGGCGTCATCGCGGTGGCCCGCGCGCTCCGCGAGGCTTCCGAGGAGACGCTCGGGCTCGCGAGTGCTCTGGGCTGGTACGCCACCAAGCACGCGATCGGCGTGTACGGCAACCGGCCGCCCGCCGGCGAGTTCGCCGCGATCGAGCCCCCCGTGGCCCGGCCCTCGCCGCGCGTGGTGGCGCCCGCCGGCAGCGGCTACACCGCGACCGCCGAGACCGCCACGGTCATCTACGAGCGCGACGGCTCGCCGTCGTAGGGGATCCTGTTCGCGCTCCTCGACGACGGGCGGCGCGTGCTCGGCACCACACGGGAGACCGACGTGCTCGAAGCGGTCGCGCAGGACGGGTTCCTCGGCGCCCCCGTCGAGATCGCTCCCGACCGGGGGTTCGCGCCCGCGTAGCGGGGCGCGCCCCGACGTCTACGGCCAGAGCGCCATCTTGGCCTGCGGGATACTTTGACCGGCGGTGTCGCAGGAGAACGTGGAGATCGTGCGCAAGGTGTTCGCGGCCGGGGCCGAAGACGTCGACGCGATCGTTGCCCTCCACCACCCCGACTGGGAGGGCTTCATCCCGTCCGAGTATCCGGTCGCTGGAACCTGGCGAGGGCTTGCTGGGGTCCGGGGATTCATCGAGGAGTGAATGGAAGCCTTCAGCGAGTTCCGCGTGGAGCCGGAGGAGTTCATCGAACAGGACCGTGCTGTCGTCGTCGCCGTCGCCTATACGGGCCGAGGACGCGGGAGCGACGTGACCGTCACCGACAAGTGGTTCTACCTCTACCGGTTCAAGGAAGGGAAGATCTTCCGGTGGCGTCCTTACCGGACCCGCATCGAAGCCCTCGAAGCCGTGGGGCTGGAGGAGTAGGCCGCCCCCGCTTGCAGTGCGCTCCCGTCCGCGGAGGTGAGCATTCGCACATTGCGAGTGTCACCGGCGGGTTAGGGTCGGGCAGTCGGATGGGTCCGCTGAAAGGGAGAGCCGATGCAGAGGACAGTCGCCGCAGGGGTCGTCGTGCTTCTCGCCGTGGCCATTGCGGGGTGCGGCGGGTCGTCGAACTCGAGCGCCACGAGCCGCACGACCGCGTCGATCGCGGAGCCGTCCGCGTCGTCCAGGTTGGACGCCGCGTTCATCAGCAGGGCCAGGGCGGTCTGCACACGCGCGAACGTTGCCACCGAAAAGGCTCACGGCAAGTTCCCCTACGCGAAGTTCGACCCGCTGCACCCCGATCCCAAGCTGCTGCCGAAAGTCGGCGCGTTCTTCGCGTCCTCGCAGGCGATCGCCGACCGCGTGCCGGGCGAACTTCAGGCGCTTGGCGACCCTCAGCAGAATGCCGCCTCGTGGCATCGGACGCTTGCCCTGGCGCGGCAGAGCCGCGCAATCGCGGATCGGCAGGTGGCTGCCGCGCAGGCGTCTGACGCTCCTGCCTTCGTGGCGACCGTGCGGGAGATCGAATCGGTGGACATGAAGCTCGGTCGCTCGGCGATCGCAGCGGGGTTCGCAGAACGCTCGCCATGCAGGCAGGTCTTCTGACCCGCTGGTCGCAGTAGGCGATGTCGCGAGCGCAAGCCTTCACCGACGGCTCAGGTATCCTGCGCCGCGAGGCGGCTCGTGGGAGGTCAACGCCCGCACGAGTCGTGCTACCCATGTCAAGGCAGACGATGGAGGACCAGACGCAATGAAGCGGATCGCAACGGGGGCTGCGGTGGTCGGGACGATGTTGGCGCTGGGAGCAGTGCCGACGTACGCCCACGACTGCTTCAACCCGACGAAGAACCCCACGGCCGGGGTGCACTACACCATCACCGGCTTCAACGAAGAAACCGGCGAACCGACGCTCGAAAAAACGGCGCAGGGCAAAGGAGTCGGCGGCTTCATCGCTTTGTCTCCGGCACTGACCGGGGCGCCGGAAACGCTCTACACGCACTCGATCGGTAACTCGTCGAGCCACGAAACCGTCGGCGGGCCGGGCAGCATGAAGGAAGGCCACGCCTGCGACGGCAAGGGGATCGACTACCTGGACGCCTGCGGGGCGGGAGGCTGACCGACTGACCGACGCGCGGGTCCTCGGCGCCATGCGGTCGCCGGGGACCCATTGCGTCGAGCCGGACCGCACCCCGAAAGAGCCACGCCTTCGAGCTCCGTGCCACGGCGTCCCGCCGCTTCGCGGTCGACCTCGTGTCCCGTGGCCCCCGATGCGTGGCCGCTAGGGTCGGGAAGCGAAACGCCCTGTGGCCGGGCGGGGCATTTCGATCTCGCGGTCCCAGAGTCCTCCGAGAAGCAGTCGGACCGCGCATCCTCGGCAGCCACGGACCATCGGCGCCATCTCGCACGTGCTGAGCGACGACGGTGACCCTATGCAGCCTGCGATGTGCACGCGCAGGTCGAGACGGTCCCGGGCGAACGGTGGGGCACCGCGAAGCCGGGCCTCAGCACGCCCTGGCGGCACTCGCAGGTGGCGTCTGCCCCGGTCCCGCGTGGACCCTCGCGCAGGTTCGCAAAGCAGGGGTCACAGGACCGCTTCGCTCAGAGAGCTCCTGCGAAACGAAACGACGACGGCTGGCGAGTCCCGCTAGTCGTGAGTCCGGCGATCTTGGTCCCTGGCGCGACGCTCGGCGCCGCGCTTCTGACGGCCTCGCATCGACACGGTCACGAACAGAACGAGCAGAACGACCGCAATTGCGACCACGATCACCACGACTCCCGTGCCTACGGCCAGCACCATCACGGCCTCAGACTACCGCGTTCATAGAAAGTCGCTGTGCGCCGCTCGTTGACCTGGGGATCGCAACAAGATGCCTGGATCTCTGCCGTGGCGTCGACGCTCGCGGGAGGCTCGCGCTGTTCCACGGTGCCGTGGTGCTCACCCGGGTGGATGAGCTGCAGCGTCGGGTCTGGCTCGTCCGCAGAGTCCGCAAACCAGTACACGGCCTCGAGCCGCTGGGAATCCTCCACCATCCTGAGCTGACAGTCACCATCGCCGACGTGGAGCCGCTGGCGAAGCTGCTGCTCCATGCGTGTAGCGAGCGCGCCGGCGCCGGCGCCGGCAACTGAGTGTCAGGCGCCGCGCGTTGGCCGACGCGAGCTCAGTCGCATCCGCCAACGGCTCACGCCGATGACCGGGGGCTTCTACCCCGCCCTGAATGGTTGGAGTGCGGCGACTTCGGTCGGGTGCGAATGGGCCCGCCTGGACTCGAACCAGGGACCTACCGATCATGAGGACGCCGCACTGCCCGATCGGCGGCGCATCCAGCCCCATGTTTCCTGGGGCTGCGCATGACCCGTAACGTGCGATGCGGGCCGGTCGGCGCGCATAGACATCCACCGGCGGGGTAACCCGGCATGGACGAATTTTCTAGAGAGCAAGGACTGGCTCGATGCTTCAACCGCGAAAAGGCCTGATGGCCACCCTCCTCGCCGGTTGCCTGGCGGCATCATCGATCGGCGCCATCGCCATGCCCGCCGCTGCTCTGGGCCTGCCGGAAGTCCCGATCACGACGCCCACGGTGACAGTGCCCACGGTGACCGTGACCACGCCGACCCTGCCCGTCCCAACGCCTACCG
>JAICYC010000062.1 GCA_025934395.1 Solirubrobacteraceae bacterium | reverse complement strand
GGCACACCCGCCACCGCGACCACGCGGACCGCGCCCGAGCCGGCGTTCACCGAACACGAAAGCCACGCAGAAGGCGTGGGCGCGGCGGCGGCGCTCGTTCGCGCGCACGGCTACACGCCCAACAACACCGGCGAATACCACTCCGGACAGACGCTGCGGGTGCTCGTCGCCACGCGCACGGGCTCGGGCGACGGCTACGGCCAGCAGGCGTTCTTCTTCCTCGGCAACCGCTACCTCGGCACGGACACCAAGGAACCGAGCGCCTCGGTGAAGGTCGTCTCCCAGGGAGATACGGAAGTGACGCTCGCCTACCCCCTCTACCGTCCCAGCGACCCCCTGTGCTGCCCGGGCGCCGGGCAGGCGACGGTGCACTTCCAGCTCGACAACGGGCGCCTGCAGGCGCTCGGCCGGATCCCGCCCGCGAGCTCGAAGACCGGCGTCAGCCGCGGCTGACGCCGCACCCGCGCACCCCTCCGGCGGACCGTCCGCCGTCGCCTATGGTGGAGGCGCAACGGGGAACGCGAGAAAGGAGCTGCTGATGACGGTCAAGGTCGAGGGACGTGGGATCGAGATCCTGGAGGGGAAGAACTTCTGCAACGTGTCCACGCTCCGCGAGGACGGAAGCGTGCACTGCGTGCCTGTGTGGGTCGACATCGAGGACGGCCAGCCGGTGCTCAACAGCGCCGAGGGGCGCGCGTGGCCGACCAACCTCCAGCGCGATCCGCGCGTGACGCTGACCGTGCCCAACATGGAGAACCCCTACGAATACCTCGAGGTCCGCGGTCGCGTCGCCGAGCGCACGCACGACGGCGCCGACGAACACATCGACAGGCTCGCCAAGAAGTACCTCGACAAGGACGAGTACCCCTACCGCCAGCCGGGCGAACAGCGCGTGATCATTCGCGTGGAGCCCGAGATCGCGAAGGTCCGCGGAGGCTGAGCAGCCGCGCCCGCACGCGCCGCCACGCAGAGGGCGGCGCGGGCTGGGTGCGCAGCCACTCGTCGCGAAGCACCAGCTCGCCGCGTGCGCGCGCGGCGAGCACGCACTCCCTGTGCGCGTGTCGCCGCCGCCGGCTGTCGCCTTCGGGCACGATCAGCATATGCTCGCTCAGGGCGGGCAGCAGATGACCACACACCGGACAGCGATACGTAGACGGCTTGCGATTCGCAGCGCGGCGCACGGTCCACCAGCGCGCAGGCGGAAGGCCGGTCATCGCCCAATTGTTGCGCCGCTCACCGCCACGATCATGGCGACGCTCGCGGTGGGGGTGGGCGTCGCGGTCGCGCGCAACGGCCGCAACGGCGAGGGCGGCGACCCCGGCGGCCCCCACGGCCCCGGCGGCCCCCACGGCCCCGGCGGCCCCGGCGGCTCCGAGGGCTCGCAAGCGCCCCGCCGGCCGCGCGGCGGTCGGGGTCGCGCCGCCGGGGGGTTCGCGCCGCTCGACGAGGAGCCGCTCGCGCAGGCGATCCAGCGCGCGGCGCTCGAGCAGCTCGACATCGCGATCGCGCAGCTCGGCGGCAGCGCGGGGAAGCCCGACGAGCGCGCCACGCACGAGACGCGCAAGGCGCTCAAGCGCCTGCGCGCGATGCTGCGGCTGCTCCGCGACGAGCTCGGCGAGGTCGTCTACACGCGGGAGAGCAGAGCGCTCGCGGGCGTCGCCGCGCGCCTCTCGGAGACACGTGACGCCGAGGTGCTGGTGGAGACGCTCGACGCGCTCGTAGCGCGGCACCCGCGCAAGCTGCGCCGGCGCGGCGTGGCGAAGCTGCGCAGGCGGCTCGTCGCCGCGAGCCGGCGCGCGCGGCGGCGCGGGGTGCAGGACGCACACACGCGCGCGCGCGCGCTGGGCGAGCTGCGCGCGCTCCGCAGCCGGGTGGCGACGTGGGAGCTGGGCTGCGATCGAGAGCAGCTGCTCGGGGGCGGGCTGCGCCGCATCTACCGTGCGGGCCGCCGGCGCCAGCGCCGTGCCGAACGCGCACGTCCCCGCGATCGCGACGAGGCGCTGCACGAGTGGCGCAAACGCGTCAAGGACCTGCGCTACTGCAGCGAGCTGCTGCAGCGCCGCTCCGAAGATCTGCCCGCGCCGGGAGCGCGCGCCACCCGCCTCGCGCGCGTCGCCGCGCGCGCGGACGAGCTCGGCGAACTGCTCGGCGAGGACCACGACCTCGCCCTGCTCGCGCTGACCCTGAAGGAGCGCTCCACCCGCAAGGCGACCGGCCGGCGCACGCGCAGGCGCGTGCGCAAGCGGATCGCGCAGCGGCGGCGCAAGCTGCGGCGCAGGGCGCTGCGTCGCGGCGCGCGGCTGTACCGCCGCCCGCCCCGGAGGTTCATCGGGGCTCTCCGCGCCGGTCGCGCGCCGCTCAGCTGACGCTCACAACCGTGAGCTTGCGCTCGCCGCGCGGCAGCGACACCGACACGGTCGCGCCCGGCGCACTGCCCAGCAGCGCCGCTGCCATCGGCGATTCGACCGACAGGCGCCCCTCGCGCGGGGAGGCGTCGTGCGAGCTCACCAGCTGCCAGGTCTGCTCGGCGCCCCCGTCGTCGCGCACGACCACCGTGGAGCCGAACGCCACCACGCCGTCGCCGGCGCTGTCCTCCACCACCACCGCGCCCGCGATCCGCTCGCGCAGCCGCGCGATCTTGGTCTCGAGGTGCGCCTGCTCGTTCTTGGCGTCGTGGTACTCGCTGTTCTCCTTCAGGTCTCCCCATTCGCGCGCCGTCTTGATCCGCTCGGCGATCTCGCGGCGGCCCTCGTTCTCGAGCTCGTCGAGCTCGCGCTGCAGGGCGGCGAGCCCCTCCGCGGTTGTCATGTTGGTCCCGTCGGGCACAGCCGCAGACTAGCGAGCGGTGCTCGCGCCTAGAAGTACGTGCTCGGCGAGGAGCTGAGCATCGCGTACAGCTGCACCACCACCGCCTGGTAGAGCAGCTGCGCGCTGGCGGGCGTGCCCGCCACGAACAGGTTGCCGCTGAGCCGCAGGTTCTGCCACGCGTAGTCCACGTATGCCTGGGCGATCGCCTTGCCCGGCGGGTCATGCGTTATCGAGTCGAGGTACATCAGGTTGCGGAAGTACACCGCCGGGAAGAACGGGTTTTCGGCGAAGAGGCGCTGGGGCGTGAAGTACGCCTGCGCGGCGGCGGCGGTCTGGCGCGCCTCGTAGAGGTACCCGGAGTTGCCGGTCGCCTGGTAGAGCAGCGCGCCGGCGCCGATCATCGTCCCCTGGTTGTAGCTCCAGGTGGCCGGTTCGACCACGCCCCTCTGGCCCACGTGGTCGCCGTAGAGCCCGCTCGGCAGCAGCAGGCACCCGCGCACCCATTCGTAGGCCTTCTGGGCGAACTGGAGGTATTCCACGTTCCCCGTGACGCCGTAGAGCTGCAGCGCGAGCTCGGCGGCGGGCGCGGTCGTGACGGTGTTGCGCTGGGTGTTTTCGATCGTGTTGGAGAACGGGATCCCGCCGGGGCAGCCGAGCGCGGGGTTCGTGGACCAGCCCGCCATCTCGAACGCCATGATCCCCTCCGCGCTGCCGAGGATCGTGGCCCGGTGGGTGAGCTTGTAAAGCCGCACCAGCTCGATCCCCACCCAGTCGTTGTCGTCGTAGTACTTGGGGCCTCCCGGCCCCGCGGGCGGAGCCACGCTGCCGTCGAACGCGGGCAGCTCGCTCGTGAACGTGCCTTCGGGCTGACCGGAGTTGTTGGTGTCGAGATACTCGTTCAGGCCCACGATCCGCGCGGACAGGTCGCGGGCGGCCGTCTTCGCGAGCTGCGGCACGTTGGCGAGGCTGATCGTCGCCGCCATCGCCTGCGAGAACGGCCACAGGTAGGAGAACGGTTCGCCCGCGTACAGGCCCGAGCCGCGCAGGTAGTAGCGGGTCTGCATCGCTTCATAGGCCAGCAGCGCGCGGGCGGGGTTGCCGGTGAGCTTCGGCTTCCTGCGCCTCCTGGAGTGCTTGCGCGCGGCAGCCGCCGCGTGGGCACGGGCGCGTTCGCGGGCGAGCTGCGCGTGCGTGAGGGTGAACGCGGGCGCCAGCGCCGGATACGGCGACGGTTCGCGCGCGCCGGAGCGCGCCGCAGCGGGCGCGGCGTCCACCGCGAGCGCCAACATCGCGATCGCGCACGCGGCCACGGCGGGCAAGCCGCGCAACGGCGCGCGACCCGAGCGCACGGACCGACGATGGCATGGGGGTTCGGAGATCCGCACAGGCACTGGACGCATAACAAACGGGACACGCGATCGTTTTGGTATACGCATGGCGGTGTCGAGGCTGGCAGCCTGACATGGAAGGCGACGCGGGCGCGCCGATCGACTACGCGGCGATCGGTCACGTGACGATCGACGTGCTCGCCGACGGATCCCGCCGCCCGGGGGGCACGGTGCTCTACAGCGCCCTGCAGGCCGCCCGCCTCGGAGCGAGGGCGCGGATCCTCACGCGCGGCGAGGAGAGCGAGATTTACGAGGCGCTCGCACCGTTCGCCGGCGAGCTCGACGTCGAGGTCGAGCCGGCGCCGGAGACGACCACCCTTGCGACGCGCTACGACGGGAACGAGCGCACGCAGCGGATGCTCGCCTGGGCGGGTCCGATGCTGGCACCCGCGCCCGCCGCCGCGATCCTCCACCTCGCGCCGGTCGCGCGCGAGCTCGGCGGAGACAGGGAGCTCCCCGCCTCGCGGCTCGTGGGCCTCACCCCGCAGGGCCTCGCCCGCCACTGGAGCGGCCCGGATGAGCCGGTCGTGCTCGGCCCGTGCGGCGCCGGGGCGGCGTCGCTCGCGGGACGCTGCGACGCACTGGTGCTGGGCGCGGGCGAGCGCGCCCACTGCTCCGCCGCGATCGACGCCGCGATCGCGGCGGGCGCGCGCGTGGCGATCACCGACGCGGGACACCCGACGACCGTGCTGGCGCGCGCCGAGACGGGGCGCATCGCGGAGACGGTCGTCGCAGTGCCGGCGGCGCAGGAGCCCGTCGTCGACGACCTCGGCGCGGGCGACGTGTTCGCTGCGGCGTTCTTCATCGAGCTCGCGCGCGGCGCGGAGGCGGCAGAGGCAACGCGCTTCGCGCACGCCGCCGCCGCCGTGCGGGTGCGCGGCATCGGCGCAGCCGCGATCGGCCATCGCGAGGCGATCGAGCGCGAGCTCGGCAGGGCCGGCTAGCGCTCGGGCGCGGCCTCGATCAGCCGCGTGAGCTGCTCGACGTCCACCGCGTCGGTGCGTCCGCTCACGTGGGCCGCTAGGAGCAGGCTGCCGCCGACCGGCGCGAGCTCAACGGTGTCGACCGCGGCTTCGGGAGCGCGGGCGTGCACCAGCTCGGCGAGCGGTGAGACGAACACGGCGCCCGCCTTGAACGCGCTCCCGATCAGCCCCACCGGGAAGCGGCCCTCCAGCCCCGTGTGGTCGATCACCGCCACGATCTCGCGGGCCAGCTCTCCCGCGCCCCGCCGGTAGAGGTCGACCGCGACCGCATCTCCCTCCTCGGCGATGCGCGCCGCCTGCGCTCCGAACGCGGCGATGTCGCCCTTGCCGAGGGGCTTTGAGTACACGAGGGCCGCCACCCCCTCGACGCTCGGGGCGCCGAAGAACTCCCGCACCGCGTCGCTGAGCGCGGTCGCCGGTCCGGAGCCCTCGCGATCGGCGAGCGCGACCTTGATCGACTGGACCCCGAGCCAGTAGCCCGAGCCCTCGTCGCCGAGCAGGTGGCCCCACCCGCCCGCTCGCCACGACCCGCCCTCGCGCCCCACCCCGAACACGTTCGAGCCGGTGCCGGAGATCGCCGCCACGCCCGGTCCCGCGCCGGTCGCCGTCGCCCACGCACCCACCACGTCGTTGACGACCGTCCACGCCTCCGCGCGCTGTTCGCCCACATGGACGGCGAGCGCATGCGTGTCGGTGCCCGCCACGGCGAGCACCGCCGCGCCGAGCCGCTGCTCGTCCACCCCCGCCGCCTGCAGCGCGGCGTCGGCTGCGGCGAGCAGCGCCCCCACCGCCGCCCGCGGCCCGACGGAGTCCTCGTTGCTGGGCCCGGCGTGACCGAGGTGGACGGTGCCCTGCTCGAGGTCGAGCACCGCCGCGAGCGTCTTCGTCGCGCCGCCGTCGACGCCCAGCAGGTAGCGCGCGCCGCTGTCGGGCTGCGGGCTCGCGAACACCTCGGGGAGCTCGACCAGGGACGTGCGGCGCACGCGCGGATCCTCGCAGGAATCGCCCCGCGGGTTAGGATCGCGCGCGATGGCGACGAGCGCGGTGTTCCCGGGCGTGCAGCCGCGTGCGGGCTTCTACGAGTCGTTCTACCTGCGCGCGTTCGACCCCGCCGGGCCGCTCGGCGCATGGATCCGCTACACGGTCCACAAGCGCGCCGGCGCGTCTGCGCGCGGATCGCTGTGGTTCACCCTGTTCGACGCACGGCTCGACGCGCCCGTGCAGCAGAAGCACACGAGCGACGCGCTGGCGGTGCCGCCGGGGGGCTGGATCGCGATCGAGGACTCGCGCCTAGGCGCCACCGAGGCCGCGGGCGAGTGTGGCGGCGCGCGGTGGTCGCTGCGGATCACGCCGTCCGCGCCCGAGCTGCGGCACCTGCGACCGGAGCTGCTCTACCGCGCCCCCGTGCCGCGCACCAAGCTCACGAGCCCCGCGCCGCTCGCGCGACTGGACGGCAGCATCACCACCCCTGCGGGGGGCGAGATCGACGTGCGCGAATGGGTCGGAATGGTGGGGCACAACTGGGGCGGCGAGCACGCCGAGCGCTGGATCTGGATGCACGGCGCCGGGTTCGAGGATGCCCCCGACGCGTGGCTGGACGCGAGCCTCGGGCGCATCGCGATCGGCGGGCGCACGACGCCGTTCATCGCCAACGGCACGCTCTGCCTCGACGGGGTCCGGCACCGACTCGGCGGCCTCGGCGCGCGCGGCCTCGAGGTCGCCGAGGGCGTGGACGGCGCGCGGCTGCGCATCCCCGGCGCGCGCGGCCTCACCCTGGGGATCGCGATCGAGAGCCCCGTGGCGCTCCGCGCGGGGTGGCGCTACGCGGATCCGGACGGAGGCGAGCACGACGTGGTCAACTGCTCGCTCGCCGCACTCACGCTCGATGTCGCGCTGCCCGGCGGCGGCACCGGCCGCACGCTGCGCACCGCCCATGGCGGCGCATACGAGCTGGGCATGCGGGAGCGCGACCACGGCGTCGCGATCGCGCCGTTTCCCGACGGCTAGCGGGGACAAAAAGGGCGGGGAAGCCTGCGCTCCCCCGCCCCTGGTTGGGCTGGCGGCTGCCAGCCCGACGCTTAGATCAGCGGCCTATTTGAATTCGAGGTTCCCGCCGATGACTTCGTCTTTGAGTTCGCCCTGCAGGATCCCGTTGCCGAATTCCTGTTTTTCTTCGTCTTCGGCGCACTGCGTTTCTTCGCCGTACTTGAATTTGAACGGCTTCAGGTCGTAGCTGATGACCAGCTTGTGCTGGAAGCCGTCGGGGAACAGTTTCAGCTTGGTCGGGGTCGGTTCGACCGGCACCGCTTCGTTGGAGTACGAGACCGTCGCGAATTCTTCTTCGGGTTTGAGTTTCGCCCGCGCAGGAATCGTCTGTTCCGGAATGACGAACGTGCAGAATTTCAGCGTGCCGATTTTGACTTCGGCGGCCGTTTTCAGGAGTTCGGCTTTGACGCCGTATTCGAGTTCTTCGCCTTCGCTGAGGCCTTCGAATTCGCCTGAGCCGTTGACGTCGAAATTGATGTTGATCCCGCCTTTGAGGGCCGCGGGGAAGTGTTCGAGTTTGGTCGGCTGCGGGTAGTAGCCGCATTTGCTCATCGTGAGGTGCACCTGCAGATGTTTCGTGGGGCTTTCCACGATCCCGCCGGTCGCGCCTTCGGTTTCGCCGACTTTGACGTCTTTGCCCACCGCTTTTTCGCACTTGATCGTGCGTTTGGCGAGGACGAACGTCTGGAACTGGCCTTCTTCCATCACCGCTTTGGTTTTGAACGGTGTCGCTTCGGAAGGAGTTTTTCCGGTTTTGGTCGCGACGAATTCGTGCGCGAGCGCCGGTGCGGCCAAGGCTCCAAGCAGGCAGATCGCTGCCGCCAAGCCGAGGGCCGTCTTCACGTGTCTCATGTCCTCCAGGTCCTCTCTATCGCCTTGATGAAGGTTCTTCCACCTGCCAACCTTCGTCCGACTCGACCACGGGCATCCTGAGGGCCGCCGCCGGCGGGCCGGAGCATAGCACGAATGGGGCTGGGGAAAACGGCCTGGAACCCCACGAGGCGCTCTGCGCGGATTCTACGCAATCATCGACGCGATGTGCGTCCTGCCCCCCACCCCGCTCGCGCGATGAGCCGCCCCGCGACGCTTTCCGGGGGCCCGCGGCTCGCAGCGGCACTCGCGCTGGTGCTGGTCGTGGCGGCGGTGTTGGTCGCCGTGCTCGGAAGCGGCGGGCGCGGCAGCCTGCTGCACCCCCGCGCCCGGGCGGGCGGCCGCCCCGCGGCGCTGCGCAGCGACGTGGCGATCGCCGCGCTCTACCTCGGAACCTCCACCTCGGCGCTCCGGGCGGAGCTGCGCTCGGGGCGCTCGCTGGCGGACGTGGCGGCGCACACGAAGGGGCGCACCGCCGCCGGAGTGGAACACGCGATCCTCGGAGAGCGCGAACGCGCGCTCGCGGCCCAGAGCAGGCTCACCGCCGCGCAACGCAGGGCGCGGCTGCGCGTGCTCAGGCTGCGGGTGGCGCGGCGGGTCCACGTGAGCCGCCCGTTCGCGCTCGGGCCCGTGAACCTCGAAACGGCGGCCCACTACCTCGGAGCGCGCCCCGACGAGCTGCGCTCGGAGCTCGCACGCGGTCGCACGCTCGCGGCGATCGCCTCCTCCACGCCGGGCCGCTCGACGACCGGCCTCCTCGACGCGCTGCTGCGGTCGCGGCGCGCGTCGCTGGAGCGATCGCAGCACGCCGGGAGCATCACCGCCGCGCAGGCGCAGCAGCGGCTCGCCGCGCTGCGCGCCCGCGTGGAAACGGTCATCCACCGCGCGCACGGCTAGCAGCGCCGACCGCAGGCGTCCCGGGGCTTGGGTTGGGCGCGGCGCGCGCCGATATCGCCTGTGTGAGCCCCTCGCTCCACAGCCTGCGTGGCAACCGCGCGCTGATGGCCTACACCGCCGCCGCGATGTACGGCGGCGCGGCCTTCGACGGCGCGATCGAGGGCCTGATCCCGGGCGACCCGAGCTTCGCGATCGCGCCGGTGATCGCCGCGGGCGTCGTGGTCACGCTGCTGGTCGCGTTCGGGCCGCGCCTGCCGCGGTGGGCGCTCGCCCCGCTCGGGCCGATCGGCGTCCTGCTGATCGCCTCCGCGCTGGCTGCCACCCCGGGCGCGGGCGACGGCGCGATCCTCTACGTCTGGCCGGTGCTGTGGAGCGTGTTCTTCTTCGGGGGCCGCGGCGCGGTTGCGATCCTCGCGTGCGTGGGGGCGGCGCACGCGGCCACGCTCCTGCTCCTGCCGGAAGCGAGCAGCTACCCCGGGCGCTGGGTCGACGTGATGGTCTCGGTGTGCGTCGTCGCCGCGGTGATCCTGCGGCTCGCGAACCGCAACGACGAACTGCTCGCGAAGCTCGCCGACGAGGCACGCACGGACGCGCTCACGGGGCTGCTCAACCGCCGGGGGTTCGACGAACGGGCAGCGCTCGAGCTCGCCCGCGCGCGGCGCGAGCTGACCTCGATCGCGATCGTCGCGTTCGACATCGACTACTTCAAGCGCGTCAACGACGAGTGGGGCCACGAGATCGGCGACCGCGTGCTCGTGCGCGTGTCCGAGGTGCTCGCGAGCCAGTCACGCGAGATCGACCTGGTGGCGCGGTTCGGCGGCGAGGAGTTCGTGGTTCTGCTGCCGGAGGCCGACACGGAGATCGCGTACAAATTCGCCGAGCGCGTGCGCGCGCTGGTCGCACACGACCCCGAGCCGCTGCCGCCCGTTCGCGCGAGCGCGGGGGTGACCGCGGGTGTCGCCCCCGCGAGCATCGAGGCGCTCGTGCACGGAGCCGACACGGCCCTGTACAGCGCCAAGCGCAGCGGACGCGACCGGACCGTCTGCGCAGACGTCCCGCACAGGCTCACGACCGAGCCGTCGCTGCTCGCGTAGCCGCGTCGCCGCCCCCGATGAGCGGGCGCGTGCGCGTTTAGAGCCCACGACCCACGGGTATGCCGGTCCTCAGTCCGGCCCGCGCGGGACCGGGACGGGGAGGAGCGACGGGGGCATGAGAGAGCAAGTTCGGGCGGGGCGCGCGCAGCGGCGCGGGAGCACGAGGCACGCTGTGCGGATCGCGTCGGTCGCGGTGACGATGCTGGTGGCGCTGCTCGCGTTCGGCGGCGCGCAGGCGCTCGCGGACTTCCCCTACCTCGGCGACGGCACCGCGGGCTCGCCTGCGACCTGGAAGCTCGAACCGGGCCAGGTGCCCAGCAACGGAGGCGGCGGCGACGCGTGGAAGTTCGCGGCAACGCCTGCCGCGCCGCCGTCGCTCTCGACCAACCCCACCGAAAACCTCGCGGTCACCGAGAACAACTCGCAGACCGACGAGCTCTGCGGGGTCACGGGGATGAGCCTGGTCGACGAACACGCCACGATGCCGGGCGGCACGGGCTCGTGCATCGCGGCGGGAACGCCGCTGCACACGGCGTTCACGATCACGCTCGGACGTCCCGACGTGACGATCGCCGAGCTCGACTCCGGGATCGAATGGAACAACCGCGGCGCGGTGCTGCTGCTGCGCGCGAAGATGCTGCTCGACGCGGGAGAGCTGCCCGCGCCGAAGGTCGACCTGTCGAGCACGTTCGATCCGACCACGCACGTCGACTGCACGAGCGCCCGCGCGGCCACGGGCGGCGACTACGACGCCCACGGCGGGATGCCGGGCGGGAAACCGGGCGGGTCGGGGCCGATCCCCTACGACGTCCTCGAACGCGGGGCCTTCGACGTGCTCGACTACGCCTGCGACTCGCGCGTGGCGAACGTCGTGCAGAGCTTCCCGCAGTGCTCCAACCCCCCGACCACGAGCAGCTGCCGCAACGGCCCGCCCGGCGTGCTCACGCCCGAGGACCTGATCATCGCGTTCTCGGACGGCGTCGACCACGACCACAACGGATACGCCAACGACATCGCGGGCTGGAACTACGTCGACAACGACAACGACCCCTACGACGAGGTCCACTACGGGCACGGCACGGGCGAGGAGGAGGACTCCGCCGGCGAAGCCGAGAACGCCTCCGGCGAGGTGGGCACGTGCCCCAACTGCGAGATCATGGAGCTGCGCGTGGGCGAGTCGTTCATCACCGACGCCAACCGCTTCGCCCAGGCGGTGCTGTACGCCACCGACCGCGGCATCGACGTGATCCAGGAGCCCCTGGGCACCTACAACGCGCCCGTGTTCACGCGCGAAGCGATCGACTACGCCTACGACCACGGCACGACGATCATGGCCTCCGCGGCCGACGAGGCCGCCGAGCACCACAACCAGCCGGGCTCGCTGCCGCACACGATCGTGGTCAACGCCGTGGAAGGGCCGTCCGACCTGGGCGGTGTGCCCGTGACCAACACTCCCCCCTCCTACCTGCAGCTCGACGGCTGCACGAACTTCGGGCCGCGCGTGGACGTGTCCGTGCCCGCCACCTCGTGCTCCTCGGAGGCGACCGGCAAGAGCTCGGGCGTGGCGGGGCTGATCTACAGCGCCGCGCTCAACGCCTGCGGGGCCGCGCTGTACGGCGAATGCGCGGGCGGCGGGCAGAGCAGGCTCTCCCCCGCGAGCGACTGCAAACGGGTCGACGGCTCGCCGTGCGCGATAACACCCGACGAGGTCCAGCAGCTGATCGCCTCGGGCGACGTCGCCGGCAGCTCGGTGGACGGCTCCGCGACGCTCGGGACGAGCTCGCCCAGCAGCGGCCGCGCCGCTGCCGACCAGGGCGAAGGCGGGCAGGCAGACGACGTCGACACGGCGCTCGAACCCGAAGGCTCCTGCGGCACGCTCGGGCTCGCGTGCACCGACCCCAACCTCAACAGCACGTTCGCCGCGAACGAGCTGGGCGGCGTCATCGGGCCGCTCCCTGACACGTTCCGCTACCCCTCACGCAAGGGCTGGGACGAGTTCTTCGGGTACGGCCGGCTCGATGCCTACAAGGCCGTGGAAGCGGCGGCGCAGGGTTGGGTCCCGCCGGAGGCCGACATCACCTCGCCTGAATGGTTCCAGCAGCTCGCCCCCTCGCAGGGCACGTTCGCGCTCGATGGCTACGTGAACGCGCGCACCGGCTACACCTGCCGTGTCGAAGTCGCCCCGGGCGCCCAGCCCAACAACGCAGCGCGCTCCTCCGGCGGAGACTTCGCGGCGGTGCCCTCGCAGTTCTGCGACGGCAGCACCGTGCACTCGAGCTCCTTCCGAGGGCTGCTCGCCAGCGTCAGCACGAGCACGCTCGAGGCGCTGTTCCCCACAGGCGATCCCGCGTCGTTCACCGGCAGCGAGAACGGCGGTGGCGCGAACGCGCAGACCTCGAGCGGCCGCCCCAACACCCTGCCCTACGCGTTCACCGTGCGCGTGGTCGTGTCGACCGCCACCGGCGCGCCCGGTCCGGCGATGACCGGGGAGGACCGCCGGCAGCTGTTCCTGCACCGCGACGCGGACATGCTCAAGGGCTTCCCCGTCGAGATGGGCGGCGACGGCGACGCGAGCCCCGTGCTCGCCGACCTCGCCGGCGACGACACCAACCAGCTGATCGTGGCGGATTCCGACGGCTTCATCCACGCCTACCGCTACGACGCGGCCGGCGGCAAGCTGACCGACCTCCCCGGCTGGCCGGTTCACACCGAACAGCTCCCGCTGCACGCGAACGAGTCCGCCTTCGCGGGCGGCGGACAGTCGGCGACGCACTTCGCGCCGGTGATCGAGGCCCCCGCGGTGGGCGACCTGTTCGGAACCGGCGAACAGGACGTGGTCGCAGACGACCTCGAAGGCAACGTGTACGCGTGGAACGCAGCGGGCAAGCTCGTCTTCCACGCCACCTCGAACGCGAACTACTCCGGCGCGCCGCTCGGCGCGAGTCCCGGGTGGGAGGCGCAGCGCGCCGGCGCGCGCGAGCGCACCCAGGCCGGCTTCGCCACCTCGCCCGTGCTCGCGGACCTCGAACCCGAAAAGGGACCGGGGCTGGACATCGTCGCGGCCGGCGAGGACCGCCACGTGTACGCGTGGCACGCCGACGGCGAACCCGTCAAGGGCTTCCCGGTGCTCGTCGAGGATCCCGACAAGGTCGCTGCGGTGGACCCCACGAGCAACGAGCCCTCGTTCAACGGCAACGTCCCCGCCAGCGCGGGGCGCTCCGAAGGCCAGGGCAAGATCGTCGACACCCCGGCCGTGGCGAACCTCGACGGCCCCGGCAGAGCCCCCACGATCCTCGTGGGGACCAACGAGGAGTACCTGACCGGCCAGGGCGACGAAGGCTCGATCAACGCGGGCGACGTCACGACCGCGTCGCTGGGGGTGGTCGGGCAGAGCGGGCTGCTCGAATTCGCCAACGGTCGCATGTACGCGATCAAGTCGAGCGGCTGCTCGGGAGACCCCTCCTCGTGCGCCACGGGGGGCTTCGCCTGCGCGCAGTCGAGATGCACGTCGGTCGCGTTCCGCGAAGGCTGGCCGGCGAAGATCGGGCTGATCGACGCGGGGCTGCTGCCGGAAGTCGGCGAAGGCATCAACGGCTCGCCGGTCGTCGCGCCCCTGACCTGCCCCGAAGGCGGCGAAAGCCCGAAGGTCGCCGTGATGCCCGCCGCCGGGCCCGGGTACGTGCTGAACCCGAACGGCAGCTCGTGCTACGGCTCGGCGGGCGGCGCCTACAACGCGCTGGAGACCGACATCTCGGCGGGCACGGGCAAAGTCGACACCCCGACGTTCCCCGCCGTCGGCGAGCCTGCGTTCGGCACGCTGGACGGGACGACCACGACGCTGTTCGCGCCCACCGCGGGACTGCTGCGCGCGCTGGACGTCGTCGCGCCCGACTACCAGAAGGGCAGCCAGGACTTCATCGCGGCGTGGAACCCCGAGACGAGCCAGTTCCAGCCGGGCTTCCCCGCGGTCGACAACGACCTGTCGTTCATCACCGGCGAGACCGTCGGTGACGTGACCGGCGAAGCACCCAAACAGGAGGTGCTCGCGGGCACCGCCTCGCAGGATCTCGAGGCCTACAGCGCGCTCGGCGCTCCCGCGAGCAGCTCGTGGCCGAAGCTCACGGGCGGCTGGATGGTGGCCACCCCCACGCTCGGGTCGCTCGGCACGCTCGACACGAGCGCCGGCGCGAAGAAGGACGTGGTCTCGGTGACCCGCGAAGGCACGCTGTCCGTCTACGGCACGCCCGCCTCCGCGTGCTCCCCGAGCTCGTGGCCGAACTTCCACCACGACATCGCCAACTCCGGCGACTACACGCGTGACGCGCTCGCGCCCGGAAAGCCGCTCGGCGCGAGCGCGTATGAACGCGTGCTCCACTGGACCGCGCCCGGCGGCGACGGGATGTGCGGCAAGGCGACCCGCTACGAAGTGGTCACCTCCGCGAAACCGATCACACCGCAGACGTTCGCGAGCGCCACGCCCCTGACCGGCGCTCCGGAACCGGCCGCCGCGGGCGTCGCCCAGACGTTCGCGCTTCCCGCAGGCGCGAAGCGCTATGTGGCGATCCGGGCGGTCGACGAGCAGGGCAACCTGTCGCTGCCCGCAGCCGTGCAGAACAGCGGCGGGCCGCAGCTTCCGGCGCTCGGCCGCTGCGTGCCCGGAAGCGGGGGCGTCGGGGCGTTCACGAGCGCCCACTGCACCACCGAAGCCGCGTCCGGCAGCGGCCCGTTCACATGGCTTCCGGGCCCCGGCGGGGCGCGCCGGTTCACGGGCACGATCGGGCTGGCCACGCTCGAAACCGTCGCCGGCTCGAAGCTTCGCTGCAGAGCGGGCAGCAGCGCGGGCGAATACACCGCCTCCACGACCGCCACGCTCACGATCACGCTGACCGGATGCGAACGCGTCAGCTCCCACGCCGCGTGCACCAGCGCGGGGGCGCCCTCCGGGCAGATCGCGACGACCTCGCTGCAGGGCACGCTCGGCTACATCGACGCGAGCAGACATATCGTGGGCCTCGACCTCGCGGGCAGCGGGGCGCTCGCCTCGTTCCAGTGCGCCGGCAGCGAAGAAACCGTGTCGCTGAGCGGCTCCGTGATCGGGCCGCTGGCTCCCTTGAACACGATGGCCTCGACGCTGCTGCTGCACTTCAAAGCGAGCGCCGGCCGGCAGGTCCCCGAAGCGTTCGAAGGCGGCCTTCCCGACGTGCTGAGCCTGTCCGGCCCGAGCGGCGGCCAGACCGGCCTCACCGCGACGCTCAGCGACGCCGGCGGAGAACCGCTCGAGGTGAAAGCGATCGTCTAGTGACCTGAGTCGGTAGTTCGCAGGCTGTTTGGTGGGCGCGGCGAATCCGTTGTCATGGACCGCGACGATTGGGGGCAGCCATGGCGCAGCTTGCGGAGGTCGTGCTTTCAGGAGATGAGCAG
>JAICYC010000130.1 GCA_025934395.1 Solirubrobacteraceae bacterium | reverse complement strand
GCTCGGGCGCCAAGGGCGTGACGGTGCAGGTGGCGGGGCGCCTTGGCGGCGCCGAGATGGCGCGCACCGAATCGTATTCCGACGGTCGCGTGCCGCTGCACACGATGCGCGCTGACATCGACTACGGCTTCTACGAGGCGCGCACCACGTTCGGGCGGATCGGCGTGAAGTGCTGGGTGAACAAGGGCGAGATCATGCCCGAGGGCTACACCGGCGCTGACCTCACCGACATCACCGCTCCCGCGCCGCCGAGCTCCGACCGCGACGGCCGCGACGGCCGCGACGGCCGCGGGCGCGGGCGCGGCCCCGGCGGCGGACGTGGTCCGGGCGGTGGTCGTGGGCCGGGCGGGGGTCGTGGTCCGGGCGGTGGTCGTGGGCCGGGCGGGGGTCGTGGTCCGGGCGGGGGTCGTGGTCCCGGCGGGGGTCGTGGTCCGGGTGGCGGTCGTGGTCCCGGCGGGGGCGGCCCGCGCGGAGAGGGCCGCTGATGCTGTCGCCCAAGCGCGTCAAGCACCGCAAGCAGCACCGTGGGCGCCGGCGCGGCAACTCGCGCGGCCAGCTCCACGTCCAGTTCGGCGAGTACGGGCTGAAGGCGATGGAGGGCGGCTGGCTCACCAACCGCCAGATCGAGGCTGCGCGTATCGCGATGACCCGCAAGATCAAGCGTGGCGGGAAGGTGTGGATCAACGTCTTCCCCGACAAGCCCATCACCAAGAAGCCCGCCGAGACGCGCATGGGCTCCGGCAAGGGTTCGCCCGAAGGCTGGGTCGCAGTCGTCAAGCCCGGGCGTGTGATGTTCGAGCTCGCAGGCGTCTCCGAGCCGCTCGCGCGCGAAGCGATCCGCCTCGCCGCGCACAAGCTCCCGGTCAAGTCGAAGTTCGTGCTGCGGGAGGACTAGCGATGAAGGCGAGCCAGATCCGCGACCTCGACGAGAAAGAGCTCGCCAAACGCGTGGCTGAGCTGCGGCAGGAGCTGTTCGGCCTGCGCTTCTCCAACGCCACCGGCGAACTCGACGACACCGCCGCGCTGTCTCGCATCAAGCGCGACCTCGCGCGCACGCTCACCGTCGAGCGCGAACGCAGCATCGCCGCAGAGTTCAAGCAGACCTGACGAGAGAGACGAGATGGCCGACGACACCACAGACGAGAACGACGAGACCGCGGGCGCGGAGGCCCCCGAGGGCGACGCCGCCGAGGCTGTCGAGCCCGCTGCCGAGGCCGACGCTCCCGCCGAGGCGGCCGAGCCGCCCGCGGAGGAGCCCGCTGCCGAGGAGCCCAGTGCCGAGGAGCCGGCTGCCGAGGAGCCCGCTGCCGAGGAGCCCGCTGCCGAGGAGCCGGCTGCAGACGCCGACGCCGGCGAGGCTGCCGACGCCGAGCCCGAGCCCGGCGGGGACGCCGGCGGCGAGGAGCCCCCCGCGGAGCCTGCAGAGCAGCTCTCGCCCAAGGAGGCGCGGCGCCGCCGCCGGTCCGCGCACACCGGAACCGCGCGCCCTTCCCGCACGCCCGAGGAGCGCCATGCCGAGCGCCTGGCCGAGCGTGCTGCGAAGGCCGGCCGCCGCCGCACTCGCCGTCTGGCCGAACGCGCGAAAGCTGCTGCGCGCCGCGCGGGCGCGCCCGCGCCCGAGCCGCTGCCACCCGTGCATGCGCCGGTCGAGGGCAAGCGCCGCGTGCGTCAGGGGATCGTCGTCTCCGACAAGGCCGCGAAGACCATCACGGTCCGCATCGACGTCGCCCGGCGTCACCGCCGCTACGAGAAGATCGTGCGCAGCTCCAGCACGGTGCACGCGCACGACGAGAACAACGACGCCCACGAGGGCGACGTGGTGCGCGTCGTGGAGAGCCGGCCGCTGTCCCGCACCAAGCGCTGGACGCTCGTCGAGGTGGTGGAGCGGGCGCGATGATCCAGAACGAGACACGCCTGCGCGTCGCGGACAACTCCGGCGCGCGCGAGATCCTCTGCATCCGCGTGAAGGGCGGCTCGCGTCGCCGCTACGCGTTCGTGGGCGACGTGATCACGGCGACCGTCAAGCAGGCCAACCCGCAGGGCACCGTCAAGAAGGGCGAGGTGGTGACCGCGGTGGTCGTGCGCACCAAGAAGCCGATCGGGCGCGAGGACGGCACCTACATCGCCTTCGACGAGAACGCTGCGGTGATCATCGACGACCAGAACAACCCGCGCGGCACGCGCGTGTTCGGCCCCGTTGCGCGCGAACTCCGCGACCGCAACTTCATGAAGATCATCTCGCTGGCACCGGAGGTGCTCTGATGGCGCGCAACGGCCGCCGCTCGATGAAGATCCGCTCGGGCGACCACGTGAAGGTGATCTCCGGCAAGGACCGCGGCAAGACGGGCCGCGTGCTGCGCGTGGAGCCCAAGCGCGACCGCATCTACGTGGAGCACATCAACATGGTCAAGCGGCACACGCGCCCCGCACAGTACGCGGGCGGGGCTGCGACCCAGCAGCAGCTCGGCGGCGTGATCGAGCGCGAGGGACCGATCCATGTCTCCAACGTGATGCTGCTGGACTCCAAAGGCAACCCCACGCGCGTGGGCATCGACCGCACCGGCGGCGAGCGCTCGCGTGTTGCGCGCAGAACCGGAACCAAGCTGGACTGAGACCACGATGAGCGCCACCGAGACAGCACCCCCCGCGCGGCTGAAGACGCGCTACCTGGAGGAGATCCGCCCTGCGCTGATCGAGCGCTTCGGCTACACGTCCATGATGCAGGCGCCGAAGCTGGAGAAGATCACGCTCAACATGGGCATGGGCGTCGCCAAGCAGGACTCCAAAATGATGAAAGCGGCGAGCGACGAGCTCGCGACGATCGCGGGCCAGCGTCCGAGCATTCGCCGCGCACGCAAGTCGATCGCCGCGTTCAAACTTCGCGAGGGGATGCCCGTGGGCGTGTCGGTGACGTTGCGCGGCGACCGCAGCTACGAGTTCCTCGACAGGCTCGTCTCGATCGCGATCCCCCGGATCCGCGACTTCCGCGGGCTGAACCCGCGCTCCTTCGACGGCCGCGGGAACTACTCGATGGGCGTCAAAGAGCAGATCATCTTCCCCGAGGTCGACTTCGACAGCGTCGACAACGTGCGCGGCATGGACATCACGATCACCACCAGCGCGCGCACCGACGAAGAGGCATACGCGCTGCTCGCAGCGCTCGGGATGCCGTTCTCG
>JAICYC010000072.1 GCA_025934395.1 Solirubrobacteraceae bacterium | reverse complement strand
TCCTGCTCGGTGAGGTTGTGGAACTGACGTTGCGGGTCGCCGCCCGCGTTGTTCACGAGCACGTCGATCGGCCCGAGCTCACTCTCGGCTCTTTCGAGCAGCGCATGCCTGTCCGCGGGCGCGGTGATGTCTGCGGGGAGCGCGAGCGCCTGACCGCCGGCCTCGGTCACGAGTTTCTCGGTTGACGCCAGCCCGGCCGCATTGCGCGCAACCAGTGCGATCCGCGCGCCCCGCCTGGCCAGGGCTGTTGCGATGTGAGGGCCGATCCCCCGCGAGGCGCCCGTGAGCAGCACCGTCGCGCCTTCGAGCTGAAACCTGGCCATTGACGCTCCCTTCGGATTGGACGATAGCGACGCAACATACTGTAGCGTCACGCTACGTAGTGTAGCGCCTTAGAGTGTGTGCGTGCCGCCCACCCGCCCGCAGCCGCGACGCCCTGGCGGCCAGATGGATCCGGAGGCGGATCGATCGATCCTCCAGACCGCGCGCCAGCTGCTTCGGGAGGTCGGATACGAGCGTCTCACGATGGACGGCGTAGCCAGAGACGCAGGCGTCGCACGCACCACCCTCTACCGCCGCTATCGGGACAAGGCCGATCTCGTCAGCGCGGCGATCGACACGCTGAGAGACCCCGCGAGACGGCCCGACTCGGGCGATGCCCACGCCGATCTGGTCGCGCACGTCGAGAACATGCGCCGAAACTTCGATATGTCGCTCGCCGGGACGCTGTTGATGGAGGAAGCGCACAACCCGCAGCTGATCGCGCTGTTCCGTGAGCGAATGGTGCGACCGCGTCGCCAGATCATTCGCGACTCACTCGAGAAGGGCATCGAGCGGGGACAGATCCGCGCAGACGTCGATGTAGAACGGACGATCGACTACCTCCTGGGCGCCCTGTTCGCCGCGGTTCTCACCGACGGACGGCCCGCGCCGACTTGGTCGGTGCAGATCGTCGACGCGATCTGGCCGGCGCTCGCGTCGGCCTCGGCGAGTTAGCTGCCGACGGTTACGGCGCGAGTCGGAAGGGGGGATAGCGATCGGTGACCAGCGCGTACGCGTACGCGCTCACGCGGTTCGTCCACCGGCCCACGCCCACCAGGAAGTCGAACATCCCGCGCGGAAAGCGGCCGGTGAACAGGATCGCGAACCACGCGGCGATCACCACGAACACCGCTGCGACGTAGAGCACCAGGAGCACCAGATAGTGCGGGATCGCCAGCAGCCACTTGACCAGCGGCAACCAGCGGTTGAGCTCGGTACCGGCGTCGGGATAGGGGAAGTCGAGATGCACGCCCTGCCGCTCGTCGGTCGACGGATACCGGTCATCCATGAGCGCCACGAACACGCCGACGCGTGCGAGGAACCGCATGAGTTCGAGGTTCCAGTCGAACCACCATCGCGGGTACTTCTGGCGGAAGACGATCATGAGGACGGTGGGCAGCACGACGAGGCCGCTCACCGCGAGGGCGCCCGCGTGGAGGTAGCCACCGCCCTCGAGCAGGGCCACGATGATCACGATCGGGAGCGCCGCGAACACGCGGAAGAACGTGGTGAGGCGGTTCAGCGGCCGGTCCGGATAGTCGACCGAGTACTGGACGGGGTAGGGCGCATCGGCATCGGGATCGGGCGGCGATGGAGGCTGCGCGGGCGGGATCTGCGACGCCATCACCGGCAGGATACGCCCAACCGGGCGGCGCGATGTCGGGCGCGGCGACGCGGCCCGCAGGTGCACGTTCCCCGTGTGCACCCGCGGGCACGCGCGGGGGTCGGTCAGCTGCCCGACCCTGGCGCCGCGGGGGCGCGGCGCCGCCCGGAGCGGATCACCTGAACCGTCCGGGGAACTGTTGGATGATCCCGTTGGAGATCATGTCGGCCATCTCGAGGATGTGCCGGATGTACGGTTCGTAGGCCTGCGCGTCCGCTGCGTAGTCGCCCTTGAGCTCGTCCACACCCTGTTCGATCACCTGTTCCAGGTGGGTCTTCATCATCAGCTCGGCCGCGGCTCGCGACAGATGGCGCGGGTTCGCCGCAGCCAGGAAGTCGCCGATCTGCCGACCGTTGGCGAACCACGACGCCTCCACGGCGGAGAGGTTCGCCTGGTTGCCCGACTTCGCGGCCTGCAGGACGGCGACCGCGCCGAGGATGTGTTCCTTGAGCAGCTTCGTCAGCTGTTCGCCGGCGGCGGTCCCGTAGAACGGCTTGACCGCGTTGCCGATGTTGACCTGGTTCTGGAGCAGGATCTGCTCCTCGGCAGCCAGGTTGGGAAGGTTTCCGGCGAAGCTCACGATGACCATGTGCGTCCACGCGCCGTGTGTCTCCCACAGGGACCGCATCGCATCGTGGAAGGCGACCTGCCTGCTGCTGTGGAGCGTCACGGCATGGCCGTGGTGATGGTGATGGTGCTCGGCCGTGTGACCGCTGGCGTTCGACACGGCCAGCGTGACGGCCATGCTGGCGGTCGCGATCAGGCCTGCGAGCGTCAGCGTGAGACGTCGACCGCCCAAGAGCTTGGTGTTCATCGGGGTACCTCCTGAGGTATTCGTCGTTCGCGTGGTCGGCCGTGGGGTACGAGCAGTCGACCCAGTGCGAGCGCCAGCCCGGCGAGCTCGACGACGTTGGTGACGACGCCGAGCGCGTCGACCGACTCTCGATCGGGCGCCAACCACGGGATCCCGCTCGTCCGTGTGGCCACGTATGCGCAGACGAGGCCGGCGAACAGCACCGCGGCGATCCCTGCCAGACGCGCGACGTCCGGTCGCGCGCTCACACCTCCGGCGACCGCGAGCAGCAGTACGGCCGCGACGATGAACGCCGCGCCCTCGCGCGGCTCGCTCTGGAGATGCTCGGGGACCAGGCCGGCGTGGACCCCTGCGCTGATCGCACAGGTGACCACGAGGCCGGACGCGGCCCACGACCCGCGCCCCCGGTGGCTCCTCGCTTCTGTTCTCCGACCGGTATCGGTGCTCACGTTTCCTTAGCGGCGGCCCGACGGCAGCTCTTACCTCGCCCATCGAAGACGCACGACCCCGCCACGGAGCCCGGCGGCGATCCGTCCTCGCCGTCCAGGGAACTGGGCAAGGCGCGGCCGGGCCCCGCACCCGGCCAGCCCGCAACGGGCCTCTAGCGATCCCGGCCGCGGTCGTCGCCTGCGTCGTGGTTGGCGCCGTCGTGCGCGCGGCGCTCGGTGCTCCGGGCATGCGCGTGGTGCTTGTGCCGGTGATGCCTCGCCGCGGGACGTGCGAGGCGGTCGTCGCCGAGGTTGTGGTTCGCCGCGTCGTCGCCGCGGGTGGGGACGCTGACGAGACCGCCATGGTCATCGCCGACGTCATGCCCCACGGGGTCATCGGCGCCGTGGCTGGCCGCGGCTGCGCCGCCCCCGAATGCGAGGGTCCCGGCGACCGCGATCATCGGTACGAGCTTGGTGTAGCGAGCGCTCATTTCAGTTCTCCCTTTGTTCGATGAACACTGCGCAACAGCGTTGGCGCAACGGGGTGGAGTTCCCAAGAGGACATTGGTGGGGGGACCAAGGTCCCATCGGAGCGCGGCGCGGGTGCGGTCACACTGGAGCGGGAGCCGTGAAAGCTCGGTCATCCTGTTTTCGATGCCAACCCGTGAGAACAGAGCTGGTCTGCTGCGCAGACTTGCCGAGGGCGGCTCCGGCCGCTTCGCTGTCCTGCGCTTCGCCGCGTCCGGGCTGATCGTCCTCGCGATCGTCGGTCTCGGCGGAGTCGAGCTGCTGCGCTCCACCGGGCGCAGCGAGGGGCTGCGCGACGCTCGGGAGGTCACGGAGCTGCTCGGCGAAGGGGTTGTGGGACCTGCCGTGACTCCTGCCCTGCTCCGCGGAGAACCGGCAGCGATCGCGGCAATGGACCGCCTCGTCCGACGGCGGATCATCAAACCGCCCGTGGTGCGCGTGAAGCTCTGGCTCCCGTCAGGGCGGATCGTCTACTCCGACGACCATCGGCTGATCGGCACCGACTATGCGCTTCCCGCAGACGAGCAACGCTCCCTGCGCACCGGCGTGGCCGATGCTGAGGTCAGCGACCTGAGCAAGCCCGAGAACCGCTTCGAGCGCGGCAACGGCACGCTGCTGGAGGTGTATCTCGGGCTGAGCGTGGCGCAGGGACAGCGCGTGCTCTTCGAGACCTACCAGCGGTACAGCTCGGTTGCCTCCAGCGGTCGCCGCCTGTGGCTGGCGTTCCTGCCGGTGCTGGTGGGTGCGCTCGTGCTGCTCGCCCTGCTCCAGGTCCCGTTGGCCTGGAGCCTGGCACAACGTGTACGCCGCGCGGAGCGGCTGCAGCGCCGGTCGCTCGAACGGGCGATGGATGCACACGAGCACGAGCGACGGCGGATCGCAGCCGACCTCCACGACGGGGTCGTGCAGACGCTCGTCGGCATCTCCTACCGCCTCGGGGCGATCCGGGGCCGGCTCACCGGGAGGGACTCCCCCGAGCTGGTGCAAGGGCTCGACGAGTCGGCCCAGCAGACGCGCGAGAGCATTCGCCAGCTGCGAAGCCTGCTGGTCGACATCTACCCTCCGAGCCTCGAGCGCGAGGGTCTCGCGGCAGCCCTCGAAGACCTCACGAGCACCGCGGACGACCCGCAGATCGCGATCTCGCTGCGCGTCTCGCCTGGCCTGCCGGAGCTGCCCCCGCAACAGCAGGCCCTCCTGTTCCGCGGCGCGCAGGAGGCGCTGCGCAACGCTGTGGGGCATTCGCGCGCGGCCCACATCGACATCTCCCTGGACGACCGACGCGGCGCGGTCGCGCTCACGGTCGCAGACGACGGCATCGGCTTCGACCCGCACAGGCGGCTCCAGGAGGGCGGCAACGGCCACTTCGGCCTGAGGGCGCTCGAGGACCTGGCCCGCGAAGAGGGTGGCGCGGTGCACGTGGAAAGCCGGGCGGGCGCGGGTACGAGGATCGTCGTGGAGGTGCCGGCGTGATCCGCATCCTTCTCGCCGACGATCACCATGTCGTCAGGGCCGGGCTCAAGCAGCTGCTCGAGACCGCCGGGGACATGGAAGTCGTCGCGATGGCCGCAAACGGCCGCGATGCTGTCGAGCAGGCGGAGAAGACGACGCCGGACGTGGTCCTCATGGACCTGTCGATGCCCGAGCTGGATGGGTCGGCAGCGACCCGTCAGCTGCTCGGTATCGCGCCGGCCTCCCGCGTCGTGGTGCTCACGTCCTTCTCGGACCGGGACCGGATACTCGACGCGCTGGACGCAGGTGCGGTCGGCTACCTGCTCAAGGACGCGGAGCCCGACGAGCTGATCAACGGCATCCGCGCAGCGGCGAGGGGTGAGTCACCTCTGCACCCCAAGGCTGCCTCCACGCTGCTGAGCGCGCGCACCGGCGATCGCGCCCAGCCGCTCAGCGATCGCGAGCGCGACGTCCTGCAGCTGGTCGCCACCGGCATGCCCAACAAGCTGATCGCCTCCCGGCTGGAGATCTCCGAGAAGACCGTCAAGAAGCACCTGACGAGCATCTACCAGCAGATCGGCGTCAGCGACCGCACCCAGGCCGCGCTCTGGGCGCAGCGAAACGGGTTCGCCCAGAGACAGGAGCGCTCCCGCGGCTGATCCGACCGGCGTCCTGGCCCCCGGCCCACTACTCTCCATCCCCGTATGTCACCCCGAGCTCTGCGCACGTTCCTCGCCCTGGCGGCAGCGGCAGCGCTCCTGGCCGTCGCGGGTTGCGGGTCGAGCGCGGATGCGCCCCCGGGTCTCGTGATCTCCGGCCCGGGGCTGCAGACCAGCCAACCCGCGAGGGGGGTAAACCAACCGCCGTGGAGGCCGGAGTACGCGCATCTCGCTGTGCGCCTGAAGGAGATCGGCATACCGCCCGGCGGGCAGGAAAAGTTCCACATCCACGTGATGGTGCGCATCTACATCAACGGGCTGCTCGCCCCGCTCCCGGCCGATATCGGGTTGGACAAAGCGCACGGGGTGGAGTCGAGCATGCACACCCACGACGGCAGCGGGATCGTGCACATGGAGGCGCCGCACCCGTTCCGGTACACGCTCGGTGACTTCTTCGCGGTGTGGGGCGTCGAGCTGGGCCCGGAACAGGTGGGAGGGCTCAAGGGTCTCGGCGGCGACCACCTCCACTTCTACCTGAACGGCAAGCCGTTGAGCAACCCGGCGGCGCTCGTGCTCCACCGCTACGACAACATCGTGATCGGCTACGGCGCGGACAAAAGCTTCCCGCACGATCCGAGCATCTTCCTGCTGCGCCAGATCGAAAAAGGCGAAGGCAACCTCGGCTGCGGCAAGGCGAAGAAGGGGCAGCACACCAACAACTGCCTGGCGCCGACCCAGCCCGCCGGCAAGCCGTCCGCCAAGTCGAGCGCTTAGCACGCAGCCGGTGGTTCGCTGGCCGATCGGTCGCCCGACCATCCAGGGCGCTCGCGCCTAATGCAGACCGCCTGAAAAACCGATGCTCCCCCATGAAAACCTTCGCGGCGGCCGTCCTCGCAGCGCTCGCGCTGAACACCGCGCTCGGCGGGTCGAGCACCGCGTCGCCCGCGCCGCACCGCGCCTCGTCCGACGCGGCGGCGAGCGCCCGCTGTCGCGGCTCGCGGGGGGAGGGGCAGGCGACGGCTGCCAGCCGAGCAGCTGTGCTGGGTTGCGCTTCAAGGCGCTCCGCCCACCTGCCGATGCAAGCGGGAGGTGTCGTTGCACCGTCAAGGACTGGCTGACGCACGCGCCGCCCGCCGCGGACCGGCGCGCGATCTGCTGCTGCTCGCGTTCGCGGCGCTCGCCGCGGGCACCGCGGCGCAGGCCCTCCACGCGCTGTTCGACGTGGGCCATCCCTCGCTGGACGGATTCATCGAACACGGCCTCTACACCGCCGTGGAGTTCGGCGCTGCGCTCGCGTGCGGCGTCCGCGTGCTCGCCCGCCGCGAGCACCGGCTCGCGTGGGGCCTGATCGCGTTCGGGCTGCTCACGTGGGCGGGTGGCGACCTCGTGTGGACGCTGTGGCTGAACAACCTCGAAAACCCGCCAGACCCGTCGATCGCGGATGCGCTCTACCTGGCGTGGTACCCGGCGGCGTACGTCGCGTTCATCCTGCTGATGCGCACGCATCACCCCCGCGCGGAGACGGCGATGTGGCTCGACGGGATCGTGGTGGGGCTGACGATCGCGGCGGTGGGCGCCGCGCTGGTGTTCCCGGCGGTGCTCGACTCCGCAACGGGCAGCGACGCTGCGGTGATCGTGAACCTCGCCTACCCCTTGGGTGACTTCCTGCTGCTCGCGTTCATCGGCCTCGGCTTCACGATCTCGGGCCTGCGCGCGGGTCGGCAGTGGCTGCTGCTGGCGGTGGGCCTCGCGATCTCGGCGGCGGCGGACATGATCTACGTGGTGCAGGTCGCCGACGGCACGTACGTGGGCGGCCGCATCCTCGACGTGATGTGGCCCGCCTCGATGGCGGTGCTGGCGCTCGCGGCGTGGCAGCCCGAGGCCCGGCGCGTCGAGCACAGGGACGTGACGCGCCACACCGTGTTCCTCCCGCTCGCGGCGGCGCTGGGCGCGCTCGCGCTGCTGGTGTACGGGACGCTCCACCACCTCACCGAGCTCTCGGTGGGGCTCGCCGGGGGCGCCCTGCTCGCGGCGGGCGTGAGGATGTCGCTGACGTACTTCGAGAACGTCCGCATCCTGGAGTCCCAGCGGCGCTACGCGGTCACCGACGCGCTCACGGGCCTCGGCAACCGGCGGCGGCTCAACGACGACCTCCACGACGCGATCGAGCGTGCGGGCTACGGCACGACCGCGACGCTCGTGTTCTTCGACCTGGACGGCTTCAAGCACTACAACGACACGTTCGGCCACGGCGCAGGCGATGCGCTCCTGACGCGGCTCGGCGCCTCGCTGACGCGCGCGGTGCGCAGCGCCGGCGCGGCGTACCGGCTCGGCGGCGACGAGTTCTGCGTGCTGTTGGACGGCGCGCTCGACCGCGAGGACGAGCGCATCGCGTGCTGCGTGGAGGCGCTCACCGAGCAGGGGCAGGGCTTCGCGATCGCGGCGTCCTACGGCACGGTGACCGTGCCCGAGGAGGCCGCCACCGCGACGATCGCGCTCGCGCTCGCGGACAAACGGATGTACGCAGACAAGGGCCGCCGCGGGCGCGGCAGCCATTCACAGGTGCAGGGCGTGCTGATGCGGCTGCTGGGCGAGCGCGAGCCGGTGCTCCACAGCCACCTCCGCGACGTGGGCGCGCTCGCGCTCGCGGTGGGCCGCCACCTGGGACTGGACTCCGAACAGCTCGACGAGCTGCGCCGCGCGGCAGAGCTGCACGACATCGGCAAGCTTGCGATCCCCGACGAGATCCTGCACAAGCAGGGCCCGCTGACCGAGCAGGAGCAGGTGTTCATGGAGCAGCACACGCTCATCGGCGAGCGCGTGCTTGACGTCGCCCCCGCGCTCTCGGCGGTGGCGGGGCTCGTGCGCTCCACCCACGAGCGCTGGGACGGGACCGGATACCCCGACGGCCTCGCCGGCGAGGGGATCCCCGTGGGCGCGCGCATCATCGCGGTGTGCGACGCGTACGTGGCGATGCTCGCGCAGCGCTCCCACTCGGCTGCGCGCTCGCCGCGGGAGGCGCTTGCCGAGCTGCACGCGCGCGCGGGGACGCAGTTCGACCCGAAGGTCGTCAGCGCGATCTCCGAGCACCTCGGTGCGGCGGGCGCTGCGCGCTCGCGCCTGGCAAGGGCCTCCTCACGCCGAGCGGGGGGCGCCTCCGGAGGTCTCGTGCACGCGCCGGGACAGGAACCGCCGCTCGGCGGGGTCCGCGGCTAGCTCGAGCGCACGCGCGAACGAGTCGGCCGCCTCCTCTCCTCGCCCGAGCCGGCGCAGCAGCTCGCCGCGCGTGGCGTGCAGGTAGCGGTAGCCCTGCAGCGGCAGGCCATCGACGACGGCGAGCGCTGCCTCCGGCCCCTCGACCTCCGCGAGCGCGACCGCTGCGCCGAGCCTCACCACGGGCGTGTCGGCGACCGCGATCAGCTGGTCGTAGAGCGCGAGGATCTCGCGCCAGGGGCGCGGCTCGTCGGCGTGCAGGGAGGCGATCGCGGCCTGCAGCACGTACGGGCCGCGACCGTGGAGCGCGAGCGCGCGGTCGAGCACCGCGCGGCCCCGCTCGATCTCGGCGCGATCCCACAGGGAGCTGTCCTGCTCGGAGAGCAGCACCAGCTCGCCGTCGCGCACGCGCGCGCGGGAGCGCGCCCGCAGCAGCAGCATCATCGCGAGCAGGCCGTGGGCCTCGGGCTCGTCGGGCATCAGTTCGACGAGCGCTGCGCCGAGCTGCAGCGCCTCACGCGTGAGGGCGCCGCGCCCGCCGTAGCCCTCGTTGAAGATCAGGTAGAGCACCGCGAGCACCGCGGCGAGGCGGTCGGGGAGCAGATGGCCGGGCGGCACGCGGAAGGGGATCCCCGCCGTCCTGATCTTCGCCTTCGCGCGCACGAGCCGCTGCGCCATCGTAGGCTCGGGCACGAGGAACGCCCGCGCGATCTCGGGCGTGGTCAGCCCGCCGAGCGTGCGCAGCGTGAGCGCCACCTGCGCCTCCAGCGCGAGCGCAGGGTGGCAGCACGTGAACAGCAGCTCGAGGCGCTCGTCGGGGAAGCTCGTCTCCTGCACCGCGTCCATCTCGTCATCGCTCCCCGCGGGCACGTCGAGCAGCTTGGTCTTCTCCGCGAGCGTGCGCGCGCGGCGCAGCCGGTCGATCGCGCGGCGCCGCGCGGTGGCGTACAGCCAGCCGCCGGGGTTCTCCGGCGTGCCGTCCGCGGGCCAGCGCTCCGCTGCGATCGCGAACGCCTGCTGGGTGGCTTCCTCGGCGAGGTCGAAGTCGCCGAGGAAGCCCACCATCGCAGCGAGCACGCGGCCCCATTGGAGGCGGAACGTCTGCTCGAAGCTCTCGCTCACGCGCCGATCGGCCGGATCTCGACGGCGCCGCCGAGCTTCGCGGCGGGCACCTTCGCGGCGACCTCGATCGCGGTGTCGAGGTCCTCGGCGTCCAGGAAGAAGTAGCCGCCCACGGCCTCCTTGATCTCCACGAACGGGCCGTCGGTGGTGAGCGACTCGCTTCCGTTCACGCGCACGGTGGTGGCCATCGTCGGGCCGGCCATCCGCTCGCCCGGCTCGACGCCGGAGGTCTCGTTGAGCGCCTGGTAGCCGGCGTAGATGGCGCCCTTCTCCTCGTCGGAGAGCGCATCCCACTCAGCCGTTCCCGGCACCGGCGTGGTCCCTTGGTAGATCAACATCATGTAACGCATCTTCGTCTCCTTCTGGGGGGTTTCTCCTGAGACGAACGGCGCGCGCCGAAATCGACAGCGTGCGCAGAGAAGCTCAGCCACACGGCGTCTGCGCGCGCCCGAGGACCGCGCCCGCCCGCCGCACCGTCGCACGCGCGAGCACGCATCCGTGCCGGTCGAGGAGTTCCTCTCCCAGCACGCCCGCCCGCGGAAACGGGCCGGTGCTGACCACACCCCGCACCGTGTGGCCGGGCCGGCGCACGGTCTCCAGCGTGAGCGTGAGCCCCTGGGCTGCGGGCACCCCCAGCGCCACGCCCCACGCCGAGCCGCACCCGCGCGAGCGCCGCAGCAGCACGACCGCGAACGGGCGCCCGTCGGCGCGGCGCAGCTGCACGCCCGTGCGAGGGATGTTCTCGCCGTCGCGCGCGCAGCCCGAGCGCACCGGGTCCAGCCCGTCCGCGGCGTGCGCGGGCTGCGCGGAGGAGCCGGCCGTGGAGGACCGAGATGAGGATGGGGAGGGCTCGTTGCGCGCGGTGCTCCGGTGCGCGGCGTCATCCCGCGCGCCGCCCCCGCACCCGGCCAGCGCAGCACAGGCGAGCAGGAACGCGGTCGCGCCGGTGGTGACCCAGCGTCGCATCGCGCGAGCCTAGCCGTGCGCGGACTCGAGCAGCTCGTCGAGGGTGCGGCCGCTCACGACCGACGCGGGGAGCTCGGCGACCACATCCGATCCGGGCCGCGCGTCGTCGTCGCGGCGCTTGACGAGCAGCCACTGCGGCTTGGCTCCGGGACGCGTTCGCTGCAGCGCGAAGCCGCCGCGCAGCTTCTCGCCGTGGAGCACGAACACCGCATGGCCGCGCTCGATCGCCTCGGGCCAGCGCACGCGCCCGCCCTGCTCGTAGGTGCCGCGGTCCCACACGATCACGCCGCCGTTCCCGGTGGCCCCCTCGAAGCGGTTGTGGGCGAGCGAGTGTTCCTCCACCTCGACCGCGAGGCGCTTGACGGCGGGATCCAGCGAAGGGCCCTTCGGCACCGCCCACGAGCGCATCACGCCGTCCACCTCGAGCCGCAGGTCGAAGTGGCGCGCGGTGGCTGCGTGCTGCTGGACGACGAACACGCCCGCGCTCACGCCGCGGATCGCGAACTGCTCGTGGCCCTCCCTGCGCACGTCCTGGACCTCCACGTGCTCCACGTGCGCGCCGCGCGGCCCGCGCGAGAGGTAGTCGAGCAGCGCGTCGACAGCCTCGGCGGGGCCCTCGGCGTGGACGGCCACCGCGCCGTCCTGCAGGTTGCGCACCCAGCCGAGCACGCCGAGCGCGCGCGCCCTGCGACGGGTGGCCTCGCGGAAGCCGACGCCCTGGACGCCGCCCTCCACGCGCACCCGCACCGTCCGAGTCCCCGCTGCCATCGCCACAGGCTAGGGCGGCGCTACCGCGACCGCGACCTGCGGCGCACATCGAACGTCAGCTGACGTGGACGAGCGTTCCGATCGGCGTGTACGGCCACACCTTGCCGGCGGTCGAGGGCAGCATCTCGACGCAGCCGAGGCTCTGCGGGAAGCCGTACTGGGCGCGTTCGAAACCGTGCAGCGCGTCGCCGCCGTTGAAGTAGCTGATCCACGGCACGCCGGGGTCTTCGTAATGGCTGCCGTCGGGGTTCGTGCCGCTCATCGTGCCCGAGGCGATGTGCTCGTAGACGGCGAACGTCCCGAGCGCGGTGGGCCTCGACGCGATCCCCGTGTTGACGGGCGTGTTGAGCTTCACCGCGCCGTCGTGCCACAGCGACAGGCTCTGCGAGCCCTCGCTGACGGACACGTAGGTGTAGCCGAAGCTGTTGCGCTTGTGGGCGATCTCGGCGCCGATCAGCGCGCGCCACACTTCCGGCCCGAGCAGGCCGTCGGTGGTCATCTGGTGTTCGTTCTCGAACGCCATCAGCGCGCCTTTGAGCATCTCGCCGCTCACGCCCGGCGCCCACATGCTCCGCAGCGATGCGGGCACGTCGTGGTAGCGCCAGGCGAACGTGCCCTTGGGCGGGCTGACCGCGGCGGTCTCCTGCGCGGCGGCGGTCCCCGCGACGTGGTGCTCGGATTCGAACCGCAGCGGCAGGTAGTTCAGGTCGGCGAGGATCTGCTGCGCGCGGAGCGTGGTTCCGCCGGGCACCGTCCAGCTCCCGGTGTTCGCGCTGCCCTGCTGCTGGCCGCCCAGCAGGTGCACGTTGTGGGGTAGCGCCATCGACACCTGCGTGTCGAGGCCGAACCCGAACCCGCGCGGGCGGAACTGGAGCGTGTGGCTGTCGACTTCGTGCCAGCTGCCCTGCGTGGCCGGCGTGATCCGCGGCCGGCTGCTGCCGTGCAGCGCCTGCGAGACGGGCTCCGAGAAGCTCAGGACGATCGGCGTGGCGGGGGAGATGCGCGTGCCAGGCTTGGGGCTCAGCACCGCGCTCGCGCCCACGCCGGCGGGGAACCAGCTGATGACGACGGGCTTGGCGAGCTTCTCCCAGCGCCGCGGCGCGGCGGCCACTTCGATCGAGCCCGCCTCCGCGCTGTGAGCGAGCGTGATGTCGCTGCTGGGGGCTTCGAGCGTGTGGTGGTGGAGATGTTCGGGCGGCCCGTAGGCGAGGCGCTGGACGGCCTGGTCGAAGCTCAGCTTCAGCGGGGCCCCTGCGGCGAGCGTTATGTAGCGTTCGTGCAAGCTCGCGCGGGGCGTGGTGAGCGTGAGGTGCTTGGTGACGGTGTCACCGGCCAGCCAGCCCACCCAGCCGGCGCGTCGCATCACCACTTCGACCGAGATCTGCTCGCCGGTTGCGAGCTGCACCTTGGGGTAGAGGCTGCCGCGGCGCACTTCCAGCGGGATCGGACGTTCGTTGGGTCCGACGGCGCTCACGCTCACGATGTGCCCGCCGGTGAGCGGGACCTTCACGTGCGTGAGCGATTCGCCTTCGCCCACCAGCGACGGGTTGGAAGCGGCGAACGCGAGCACGGCGAAGGCGACGAGCAGCACGAGCACGGTGCCGCCGCCGGCGAGCAGCGCGATCCGGCCGCGCCCGATCCCCCGTTCGGAAGGCGCGGGGGGCAGGGGTGGACGGGGGCTGTGCTGCTGTGTTGGCTGGAAGGTGGGCGTGCTCACGGGGCGTCCGCCCGCGAGCGCTGCTCAGGCGCCATGCGCACATTAAAGCCGCTCCGTGCGCGGAACGCGCACGCTCGCCTGCAGGGGGTGACCCGGGACGGGGCGTCCGGGGACGGGGAGCCGAGACGGCCGCAACGTGCCATGCACGCTCCGTTACCCGCAAGTCGCGAT
>JAICYC010000064.1 GCA_025934395.1 Solirubrobacteraceae bacterium | reverse complement strand
GGTCGCAGCGTTCGAGCACCGGGGCGAGCAGGGCCGACCCGAGCCCCTCTCCCTGGCGCGGGGGGTCGGTGCCGAGCACGGCGAGGTAGTAGTGCGGGGGCCCGCTCGGATGGCGTGCCTCGAGCCCCAGCATCCCGCTGGCGATCAACGGGGTCCTCCACCACATCCGTGGCTGGAGCATGCACCGCATGATCGCCAGGTCCTCGCGCACCGTCGTCTTCCAATGCCCGGGCGGGGCCCAGAGCGCAGCACAGGAGAGATCGGCGGATGCCCACACCTCCTCGTGGGGCAGCAGCTGCCGCACGCGCGTGCCCTGGAAGCGCTCGAGCATCCGCGGACGCGCGGCTTCCGAGCGACACGCCCATTCGGCGACCGGGTCGTCGTGGAATGCCCGTGCGAGCATGCGCGCGAGCTCGGGCTCGTCGGCGGCGTGCGCGCGGCGCACCTCGACGGCGGCGCTCACGACGGCGCCCCCTCCAGCGCGAACGCCTCGGCGAGCAGCTGATAGGAACGGCGCCGGTCCTCGTGCGAGTACGTCACGTTGACCGCGATCGCCTCGTCGGCGCCGTACTCGGCGACGACCTCCAGCAGCTGCGTGCGCACGGTGTCGGGATCGCCGACGACCACCCGGCGCCGAGCGCCTGCGCCGCGCGGCACACCGTCCCGCGCAGCGGGACGCGCGTCGCGGTCGGCGGCGAGAAAGCGTTCCGCCTCCTCGGGGGGTGGCACCGGGATCAGCTCTCCGCGCCGCAAAAGCGTGAACGCCATCCGACCGCTCGCGGCGATGCGCTGCGCCTCGGGGTCGCTGCCGGCGCAGATCACCCACACGGCGACCGCGGCGTACGGGCGCCGGCCGTCCCCCCGAGCGTGATCGAAGCGCTCGCGGTAGGAGGCCACGATCGGCGCGCCCTCGGAGTTGATGAAGTCGGCGAACGCGTAGGGGAGTCCGAGTTCTGCGGCCCAGACGGCGCTCTGGGCCGAGGAGCCGAGCAGCCACGGCGCGGGCTGCTCGGGGCGCCCGGGGAGCGTGTCAGCGAGTCGCGCGAAGGGGTGGTCGGGCGGGAGCCGCCGGTCGAGGTAGGCGAGCAGCTCCGCGAGCTGCGCGGGGAAGTCGTCCTGGGCGGCGTGACGGCGGTCGCGCTGCAGGGCGAACGCGGTCAAGGGGTCGGTTCCCGCCGCACGTCCGAGCGCGAGGTCGATGCGGGACCCGAACAGCCCCGCCAGCAGGCTGAACGTCTCGGCGACCTTGAAGGGGCTGTAGTGCGGGAGCATCACGCCCCCGCTGCCCACCCGGATCCGCTCGGTGGCCGCAGCGATCGGGCCGATCAGCGCCTCGGGACTCGGCCCGGCGAGCATCGGGCCGCCGTGGTGCTCGGCGACCCAGTAGCGCCGGTAGCCGAGGTCATCGGCCAGGCGCGCGAGATCGATCGTGTTGCGCAGGGCCTGCGCGCCCGTGCTCCCCTGCGCGATCGGCGACTGGTCGAGGATCGAGAGCGGTATCTCGGCGCTGGACGTGGCCACGGCACGGCTAGCTTATGCCGCGCGACGCGCCTCGCCGGGCGTGATCGGAGCCGGTAGCCTGTCACTGGACCCGAGGGGAGGAAGCGACGTTGGAACCGACGCTGTTCAGAGACAGACCGCGGCCCGTGCAGATCCTGCTCGGCGGCGTCATCCCGGCGATCGTCGGTGCCGTGGCGGGGATCCTCGTGGGCGTCTCCAGCGGAGCGTACTGGGCGGTCGCCATCGTCGCTGCGATCGGCGGGTTCCTCGCGGGCTTCGAGCACCAGGACGGCTGGGGCGGGGCCGATCGCGGGCTCGTGGGCGGCGGCATCTACGGCGTGGCGCTGCTCGTCGCGCACGCGATCGCGGGCACCGAAGCGAAGGTGTCGCTCGGGAGCTTCCCGCCGCTGCTGGCGGTCGTGACGGCGATCGTGGGGATCCTCCTCGGTGCCGCAGGCGGGCGGATCGGGCGCATGCAGCGCGAGCGCAAGGGACACGCCGCCGAGCGGAGCACGTGATGGGCGACGCGAGCCCTGCGGAGGGGCCCGCCTACCACCTTTTCCTCGAGCCCTCCGAGGTGACCGTCGCGGCAAGCGCGCTGCGCCTGCTGATCTCCGACGAGGCGCACGAGCCGACGATCAGGTCGCTCGCACGTGCGGTGCTCTCGCACCTCGAGTCCACGGGTCCCGATGACGCGTTGCTGACGGTCGAGCTCACTCCCGAGCAGATGAAGATCACGCACAGCGCGGTGCGTCTCCTGCTCAAGGATCTGCAGCGTGAGCAGGCCGAGGAGCGCGATGTGCTGCGGGCGATCCTCGAGAAGCTGCCCGACGAGCACACGATGCGCGCGATCCGCATCGACTGACCGGGCCTGCGGGCCTGCGCGTCACGTCTGAATGGCCTCCCCCGCCGCCTTGACAAAAGGTGACGTGTTGTCGAGGGGCTAGACAATGCGTAAATCTTTGGTTAGACTGCTTCGAAAGGGGTACCTCGCAGGCGGGACTACCGCTGCGAGCGGTTCGAGCAGACGGACTACGGAGGAGGACCGAGATCGCGTCACTCGCTACAGCAAGGCCCAAGGGGTCACGGCAGCTGCGCATCGGCGACGATGGGAGCGAGCTCTTCGTGCGCTGGCAGCGCGACGGCCACAGCGGCGCCCGCGAAGCGCTCGTCGAGCAGTACATGCCGCTCGCGCGGAGCCTCGCGCGCCGCTACGACCGTTCCTCGGAGCCTTACGAAGACCTCCTCCAGGTCGCCGCGCTCGGGCTGCTGAAGGCGCTCGACCGCTTCGACCCCTCGCGCGGGCCGTCGTTCGCGTCGTTCGCGATCCCGACGATCCTCGGCGAGATGCGCCGCTACTTCCGTGACTCCGGCTGGTCGCTGCACGTGCCGCGCGGCGACAAGGAGCGCGCGCTGAAGGTGCGCGACGCGCAGGAGGAGTTCGCCAACACCCACGGGCACGCGCCCACCGTCTCGCAGCTCGCGCAGTTCCTCGAGCTCGACGAAGAGCAGGTGATCGACGCCCTGCTGGCGATCCAGGCCTACGAGTCGCTGTCGCTCGACGCGCCCCGGCCGAGCGCCGAGGACGAAGCGATCACGTACGGCGACTCGGTCGGCGAGACCGACGGGCGTTACGAGCTCGTCGAGCTCGACGCGACGGTCGTGGCGGTGCTGGACCAGATCCCCCTGCGGGAGCGCCAGATCCTGCGCATGCGCTTCATCGACGGACTGACCCAGACGCAGATCGCCAGCCGGGTGGGCGTCTCGCAGATGCAGGTGTCGCGCCTGCTGCGGCGGTCGCTGGACCAGCTGCGCTCGCTGACCGCTGTCTCGTAGTCCTCGGAAGCCCGCATCCAGCGCGCAGAACACGGTTCGGGTGCGCGACGGGGCGGTATCTTTTAAGTCGAGCCGGCTGGGAGCAGGCCGGCCGCATGACGCCGATCGCTGGTTGGTGATGGCCAGGCTCCCGAACGTCCGACTCGATCTACTGAACAAGCCCGAGAACGTCTTGCTCGTTCGCGAGACGCTCACCGGCGTGGCAGACGCCACGGGGATGCACGGAGCAGAGCTCAGCGACATCCGCACGGCGGTGACGGAGGCCTGCAACAACGTCGTCCTCCACGCCTACGCCGGGAGCGAGGGCCCGCTCGAGGTCGAGGTGATGCTCGACGACGGCGCGCTCGAGGTGCTCGTCCGCGATCACGGGGTCGGGATCGCGCGCGGCGCTCCGGCGGAGCTCGGCGAACCCGGCCTGGGGGTGCCCGTGATCGAAGCGCTCAGCGACGGGGTGGCCTTCGACGAAGTCGACGGCGGGCCCGGAACCACGGTGCGCATGTCCTTCAACGCGCCGGGGAGCCGCCCGCTCGAGCCGACGCCCGAGGGCTCGACGATCCACACCCTCACCTCGCCCGCGGACCTGCAGGGCCGCAGCGCGTCCGGCACGGCCGCGATCAGCGTCGCGCCCAAGGCGCTCGCCCGCGCGGTCATCCCGCGGCTGCTGTGTGTGCTCGCCGCGCGCGCGCACTTCTCCACCGACCGGATCTCCGACTCCCAGCTCGTGGGCGACGCGCTGGTCGCCCACGCGGGCCCCGCCGCCGAGGGCGAATACCTCCACATGGCGATCAACGTCGAGCCTCGTGACCTGGAGCTGAGGGTCGGCCCGCTGCCCGTGGGCAGCGCGGAGCGACTGGTGCTCGACTCCGATGTCAGAGGCCTCGGCCGGGTGCTCGAGAAGCTCACCGACAACCACGGCGTGGGAGCGGACGAGACATCCGACACGCTCACCCTGCAGCTCCTCGATCGTGTCTGAGAATGCTCTTGCCGTCACCGACCGCAAATAAACGGGGCGTTTACGATTCCGCCCGTGGATAGCGACGACCGCCTTCGCGTCGAGTCGGCGAGCACGCCCGACCGCATGGTCCTGCTGCTCTACGGCGAACTCGATCTCGCGGGCGCGCCCCTGCTGGCGACCGAGATCGAGCGCGCCGAGTCGAGTGGGTTGGACGCGCTCGTCCTCGACCTCAGCCACCTCGACTTCCTCGATTCCGCCGGGCTGCGCGTGATCCTCGCCGCGCACGAGCGCGCGCGCGAGGAGGGCCGCGGCTTCGCGATCACGCAAGGCCCGCCCCAGGTCCAGAAACTGCTCGAGATCGCCGGCGTGGACCGTCACGTGCAGACGATCCCCAACGCCGAGCACGTGCTGGGCGACGAGCCCGGCGCACCCGCCGCCTGACCGCGCGCTCTCAGCGCCCGCAGACCCCCCGCGAACCTGCTCGATCGCCGTGCCGACGAGGCGGCGGATTAGGTGCGCCCCCGCGGGGGTAACGCTCTGGCGGCCCTCGAAACGCGGGTCTAGCCGGAAACGTCCTGGAGGCCACGTATGACCGTTGCACGAGCTCTTGTTTCTTCGATCGGGCCAACGTGTTCACGGAGTTGAGCGGGCGAACAGTCAGAAGACGGCGCGCAGCGGCGGCGATGAGCGGCACCTCGTCCTCGCCCAACCCGCGTCGCTTCGCCCGCGAGGACCCGACCCAGTTGGACTTCACGATCGACCATCTCGGCACGCTCCGCAACGCCGTGGCGAGCGCCGCAGAGAGCGCGTCGCTGCAGGCCGAGCGCGCAGCTGACCTCGTGCTCGCGGTGAACGAGCTCGCCACCAACAGCATCTGCCACGGCGGCGGCCGGGGCACGCTGCGCATGTGGCGCGAAGGCGGCACGCTGCTGTGCGAGGTGCACGACCGCGGGCACATCCCGGAGGGCCTCTTCCACCACGACGCCGAGCGACCCGATCCCGACGCGATGAGCGGCCGCGGCCTGTGGCTCGTGGACCATCTCTGCGACGCGGTGCACGTCGTCTCCTCGCCCGAGGCGGGCAGCACCGTGCGCGTGCACATGCGCCTGCCCTAGCGCCTGCGCGCCCGCCCCCGACCGACGCTCGCCGGCCCGCCGGCACCGATCGACGCTCGCCCGCACGCCGCGATCCGCCCTCCGAGGGGCGACGGCTTCCGTCTGCTCCCGCGCGGAGGCGCGCTGGGGGGCGGCCCTCAGGAGATCCGCACGCCGGGAGCTCCGCGGACCGGCGCGGGCGACGGCGCCCCTTCGGCTTCTCCGTGATACTATGTGTATTAGTTTATAAGCTACTATGCATAGCCACAGGAGGCCGCCATGTCGAACGTCACTCGCATCAGCCGCTTCGGGTTCGTGAACGCGTACATCGTGCGCGAGGAGGACGGGCTCACCGTGATCGACACGATGCTGCCCGGCAGCGCGAAGAAGATCCTCGCTGCGACGGCGGAGCTCTCGGCGCCGATCCGCAGGATCGCGCTCACACACGCGCACGGCGACCACATCGGCTCGCTGGACGCGCTCGCCGCCGCAGCGCCGGACGCGGAGGTGATCATCGGCGAGCGCGAGGCGCGCCTGCTGCAGAAGGACTTCACGATGGAGGCCGGCGAGTCGGGCTGGCCGAAGCGGCGCGGCAGCTTCCCGGGTGCGAGCACGAGGGCCACGAGAACGATCCTCGACGGCGAGCGTGTCGGTTCGCTGGAAGCGATCGCCAGCCCCGGCCACACGCCCGGGCACATGGCGTTCCTGGACACACGCGATCGCACGCTCTTCACGGGCGACGTGTACTCGACGCTCGGCGGCACCGCCGTCTCGGCGAAGATGAACCCGCGCTTCCCGCTGATCTACATGGGCACCTGGAACCGCCCCACCGACGCCGCGAGCGCACGGCGCCTGCGCGAGCGCGAGCCCGCCCGCCTGGCGCCCGGTCACGGCAGGATCCTGGAGTCGCCGCTCGCTGCGATGGACGCGGCGCTCGCGCGCCTGGGCTGATGCCTCGCCGGGGCCTCGACACCGAGCGGGTCCTGGATGCGGCGGTGCGGCTCGCCGACGGCGGGCTCGCGCAGGTCACGTTCGCCCGTCTCGCCGAGGAGCTGGGGGTGCGCCCGCCGTCGCTCTACAACCACGTCGCAGGGCGCGACGCGCTGCTGCGCCTGATCACGCTGCGCGGCCTCTCCGAGCTCGGCGAGGCGATCGCGACGGCTGCCGCCGGGCTCTCGGGCGACGCGGCGCTGCGGGCGACCGCGCACGCCTACCGCGGCTACGCGCATGCCCATCGGGGGGCCTATGAGGCGACGATCGCGGCGCCGAGCCCGGACGACGAGCTCATGCGCGCCGCCGCCCAGAGGATGCTGGACCTGCTCGGCTCGATCCTGCGGGCGTGGGAGCTCGAGGGCGAAGCCGCGATCGACGCGATCCGCGTGCTCCGCAGCGCGCTGCACGGCTTCGTGACGCTCGAGAACAGCGGGGCCTTCGCGCTGAAACGCGACGCGGAGGACTCCTTCGAAGCGTTGGTCGACACGCTCGTGCTGGGGCTGGCGGCGCGCGCACGACCGGCTGCGGTGCGGAGGGCCTGAGGTTGGCGAACCTCTCGTTCTCGGTGTTCGCCGCAGCCGTCAGCCTGCTGATCGTGATCGGCGCGGCGCTCGCGGGAGAGTGGGTGGTGAGCGGCGTGTGGACACTGCTGCTGCTCGGCTTCATCGCCCGCGCCAGCGAGACCCGCTGGCGCGGCCGCGGGGGCGGCGGCAGAAGCTAGACGACCCGCGCCCGCGGCGGGGCGCGCCCGCTGCGGAGGAGCCCCTCGATCGCTGCAAGCGAGCGTGCAGAACGAGAGCGCAGGGCGCCCGCGCCGAAACATCTGTCGAGTTGCGGCGGGATGGCTATCAAGCCGGGCCCGCGCGCGGCCGAGTCCCGTCTGAGCGCGAGTGCGCCCGCGGGAGCCCACCGAGACCGCAATGGCCAACAGCGAAATCCCTCAGCCCGGGCCCGAGCCGGACGACGTCGACGGCGCGGCCAACGCTCCCGAGAGCGTGCCCGGCGAGCCCGTTGGCGCCGACGCGGCCACCCCCGAGCCGGCCGCGCCGGCACCCGAGCAGTTCGTGAGCCAAGCGCAGTTCATCGCCAACGGCGACGCCGACAGCGCGGCCCCCTCGTCGTTCACGCCGGACGCGGCGCCCGTCCCGGACCCGGCCCCCATCCCGGACCCGGCGCCCGCGCCGGACCCGTCGCTCACGCCATCGCCGGCCCCGCCCGCCGGCGAGCAGCCCTCCGCCCCGAGCCTCGCGAGCTCGACGGCTCCTCCGCCGCGCCCTCACGCCGGGGTCCCCCGCGCCACGTGGGCGATCGGCGCGCTCGTGTGCGTGGCAGCGGGTTCTCTGGGCGCGGCGCTCGGCGCTCGCAGCGTGGCGCGCACGAACGCCAACCACGCCGTCTCCGCTTTTCAGACACGCGCGGCCAACGTCGCCGAGAACGTCAAGCAGTCGCTCCAGCGCGAGGAAGACCTCACCGCGGGCGCGAGCACCTTCTTCGCCGCCAACCCGAAGGCGTCCGCAACTGAATTCGCGACCTGGAGCCGCTGGGTCCGCGCGCTGCGCCGCTACCCCGAGCTCGAGCGCATCGGCCTCGTGACGGTCGTACGCGCCACCGACCTCCCGACCTTCCAGCAGCTGGTCACGGGCAAGAAGCCCGCGATCGCAGCTGCACGCGCCGCTGCGACGAGCACGGGCAAGGCCGCTACCGCCACGACGGGTGCGCCGAGTGGCGCCACGATCTCGCCCAGCGCGGGCACGGGCACGGGAACGAGCCCCACGTCCGCCGCCCCGACCACCGCGAAGACGAAGCCCACCTCGATCGGACTGCTGCGCATCAGCCCTCCGGGGGCACGCCCCTACTACTGCCTCGCCACCGCCGAAGTGGTGCGCGCTCCCGCCAAGCGCGCCCGCGCGGGCCTCGACTACTGCAAGCGCATGCCGACGCTGATCCCCACGCGTTCCTCCGGCTCGGCGACGACCGCTCCGGTCTCTGCGACCCGCACGGGCCAGCTCGCGGTCGAGACCCCCGTCTACCGCGGCTTCACGCCGCCCAAGAGCCGCGCGGGCCGCACCGCGGCGTTCGTGGGATGGCTGCGCGAGGTGCTCGAGCCGGGCCTCCTGCTCGAAGGCGCGCTCGCCCACGATCCTGGCGGCGCGGTCCGGCTCACATACGCGCACGGCGCCTCGCAGGCCGCGTTCGCGCTGGGCGCGCCCAAGCACAACGCGCCGTCGGTGACGACCTCCCTGCACCACGGTTGGACGGTCGAGAGCTTCGGCACGCCGATCTCGAGCGCGGTGCTCGACGACCGTGAAGCGACGGGGCTGCTGGTCGCGGGCTCGCTGCTGAGCGTGCTGCTGGGGATGCTGATCTACACGCTGGGCGTCGGCCGTGACGGGACAGCGAGCATGCGCGCGGCGCTGCCGCGGCGCCCGCTCGGCCGCAGCGAATCCCTCTACGACGAGCTCACCGGGCTCGCGAACCGCGAGCTCACGCTCGACCGCGCCGAGCGCACCGTCGCCCGCGCGGGACGTCAGTCGGGAATGCTCGCGGGCGCGCTGCTCGTGGACCTCGACTGGTTCTCCGACGTCAACGAGAAGCTCGGGCGCGCCGCGGGCGACCAGCTGCTGCGCGTCGTCGCCGAACGGCTCGAGGACGTGATCCGCACCGAGGACAGCGTGGGGCGTCTCGGCGGAGACCAGTTCCTGATCACGGTCGAATCGGTCGCGAAAGGCGTGCGCCTGGACTCGCTCGCCCGCCGCGTGATCGAGGCGCTGCACAAGCCCGTCAGCGGGCTCGACGACTTCGGCCCCAGCTTCTTCCCCACGGCGAGCATCGGCGTCGCGTACGGCCGCTACACCGATCACGACGCGCTGATCCACGACGCCGAGCTCGCGATGCGTGCGGCCAAGGACGCCGGCAAGGATCGCTACACCCTCTTCAACGCGAACATGCGAGCGGTGATCGAGGACCGCGGCCTCCTGGAGGCGGAACTCAACACCGCGCTGCGCGAGAACCAGCTGTTCCTCGTCTACCAGCCGATCTGCGACCTGCGCACCCGCAAGGTCGTCGGCCTCGAGGCCCTCGTCCGCTGGCGCCACCCCAAGCAGGGAGTGATGCTCCCGGCGGACTTCCTGCCCCTTGCCGAGGAAACCGGCCTGATCGTGCCGATCGGCCGCTGGGCACTGCAGGAAGCATGCTCGCGCGCTGCGAAATGGGAGGTCGGCGGCAGCCGCATCGGCATCGGCGTGCAGGTCTCGGCCAACCAGTTCGACCGAGAGGGCTTCGCGACCGACGTGCTGCGCGCGCTGCAGCAGTCCGGCGTGACCCCCTCCCTGCTGACGCTCGAGATCTCCGAGTCGATCGTGATGGCCGACGCCGCCACGGCCACTTCCCGCATGCAGCAGCTCAAGAGCCTCGGCGTGCGGATGGCGATCGACGACTTCGGCAGCGGGTACGCCTACCGCTCGGACCTGCAGAAGATGCCGCTCGACTTCCTGAAGGTGGACCGCGCCTCGCTCGCGGCCGCCGAAGACGAGGACTACCGCCACTGGCTGCTGGAGGCGATCCTCGTGTTCGGGCGCGACCTGTCGCTGACGGTGATCGCGAAGGGCATCGAGACGGCAGAGCAGGTCACCGCGCTGCAGGAGATGGGCGCGGTGCTCGCACAGGGCCACTTCTTCGGCGAACCGCTCCCCGGGGACGCCCTCGACCGCCTGTTCACGGGCGGCGTGCCCGCGGTTCGGGCGACGTCGACCGGCCTCGCCGAGTAGCGGGCAGGCGCCGGGCCCGCCTCAGGCCATCAGACCGACGCGCTGGGCGCGCTGCACCGCCTCTGCGCGGTTCTTGACTTTGAGCTTCCGGTAGAGCGTGCTGGTGTGCTCCTTGACGGTGTGGGGGGAGAGGTGGAGCGCTGCCGCGATCTCGCGGTTCGTCGAGCCGTCTGCGATCAGCCCCAGCACTTCGCGCTCGCGCGCTGTGAGCAGCGGCGCGCTCCCGGACGCCTGCGGCTGGAAGACGCTCATGCCCAGGCCGACCATCCGCACCGCGCGCGACACGTCTGCGGCGCCCCAATCCTTGGGGATGAAGCCCGACGCCCCCGCCGCGCGCGCGGCGCCCGCCGAGATGCGCCCCGCGCCGGAGATCAGCAGCACGTTCGTGCCGGGCGAGCGCGCGCGGAGCTGCTCGCAGATCTCCGCCCCGGACTCCTCGCCCACGAACAGGTCGACGAGCGCGACGTGCGGCGCAAAGCGCTCCGCGAGCGCGTAGGCCTCGGCCCCGTTGCGCGCGGAGAGGCAGCGCTCCACCCAAGGCTGGTTGCCGAGCATCAGGCGGAAGCCCCAGTGGACCACGTCGTGGTCGTCGACCACGAGCACGCGCAGCCGCCGCTGGCGCGGGTCCACGGCTGCGGTGACCGCGCTCATGCCTGGTCCCCGCGGTTGACCACGAGGCGCACCAGCCAGCGGTCCGGCTCGCGGGCGCCGAACTCGAGCAGGCCGCCCGCCTGCAGCGCCTCGAACGCGGCGAGCCTCAGCCCCATCCCGCTCACCGGCCCGCGCCCGGCGACGCCATCGTTGATGACCTCCAGCACGAACGAGCCGTCGCGGTCCTCGGTTCGGACCTCCACGCGCGTGGGCGTGGCGTGCTTGTGCGCGTTGCGGACAGCCTCCGCGAGCACCGACTGCGCGAGATCCTCGAGCTCCGGTGGCGCTGCGACCTGCGCGTCGGGGTCGGTCGTGATCAGAAGGTCCGGGTGGTCGTGACGCAGGCGCTCGAGCTCGGCGATCAACGTCGTGTTGGTCCGGCGCGAGGAACGCCCGAGCGGGCGCGAGACCGCCGCGCGCAGCTCGGCGAGCGCAGCCTGGACCTCAGCAGCACAGCGGCGTCGCATCGCGTCGTCGATCTCGCCGCTCGAGGACAGCGCGAGCGACACCCCGAACAGGCGCTGGATCACACCCTCGTGGACGTCGCGCGCGAGATCGATGCGGCTCTGCAGCTGCAGGGCCTTGTCGTGCTGCCTGGTTGCCACGCGCGCCATCGAGGCGAGCGCGGCGACCTTTCCCATCAGCCACAGGAGCTCGCGCTGGGAGTCGTCGAACTCGGCAGCGTCGGCGCAGTCGCCGAGGATCACCCCGATCCAGCGCCCCCGTGCGGCCATCGGCGAACACACGAGGCAGTCGATGTCCAGGCGGGCTGCGTAGACGGACTGAAGGCCCTCGAACTCGTTGGTCGGTTCCAGCACGACCTGGTCCTGTTCGAGCGCGCGCCGCGCGATCGGCGCGGACTCGACCGTCACGAACAGCCCCTCGAACTCGCGCACGTCGATCCCGAACGCGCCCGCCAGGCGCACGCGCCGGCGCGGCGGGTCGTAGCGGAAGATCACCGCACGGCGGAGCGAGGTGAACTTCGTGGTCGCCTCGCAGAGGCGCCCGTAGAAGTCGTCGGCGCGCCCCTCGTCCTCCGCCGTGGCGAGCACCTCTGCGAGGTACTCGATCGCACCGACGTCGACGCGCTCCGGACGGACCGGGGTTGGATGTGGACCGCTGGTTGACACCTCTCTGGCCGCATCCGCATCATCCCAGCGGGCGCGAACCATTGCGAGGGTAACTGCATCGCCCCACCCGACCGGGGGGCCACCGGTGCGCTAGGCTGCGCGCGGTCAGATGGGGCCCTGACGCGGAGGCGACGCCTCCCGAACCGCCCGCCGGCAAGGGCTGATGGCTCCTTTCGCGAAACACCTCACGCGAGAGGAGCGCATGTTCGAGCACATCGACCGCAGGGAGCTGGCAGCGATCGCGGCGGGCGGCGCAGCGGGCGCGCTCTTGCGCGTATGGATCGGGCGGGCCGTCGGCGGGCCCGGGACGAGCTGGCCGTGGGCGACGTTCTCGATCAACGTGAGCGGGTCGTTGCTGCTCGGCTACCTGCTCGCGACGATCGGGACCGCGCACGGGTACGCGCGCCCGCTCCTGATGACGGGGTTCTGCGGCACGTTCACCACGTTCTCGACGATGCAGGTCGAGATCCTCACGATGCTCGAACGCCACAGCTACGGCCTCGCCGCGGGCTACGTCGGCGCGAGCGTCGCGCTCGGCTACGCCGCGGTGTGGGCGGCGGGCGCGGCCGCCCGCCGCCGGCAGAGGGTGCAGGCGTGAGCGCCTGGCTGTGGCTCGCCGTCGCGTGTCTCGGCGCGTGCGGGGCGCTGGCGCGTTTCCTGGTGGGCCGTGCCGCACACGCCTACCTGCACACGCTGACCGCGGTTGGCACGTTCATCGTCAACATCAGCGGCGCGCTGGCGTTCGGCGTGCTCACGGGCGCGGGCCTCGGCGGCAACGCCCTGCTGCTCGCGGGAGCCGCCACGCTCGGGTCCTACACCACCTTCTCCACGTGGATGCTCGAGTCAGAGCGGTTCGCCGATGACCGCAACCCGCGGGGCGCAGCGCTCAACATCGGCGCGAGCGTGGTGGCGGGGATCGCCTCCGCGGCGCTCGGGCACGCGGTGGGCTCGGCGCTGTGAGGGCGGGCCGGCCGTTCGCAGCGGCCGGGGTTTCACCCGCAGGGGGCGTGGGCCATGCGTCCACCACGGCGGCTCTGCCGCTCCGGGCCACGGCTGGCCTGCCGCCGGCCGCTACGCTGGGGTCCCATGACCGACTGGGCGTCATGGGGCACCTCCGGCGACGGTCGGGTCTTCGAGGTGCGGGGCGGGGGTCTTGCCGTCGATGGCTAGCAACGAGCGCACCCACCCCACCCTCACCCTCGGCGTGCTGGCGCTCGCGGGGCTCTCATACGCCGTCCTGAGCTCCTCGGTGGTGCCCGCGCTCCCCACCATGCAGCGCGCCCTGCACACGAGCGAGACGGACGTGACCTGGCTGCTGACCGGGTATCTCCTCGCGGCTGCGGTGGGGACGGCGATCCTCGGGCGGCTGGGCGACATGTACGGCAAGGAGCGGCTGCTGCTGTGGACGCTCGGGATCCTCGGGGCCGGCACGCTGCTGGCGGCGGTCGCGAGCTCGTTGAGCGTGCTCGTCCTCGCGCGCTTCATCCAGGGCGCGAGCGGAGGCATCTTCCCGCTCGCGTTCGGGATCGTGCGTGACGAGTTCCCGAGCGAGCGGGTACCCGGCAGCATCGGGCTGCTATCGGCGATCCTCGGCGCCGGGGCAGGGGTGGGGATCGTGCTCTCCGGGGTGATCGTCGAGCATCTCGACTACCACTGGCTGTTCTGGATCCCCCTGTTCACGACCGTGGTGGCGGGGATCGCGACTTGGCGCTTGATCCCGGAGTCGCCAGTGCGCGTCCCGGGCCGCGTGAACTGGCTCGCGGCGACGCTGATGACCGTCGGCATGTCGACGGTCCTGATCGCGATCAGCGAGACCACGACGTGGGGCTGGGGCTCGCCGCGGACGATCGGGCTCACGGCGGCGGGACTCGCGATCTGCGGCGCGTGGATCGCAGTGGAGGTGCGCAGCGAGCATCCGCTGATCGACATGACGATGATGCGCGTGCAGGGAGTGTGGACGACGAACCTCGCAGCGTTCCTGCTCGGCGCCGGGATGTACTCGTCGTTCATCGTGCTGCCGCAGATCGCACAGCTGCCGAAGAGCACCGGCTTCGGGTTCGGCGCCTCGGTGGTCGTCTCGGGGCTGTACCTGCTGCCATCGACGATCGCGATGACGATCCTCGGCCTGTACGCGGGCCCGATCGCCGCCCGCTTCGGCTCCCGCAGCGCGCTGCTGGCGGGGACGGTGTTCGCGACCGCTGCGTTCGCGCTGCTGACAGCCCAGCACCATCACCCCTACGACCTGCTGATCGCGGCCGCGTTGATGGGCATCGGCATCGGCCTCGCGTTCGCCGCCCTCGGCAACCTCGTGGTGCAGGCCGTGCCGAGCCACCAGACGGGCGTCGCGAGCGGGATGAACACCGTGATGCGCACGCTCGGCGGCGCGCTGGGGGGACAGCTCTCGGCGACGTTCATCGCCAACCACGTGATCCGCGGACACCCCGCGGTGACGGGCTTCACGGACACGTTCGTGATGGCAACGGCGTTCCTGCTCGTGTGCCTGGCCGCCTCCTCGCGTGTCCCTCGCGAGACAACCCCGGGCGCACACGTCGCCTACGAGAGCACGTAGACCTCTCAGCGCGGCGACGGCAGCACGGCAGAGAGGCGCGGTGCGAGCTGCACGAGCTCCTTCTCGCCGAGCTCCGCCACGATCACGGCTCCGGTGCGCTTCATCGCATCGCCCAGCTCATGCCAGGCGAGGGCGAGCAGGGCGGCGCGCGCCGGAGTCCCCGAGGCGACGAGGGTGCGCAGCTCCTCGGCACGCCGTTGCACCTCGCGCAGGGTCAGTTCGCCGAGCACACGGTTCGCGCCCTCGATGCGGACGTCGCGCGTCAGGATCTGCTCCGCGGCGACACGCCGGATCCCCGCATCCGGCCTCGCCGGTGCCGGCCTCGCCGGTGCCGTTCCCGCCGGTGCCGTTCCCGCAGATGCCGTTCCCGCAGGTGTCACTGCCGCAGCCGCCACCCCCGCAAGTGCGGGCGCCGCAGGTCGGACTCGATCATCTGCAACAAGCTGACGTGACACCGGCTACCTCCCGAGGCTCGACTACCGAGAAACGGGTGCCCCACCGCGGTCACCCCAGGGGGCTTCTCTACCCGTTTCCCGGCGCGATGAACGAACCTTCACAACGACGAAGGCCGCCCTGACGGACGGCCTTCGGGTCTCGGTCGGCCTGTTTGCAGGGCTCTTGCAAGTCCTACGCCCTGGTCGGCCTCGATAGCGGGGGCGGGATT
>JAICYC010000144.1 GCA_025934395.1 Solirubrobacteraceae bacterium | reverse complement strand
GTTTCGTGAGTAGCGGTCGTTCAGCTTCTCGACGTGGTCGGCGTGCTTGCGCACGTGCCCGTGGGTTGAGGGGCCGTAGGGCGGTGAGGTGAGGATCAGGCTGCAGCGGTCGCGGTAGTCGTTGAGCAGTCCGCGGCCGAGCCGGCGGGCGTCGCCGCGCAGGGCGATCGCGCTGCCTGCTGCTCCTTGCTGTTCGGCGTGCAGGATGTTGGCGGCGGCGAGCGAGGCCCAGCGCGGTTCGAGCTCGATGCCGAGTGCTTGCCGTTCGAGGTGGGCGGCTTCGACCAGGGTGGTGCCGATGCCGCACATCGGGTCGAGTACCAGCTCGCCCGGTCGTGTGTAGCGCCGGATTGCCTCGCGGGCGAGTGCGGGCAGCATCTTGCCCGGGTGCGCGTTCGATTCGGGCAGGTAGCGGTGGCGTCGTTGCTCGCGTGCGAGTTGTTGTGCGACCGGCCAGACCGAGAGCGTTTCTAGCGCATCCACCTGCGTACCCCCTTCCGCGCCGTCTGTAGCGAGCGCGCTTCGATGTGACGTTTGCGTGCGGCGCGGGCGCGCGCAGCTGCGTGCGGGTCGGACCCGAGCGCTGCGAACGTCTCGACCGCCTCGAGGTAGCGACGCGTCTCCCGCGCGAGCCTCGTCGCCTCGCCTTGTGAGGTGGGCGGTCATGCCGCCCGCCTCGTGTTGATGTTCTGGCTGGCCGTGCGCGTTTCGGCGGCGGTCGGCTTGCGGAAGACGTGCACGTTCTGGTGCACGATCTGCGGCGACGTCGGATCGGCGCCGCGGCGCCGACGCCGCCGGGGGGACGCTTTCAGTTGGCCGTCGTCGATCGGGACGAGCAGCGCGACGATGTGCTGCCAGTAGCGGAGCCCGAGTTCCGCGCAGAGCGAGACGGTCTCGCTGCCGGGATCGCGGCCACTCCCGTGCAGCTCGTCGCCGGTGCTGACGGCGACGAGGTAGCCGCCCGGCCGCAGCACGGTCGCGGCCGCGCTCAGCACGTCGAGGGCGTCGAAGCGGGTGTGCCAGCGACGGGTGTTCTCCTGCCGGCCGAGGAGCAGCACGGCCGGAAGGAAGACGAGGATCAGGTCGGCGCTGCCGCCCGGATGGACGCCGACGGCGGGGTGCAGCTGACGTCGATCGCGTAGGAGGCTGTCGGCCTGCGCGGCGAGCAGCCGCGGCAGCTGGGGCGGATCGCCGCGCAGCAGCACGGCCTCACCGGCCGCACCGTCGGCGTGTGCGGACTGGACGCGCTGGTCGAGCTCGCGGAAGTCGTCGACGTCGTGGCCGATGACGCCGGCGGCGTTTCGCTCCTGCCGGATCGCTTCGAGCACGACCGGCAGGTTTGGGTCGGCGCAGAGCGGGTCGACGACGAGGTCGCCGGGTTCGCTGTAGGTCTCGATCGCGCGCCGGGCGATTTCGACCGGTGCGCGTCGGTTGCCCCAGGCGCGGTTGGCCGCGTCCTGGGCGCAGGGCCAGACCGCGAGCGGCCTGGCCGTTGATGTGTTGGTGGTGTTGGTCAGTCATCTGGGGCCGGCAGAGGAGCCATGTCGAACGATCGGTTGTCGGTATGGGTGTGGAAGTCGTCGAAGGCGTCGCGCAGCAGCGCGAGCGGCGAATGCTTGGGTGTCCAGACGGCGACGCGGATCGGAACGTCGCTGCCGGCGAGGGCGGCGGCGGCGTTGTCGCGCCGCAGCTGGCTGGGCACGGTGATGAGGAGCAGCGGCTCCTCGTCAGCGAGCGGGCTGCGCGGCAGGGCCTTGTCGTAGCGGCGCGCCTTCTGACGCAGCCGGTAGTGGTCTTCGCTGCCGCGGTCGAGCTCGAGCAGGAAG
>JAICYC010000112.1 GCA_025934395.1 Solirubrobacteraceae bacterium | reverse complement strand
GAGGTCGCTGCGATCGCCGCCGAGCTCCCCCGCCAGCCGCAGGTGATCTCGCTCGACCCGCACACGCTCGGCGAGGCGCTCGGGGACGTGCGCACCGTCGCGGAGGCGACCGGGGTGCGTGACGCGGGCGTCGAGGTGATCGAGGGGGCCGCCAAGCGCATCGACCGCGTGCGTCTCGCCACGCGCGATGCGCGCAGGCCGCGGGTGGCGGCGGTGGAGTGGCTCGACCCCGTGTTCATCGCCGGCCACTGGACGCCGCAGCTGATCGAGCTCGCCGGCGGGGAGGACGTCCTGGGGATGCCCGGCGAGCCGTCGCAGACCGTCTCGTGGGAGGAGCTCGCCGCAGCCGCGCCGGAGATCGTGGTGGCGATGCCGTGCGGCTACGACGCCGAGCGCGCCCACGCGGAGGCGCTCGCGTTCACCGAGCCGCTGCTCACGCTCGGCGCACAGCGGGTCCTGGCCGTGAACGCCTCGGCGTACTTCTCCCGCCCGGGACCACGCCTGGTGGATGGCCTCGAGCTGCTCGCGCACATCCTGCACCCCGAGCTGTTCGATGCGGCGCCCGCGGGTGCGGAGGCGATCGAGGTCGCGCTCCGCGCACACGCCTGACGGCTGCGAGCGCGGGCGTGTCCCCCGCCCCGACCGCTCAGGCGAGCCCGGTGGCGGAGGCGTGCGAGATCGCGATCGCGCCCGCCACCGAGACCGCCGCGAGCGCCAGGCACGCGAGGTACCCGAGCGCGGGCAGCTGCCGCGAGTCGGCCGTTCGCACGGCCAGCGCCGCCAGCGCGCCGCCGATCAGTCCGCCCACGTGGGCGCCCACCGAGATGTTCGCCAGGCTGAAGCTGAGGATCAGGTTGATCACGATCAGCCCGCCGATGCCGGACTGCCACACGCTTATCCGACGCGCGCGCAGCTCCACCGCAGCCGCGCCCATCAAGCCGAACACAGCGCCGGAGGCGCCGAGGCTCGGCGCAGCGGTCGCGAACACCACGCCGAAGGAGCCCGCGAGCAGCGAGGTGAAGTAGATCGCAGCGAAGCGCACCGTGCCGATCGCGGGCTCGAGCATCATGCCGAGCAGGTACAGCAGGTACATGTTGAAGCCGATGTGGAGCAGGTTCTCGTGCAGGAAGGCGGAGGTCACCAGACGCCAGTACTGATGGCCTTCCGCGATCGCCGCGCGGAACAGCACCCCTTCGTTGATCACCGTGCCGTGCAGGCTGTTCGACGAGTACACCGAGAACTGGCCCTGCTCGGCCAGGAACGCCGCCACGTTGATCACCAGCAGCGCGTACGTCGCGCGCGGGATGGTCGGCATGTCGCGCATCCGCCGCACCTGGGTGCGTTGTTTGGCGCATTCCGGGCAGCGCATCCCCACGGGCGTCGTGGTCATGCAGTCGGGGCAGATCGGCCGCCCGCAGTTCGAGCACGAGACCCCCGTCTCGCGCGAGGGATGGCGATAGCAGGTGGCCATGGCGGAGAGGAGTGCAGCCTAGCTAGCCGTCAAGCGGGCTCCCGGCGCGTGCGCGCGCGAGCGCGGCTCAGCGGTCGCCGAGCAGCTTGCGCGCCTCGCTCTCGAGGTCGCGCAGGGCGCTCTCCGCGGTGCGTCCCAGCGAGGTGAGATCCACGCCGCCCCCGAGGCCGCGCCGGCTGTGAGCAGCCCGCCTGCGTGCCCGCAGCAGCACGAGCGCGGAGGCCGCCGCGCCGCCCGCCACGAGCGCCGCCGTCGGCCGCACCCAGTTGCGCGGGTCGCGCATCGCCGAGAGCTCCCACGCTTCGAGCTCGTCGGCGGCCATCTCGGTGATGCTCGTGAGCGTGCTCTCGAGCCTTTCGGCAAGGCCCTCCGGCGGCTCGATCGGGATCAGCGCTTCCCGCAGCAGGCCCTCGAGGTTGGTGGCCGCCTCACTCACCGCGGTGGGCCTCCGCCGATGCGCCGTTCGAGGACGGGCGCGCATCCGCGCCGGCGCCCGCCGAGCGATCTCCCACGATCTCCTCGAGCTGCTTGATCGCGCGGTGGATCAGCACCTTCGTGGCGCCGTCCGAGCGTCCGAGCGCGCGCGCGATCTCGCGATTGTCCATTCCCAGCGCGAAGCGCATGATCAGCGCCTCGCGGCGGTCGTCCGGAAGCAGCTGCACGCCCTCGAGCACCCTGCTCAGCTCGTCGCGTCCCTCCACGAGCTGCTCCGTCGTGTGCAGCGCCGCGATCGTCGTTGTCTCGTCGATCGGCGAGGCGGGCTTGCGTGAGCGGTCGCGGTACAGGTTCGCAGCGAGGTTGTGCGCGATCCGGATCAGCCACGGACGCAGCGGGCGGCCGTGCGATTCGCGCTGGGCGCGCTCGAAGTGCCGGTACGCCTGCAGGAACGTCTGCTCGGTGAGGTCCTCCGCGTCGTGGTGGTCGCCCACGCGGTAGTACGCGTAGCTGTAGACGTCGCGCAGGTGCGCCCTGTACAGCTCGGAGAACTCCGCGTCGAGCTGCGCCTTGGACTTCGTGCCCGTCTGCTCGCTCACTCATTGCACACTACCCGCGCGCCGGGTCCGCGGCCTACGCAGCTCGCGAGACGCCCTCGCCGGCGTGCCGCTGCTCGACGCCGTCTGCCGCCCGCGGCTCGCCTCCGAGCCACTCCCACTGCAGGCTCACGCACGCCCACACGCGCTGCGTGACACCCGCTGCGAGGTTCGGCGAGGAGCGCTCCAGGCGCGGGAACGTCAGCGGCCGTCCCGCGCGCACCCGGACCTTGCGCGGCCGGATCCGCCAACCCTTGCGCACGTTCTCTGAGCCCAGCACCGCGATCGGTGCGACCGGCGCGCCCGTCTCGAGCGCCAGGCGCCCGATGCCGCGCCTGGGGTCCGCCAGGCCGCCCGAGCGGATGCGCGTCCCCTCGGGGAAGATCACAACGCAGTCGCCGCGCTCGAGGATCGCGCGCGCGGTGGCCATCGCGTCGCCGTCGCCCGCGCCGCGGTCCACCGGGAACGCGCCCAGCGCGTTCAGCAGCCAGGCCTGCCAGCGCTTCTCGAACAGCTCGCGCTTGGCCATGTAGTAGACGGGCCTGCGAACCATCGTGCCGATCAGGAACGGGTCCAGGAAGCTGCGGTGGTTCGACGCGAGCAGCAGGGGACCTGTGCGGGGCAGGTGCTCGCGGCCGATGCGCTGCATGCGCAGATAGAGGAGGAACGCCGGCACCAGGATCGCGCGGGCAGGCCAGTAGACGAACGGGTTCACGCCGCTCTGCAGCGAGCGGTTGCGGAAGCGGGTCAGGTCGATCCGCCGCTCCCGCTCCGGCGGGTGATGCGCAGAGGACGGCAGCTCGCTCACGATCTTTGGCCGCAGATGTCCCATGCCTCAGATACACCGGGTGACCGAGCGGTGTTACAGGCGCTCTACCCCCCGATCACCGCATTCCGGTGCGGGTTTTTGCGAATCCCCCCGATCGCTGTCGTCCCAAAGGGACGACACGCGTGTCGTCCTCCCGGGACGACCCGGCGTAGTCCTTGTGGCCAGTCCGTGTCGTCCCTTCTCATGGATCCATATCGCCCTCCCGAAATCAGGGCCATGAGCAACGCAGCAACAGAGGCCCGCAGGGCGTGCAGATTGACCAGGGAGGTTGTGATGTCCAAGTTGTTCAGGTCCAAGGCACTGCGCAGGTTCGCGATCACGGTGTTCGGGGTGCTGGCCGTCGGCGGCGCGATCCCCGGCACTGCGAGCGCCGCGCTCGCGCCCTCGTGCGCGTCCACGTCGTCCTCGATGCCGTTCGCGCGTTTCCTCGACCTCTCGAGATACACCGCCGTGTCCGGCGGCTCGTTCGAGAACGGCGCACCCGGCTGGACGCTCGAACGCGCCGGCGTGGTGTCCGGCAACGAGAGCTACAGCGTCGCGGGCGGCAGCAGCTCGCTTGCGATCGCGGCCGGCGGAGAAGCCTCCTCCCCCGCGTTCTGCGCGGCGATCGAACAGCCCACGTTCCGCTTCTTCGCGCGCAACGTGAGCGGCCACGGCGCGCTGAACGTGTCCGTCCGCTACACGAACAACGAAGGCGACGTCCACACGATCCCCGTCGCGTCGCTGGGGCTCGCGTCGGGGGTGCTCTCCAACACGAGCTGGTCGGTGAGCCCCGTCGAGCTGCTCGACCTGCAGGTGCCGATGCTCGCGGAAAGCCTCGGCAGCCAGCTCCAGGTCGAACTGGTCTTCCAGGCCACCGGCGGCGCGTGGCAGATCGACGACGTCTACTACGACCCCTACAGCCGGTAGGGGTGCACGCAGCAGCACCTCTGAGCTCCGCGCCGTAGGGCGCAAGCCTCCCCAAGGGCAGAGCCCCCGCCGGATCCGTCCGGTGGGGGCTTCTGCGTTCCCGGGTGCCGCTGTCACGGAGTCCCGAGCCGCGCGAGCCCGGCCGTAGAATCGGCCTGGTTGCCGGAGTAGCTCAGCTGGTAGAGCGCCTGTCTTGTAAACAGGGGGTCAGGGGTTCGAGTCCCCTCTCCGGCTCTCGAGGAAGACGCGGTGACTGTCATGCGACGACGACCTCTGTCTCGCGGTCACGGCGCAGACGGGAGAGGTCAGGCATCAGCGCCCTGGGATACTGGGCGGGCGATGTCGCAGGAGAACGTGGAGACGGTCGGGAGGGCGATCGCGGCGATCAATGCGCGGGACATCGAGGCATACCTCGCCTGCTGTACCGAGGACGTCGAGCTGCTGCTGCCCATGGCCGGGTCCGAATATCTGGGGGCGAAGGGGATCAAGCGGTTCTTCACCGACATCGAGGACATAGGCCCTGACTTTCGGATCGATGTGCAGCGCGTTCAAGCGATCGGCGACAGCACGGCCCTCGCCCTTCTGCGGATCGAATCGACCGGCCGCAGCAGTGGGCTCGTGACCGCTGCCGACAGCGCCAACGTCTACGACTTCATCGACGGCAAGATGAGTCGCATTCGCATCTTCCTCGACCGCGCCGAGGCCCTCAAAGCCGTGGGGCTGGAGGAGTAGAGGCCGCCAGGCGCCGGCGTCTGCTCCGCGCCGCTCAGCCCGTGAACCTGGGCACGGCGGGCCGGCACCGCACGACGGCCATGTGCAGTGTCACGGGCCGCGTTTCGCTGGTCGCGGTGAACACCACGACGACCTTGATCCGGTGGGCGCCGTAGCGCAGCTTGCGTCCGTTCAGCTTGATGCCGTAACGCCCGCGGCGGTCGGCCTTGGCGACGGTCTTCATCCTGCGCCCGTCGACGTAGAAGGTCGCGGTGGCGATCTGGTGGCCGGTGATGTACACCTGCGTCGACCTCGACACGCACTCGGCGGGACCGGTCGGCGTGGCCGAGCCGGATTCTGCTTTTTCGGGCAGCACGGCGATCGCTGCGACGGTGACCGGCTCATCCGCGCAGCCGCTGGAGACGGGGCTGTTGTTGGCGTCACCGCTGTAACTCGCCACCCAGTAGTAGGTGCCGGGGGTGGTCGGCGTGGCGCCGTCGGGCGTTGCGTACGTTCCGCTGCCGGTCACGCTCACGGGG
>JAICYC010000041.1 GCA_025934395.1 Solirubrobacteraceae bacterium | reverse complement strand
TGGAGGCGTCCGGGCCGATCAGCCCGACCGCGACCAGCTCGTCACCGTCGAAGGCGCCCACCGCGAAGGCGTGCGCGGGCTCGGAGTCCGCGAGATCGTCCACGCTCTCCTGAGGACGCAGGATCGCCCGCCGGAGCGGTCCCGTCTGCTCGACGGCCACGGGACGTATGTCGATCGCTGCCACTGCTGATCAGCGACGAGGTTAGGGGCATCGCCGTCCGCGCCGCCCCGCCGGGGCGACCCCGAGCGCCGCCGCGTCGGTCTCGCGGGTGCTCAGAACCGGCCGATCCGCCACGTGCGGTCGTCGGTGAACTTCAGCAGCCGTGCGAGTGCGACCAGCTGCAGCGCGATCGCGTCGAGCGAGACGAGCAGGTCGGGGTTCGGCATGGTCGTGCCGCGAGCCAGCAGCCCGAGCATCGCGATCATGTCGCCGCCGTCGCTGATCGGCACCAGCATCGCCGAGCCGATGCCCTCCTGCCCGGCCGCTCTCAGCAGCGGGTCCTCGGCCGACTGCAAATCGAGCAGACACGTGGTGGCGGTGCGGTTGCGCGCGCGACCGAACTCCGCGGTCGCGGGATCCACCACGCATTTCCACGCGCGGCTCTCGAATGAGGTCAGCTCCGTGGGGTCGCGCCGCCAGATGAACCCGCACCTCAACGAGCGGGACGGTCGCTCGCTGCACCAGGCGATCGTCGCGTCCCATCCCCCCTCGGTGCCGAGCGTGCCGATCGCCTGCTCGAGCACCGAGCGCCACTCGGTGGCGCTCGCGAGTGCGGCCGAGAACGCGTGCTGCGCGCCCGTGCCCCAGCGTGGGCCGTCGTCGTCTGCGGGCGCGGACTCTTCGGTCCGAGCGCCATCCGCGGGCAGCACGTGCTCCTCGAGCTCTGCTCGAGCTGCTGCGAGCTCGGCGCGAAGCTCGTTCACCTGCGTCTCTTCGCGGGCGAGCGACTGCGCGAGCTCGTCCGCTCTGGCCTCGGCGGCCGCCACGGCGCCGTCGAGCTCCTTGGCTCGCGCCTCGGCGGACGCGACGGCGCCGTCGAGCTCCTCGGCTCGCGACCTGGCGGCTGCCGCCTCGTGCTCGAGCTCCTTGGCGCGGGCCTCGGCGGCCGCGACGGCGCCCTGGAGCTCGGTGACGCGGGCGTCGGCGGCCGCGACGGCGCTCTCGAGGTCGTTGGCGCGGGTCTCGGCGGCGGCGACGGCGTCCTGCATCTCGCTGGCGCGGGCGTCGGCGGCCGCGACCGCGCTCTCCAGGTCGTTGGCGCGGGTCTCGGCGGCCGCCACCGCGCCGTCGAGCTCCTTCGCTCGCGCCTCGGAGGCCGCGACGGCGCCATCGAGGTCGTTGGCCCGCTCGGCGGCCTGTTCGGAGCTGGCGCGCAGGCTGCTGAGCTCCTCCCGCTCGTCCAGCAGCTCCCGCTCGAGGCGCGTGGCCGCGGCGAGCGCCTCGTCGCGCTCGGCAAGCGCGGCCGCGACCCGCTCGTCGCGGTCCAGCGGCGGGCCCCAGCTTCCGTCGCTGAGCGTCAGGTCCCACTCGTCGAGCAGCTCTTGGCGGATCGCCGATGCGTCCAGGCGCCGCCACCGATCGAGCCTCATCAGGCGGTCGCACTCCGACCGCGCGAGCGCCGCGTCTGCGAGCGGTGCGGCCACACTGCACGTCGCGGTCGGCTGCCCGTCGGCGTCGCGCAGCGCGAACCGGAGAGCCGCGAGCGCGGGCCGCTCTTCGAATGCGCCGATCAGGTACTCCAGCTCGAGCGGTTGGGAGGTGGCGAGGTCCTCGTCCTCCAAGCGCAGGCCTTCGATCGATCCCGCGGCGGTGAGCTCGGGATCGGTGCGGCCGCACACGCTCTCCGCATCTGTTCCGATCTGGTCGAGGTAGCGCTGGTTCACACGCAGATAGCGCCCGTCGAGGTCCTTCAGCCACAGGATCGCGGGACTGTCGTCGAGGGGCTCGTCGAACACCGGGCTGACCGTCTCGCTACCGGGGTCACCACCGTCGGGGGCGATCATGAGGACGGCCAGGCGCCGACGCTGTTTGTCGATCACCGCGTCGAGGCTGGCGTCGACGCCGTCCAGCGAGACCGGCACGTGGTCCGCCTGGCCGGTCATGATCAGCTCGACCTCGTCGGGGAACGAAGCGAGGATGCCGTCGCGGACATCGAACCGGTCGACGAAGCCGCTCGTGGCGTATGCGATCGACCCGGCCTCGCCCAGGACGGCGACCAGTGCGGGCACCCCCTCGCAGACCTCGACAGGGCGCCGTGTCGGCGTTCGCCCCAGCAATGCCATGCTCGACAGGGTACGGGGGCACCGACCCCCGACCGGACGAATGGATGGGCCCTCGGACCGCGCCTGCTGCGGCCCTGTCGATTTACGCATGGTCCGTTCGTCTCAAAGACAGACGCGGCGACGATCCCACCGTCTGCCGATGGAGACCCGACCAAGGAGCGTGATCCTGTGAAGACGATGACGTGCAGAGAACTCGGCGGCCCCTGCGATGTCGCCCATCACGGAGCCACCGCGAACGACGTGATCAAGGCGCAGGACCGACACCTCAACGAGGTGGTCGCCGCCGGCGATGAGACGCATCGAGCGGCGCTGGAGGAGATGAAGGGCCGCTGGAAGCGCCCCCTCGCCGGGATGGGGTGGTACCGGCAGGCCAAGCGTGACTTCGCTGCGCTTCCGGAGGACTGATCGCTCGGCGGCCGTGATCGGCCGGAAGCCTCCCCGTAGACTCGCCCGGTGGCCGGCCGCCCACCAAGCTCTGCTGTTCGCCCCTCGACGCTCCCCGTCCGGCGGCTCGCCGGCCTCGCGCGACGGTCCGTGCGGCAGATGCGGTGGGCGGTCCAGGACCGGCGTCTGGAGCGCGAGCAGCGCGAGCTCGTGTTGGGTCCGGCGCACCGCCGCTGGCGGGACAACTCCGCGAGCGAGAACCGACGGCGGTGGACCGAGTACGACTGGAGCGGGCGGGGCGAGGAGTGGAACGCGTCTGCGGAGTGGCGCGCCGCCCTGGTCGAGCACGTGCTGGAGCGATGGATCCCCGCCGACTCGGCTGTGTTGGAGATCGGCCCGGGTGGTGGCCGCTGGTCGGCGTCGCTGCTGGCGCGCTCTTCACGTCTGGTTCTCGTCGATGTGAGCGCGCGCCCACTCGAGCTGTGCCGCGAGCTGTTCGGCGCCGATCCTCGCGTCGAGTACGTGCAGTCCTCGGGCAACGATCTGCCCGGCGTCGCGGACGCCTCGATCGACGCGGTGTGGTCGTTCGATGTGCTCGTGCACGTCGCGCCCGCGGACCAGGCGGGCTACCTCGACGAGATCGCGCGGGTGCTCGTGCCGGGCGGGATCGCCGTGCTGCACCACGCAGACGGTCGCAACCGCGGCCAGGTGCCCTCCCGTGTGGGCTGGCGATCCCCGATGTCGCGCGGGCTGTTCGCCGCCCTGGCAGCAGAGCGAGGCCTCACGGTCGAGTGCCAGTTCGATTCCTGGGGGCCGAATGGCCGGCACGACCTCAGCGCGTTCGGCGACGCCATAACCGTCTGCGGGCGGTAGGGGGCAGGGGGCAGGGTGGCCGACGACGGTCGCGGCGCTCGTCTCGAGGGCGGCGATGCGGGGAGCCATGGGGGAGACGCGTGGCTCTCCCGGGGCGGGCTCACGGCAGGAGGTCGAGGACGCGCGCGCCGTGCTCGCGAGCCAGCCGCTCCGCGATCAGCGACCGATGACAGGCGCGGGCGTCGCGCTCGACGCACAGCAGAGCTGCCGCATGCCGGCGTGGAAGGCTCGCGGCGAAGGAGTCCATGTCGGCGCGATCGAGGATCTCCTGCACGTAACGGCGGCGATACTCCGGCGCGAGCAGGCTGCGACTGCGCTTGCCCTCGCCGAGCCTTTCGTCCTCGCGGTACTGCAGCTGGCGCAGCTCCGTGGTCGGCGCGAGCTCGATGTGGTGGCGGTACTCGATCGAGGCGTCCGCCAGCGCAGCCTGCAGGCGAAGCGAGTTCGCCCACGCGTACTCGCGGCCGCGCACCCCGCGCCGCTGGCGCACATCAACCAGCAACGACACGTTCGCGCCGGCCAGCGCAGCGAGGAAGGTGTCCAGCGAGGCGCCGTAGACGCCGATCGTCGCGACGGTCGGTCTCGACATGTCCTACGAGATACCCCCTCGCGCGACGGATCGCATGACAACGGCGCAGGCTGTCGCCGAGATGCTCGTGGGACGCCCCAGCCTCCCTACGCTGAAGCTGCGTGCATCACCCTTCCCTGCATCCTCTCCTCGCGGGCCGCTGGAGCCCGACCGCCTTCGACGCCGACCACGTGGTGCACGAGGACGACGCGCTCCTGATCCTCGAAGCAGCACGCTGGGCGCCCTCGGCCGGCAACTCGCAGCCCTGGTCGTTCATCGTCGGCCGGCGGGGAACGACGACGCACGGGCGGCTGGTCCGCCACCTCGCGGGGAGCTCTGCGCGCTGGGCGCCGCACGCGGGTCTGCTGATCGCGAACCTCGCCCAGCGCTACGTCGAGCGGAACCCGCTCGAGGCCGTCCTCTGGCCGGAGGGATAGCGGAGGCGTCGCCGCGTGCTCGAGCCAGCCTCAGGCGGTGACCGCCCAGGTCCCGTCCATGGGCGCGAAGAAAACGCTGACGAGCGTGCCGAAGGTCTCCGCGCCTGCTTCTCCGGTAACCGGATCGAGCACTCCCACCGAGCCGCCGAAGTGCCTCGTGTCGATGTATATGCACAGGTGACCCGCTTCAGCGGTCGGTCTGGCAACGGTGCCGGCACACGGGGGTTTCGGGCCTTCCGACGTCGCCTCCGTGACCGTCACGGCGGGAGCCGCTGCGAGGGGGATCGTGAAGCTGATCGCCGAGTATCCCGCCGTGGATCCGGTTGACAGCGCACCCCAGGTGCCCATCTCGCTCTGACCCTTGGGGAGGGTCGTGGTGAAGCCGGTCGCGCCGTTCGTGCCGTTGGTGCCGTTGGTCCCGTTGCGTCCGTTCAGCCCGTTCTTCCCGGGACTGCCCGTGCTGTTGAACGAGATCTTCCGCTCGCTGCGCTTGCAGTGCGCTCCACGTGCGACGAGCCGCATCGCGCCGCCCCTCTTCCTCACGCATGCTTAGTAGGTCGCGGCGTCGGCGCTCGCAACCACGAGGAGCGACACGAGCAGCGTGACGAGGATGCCTGCTGCTGTCGCCTTCCCGGGAGTTTCCATCGCTCATGGTCCTTCGATCGCGCTCGGCCCACTCCGGGTGAGCTTCTCCGGACGAAGCTACCGGCATCGCACCCCGGGCTGCCTCACGAGTTGCGCGTCAGCAGCGATCACGTTCGGCGTCGGCCGGAACGACTCCGGCGCTCATCGGCGCGCGCCGCTCTCGGCCTGCCGGCTGTGCGCGAGCGCGCGCGCGTTCCGCTCCGCGCCACTCACGCGGGGACCGCGCCTTCACGCGTCTCCAGGTACGGCGCGAGGTACCTCGCCGCCACCTTTTGCGTGACCCCGTCGATCGGCGTGTCGCTGAACTGCGAGACGAATCCGTGACCGCCGGTGAGCTTCGCTGCGAGGTAGCGCGGGCGCTCATCGGTCAGCAGGACGCCGTGGATGACCGGGTTGAAGGCCCGCGGCTCGATGTCCACACCCGCGAGCTGCGCGATCGATTCGGCGACCACGTCGGCCTGCTGTGCTCCGACGCCACCCTGCTTGATGGGGAAGTCGACCGCGTCGCCTGCGGCGAAGACCGGTCCGGCGTTGGGAACCCGGCAGAACTTGTCAACGCGGATGAACCCGTGTTCGCCGACGTGCAGGCCGCGGACGGACGGGCCATAGAGCTCCGGCAGCGCGATCACCCGCTCCGGTGCCAGGCGCCGTTCACCGGGGTTGACCACGACCTCGCCCTGCGCGGGAACCTCGGCGTAACCGGAGGTGATCACGGTGATGTCTTTTCCGGCGAGCAGTGCGGCGACGCCGTCGCTGACCTCCTGCCCGAACACCGCCAGAGGTTTGTCCTCGGGCGTCACGATCGCCGCCTCGAGATTCACGTTCATGTCGTACGCGCGCCCGGCGGTCATCAACGCGAGCTCATAGAGCGGCAGCGGCCACGCCATCCGGCCCGGTGCCACGAACGCGACGGTCTTCACGTAGCCCATCTCCACGTCCTGGACCAAGCCGTGGAGCGTCTCGTCCATCCGCCGGTCATCGATGGTGGCCGCGTGCGCGTAGCGTGGGCGGAGCTTCGCTCCGAGCGCGAGCACGAGCGCGTCGTAGGGAAGGTCCATCCCGCCCTTTGTGTGCACGAGCTGCTTCCCGGGCTCCACCCAGCCCAGCTCGTCCGCGACCAGCCCGGCTCCCGCGTCCCTCACGATCGAGGCGAGCGGGTGGCGCGCCGCCGCGCTGTAGGCGAACGGCTCGCGAACCGTCATCGGCCGGTAGACGAACTCGTCGTTCGGGGCGAGCACCGTCATCGAGACGCGGGCCCCTGCGAGCTCGGAGAGCGCGAGGGCCGCCTCCAGGGCGGCGATGCCGCCGCCGGCGATCACGACGCGAAATTTCCTTGGGTTCTTGGCTGCTGATGTCATACCCGGCAAACTACGCGCCGGCTGCGCACGCGCCAGCCGAGGAAACCCGCCGAGCGTGGGGGAGAACTACGTAGTCCGTGCAGCAGGGCTCGGCCGCTCCATGAGCGCGTGCTGCAGGCGAGGAACGCTACCCGTGGAGTCCGCCTCACCAGCCGCGCCCTCGCGCCTCTTCACGACCTCAGCCGAAGAACAGCTCGGCGGTCTCGTAGAGGCCCGGGTCGAGCAGGCGCCGCGACCCGAGCGCGTCGGCAAGCGGAACCTGCACGGTCTCGGTTCCGTCGAGCGCCACCATCACCCCGGAGCGCCCTCCGACGGCGGCACGAAGTGCCTCCACGCCGAACCTGGTCGCGAGCACGCGATCGTAGGCGACGGGGGACCCGCCTCTCTGCACGTGGCCGAGGATCGTGGCGCGCGTCTCGTACCCGGTTCGGGACTCGAGCTCGCGCTCGAGCATCACGCCGATCCCGCCGAGGCGGGCGTTGCCGAACGCGTCGCGGCTGGCATCGCGGGTCACCGTCTCGCCGCCCGCGCTGCCGCCGGTGGGCTTGGCGCCCTCGGCCACGACCACGATCGAGAAGCTGCGGCCGCGCGCGTGCCGCCGGCGGAGGTGCCGCGCGAGCTCGTCCATGTCGAACGGCCTCTCCGGCACGAGGATCGCGTCCGCGCCCCCCGCGATCCCGGCGTGCGCGGCGATCCAACCCGCCTGGCGGCCCATCACCTCGACGACCATCACGCGGTCGTGCGACTCAGCGGTGGTGTGCAGCCGGTCGATCGCGTCGCTGACGATCTGCACCGCCGTTTGGAACCCGAACGTCACGTCGGTCCCGCCCAGGTCGTTGTCGATCGTCTTGGGGACGCCCACCACGCGGACGCCATCGTCGTGCAGGCGCAGGCCTACGCCCAGCGTGTCATCGCCACCGATCGGGACGAGCACGTCGATCCCGCGCCGCGCGAGCGTCGCAGCGACCAGCGCGGTCCCGTCGGCCCCGTCAGCGTAGGGGTTGGTGCGCGACGCACCGAGGATCGTGCCGCCGCGCGTGAGGATCCCAACGGTGCTCTCGTAGCCCAGCTCGAAGGCGTCATCGGCCAGCACGCCCGCCCAGCCCCGGCGGAACCCCACGAACTCGTGGCCGTCCGCGATGCCGGGACGCACCAGCGCCCGGATCACGGCGTTCAGCCCCGGGCAGTCGCCGCCGCCGGTGAGGATCCCGATTCGCACGATCCCGAGACGGTAGCCATGAGCCCCGCGGGAGGCCTCACCGGTTCCACACGGCGGTCGTCATACCCCCGTATCACCGCAGCAAGAGAGAGCGCTCAGCCGAGACAACCAGCTCAGGTTGCGGTGATGTAGCCGGCCATGTAGCCGGCGTGCTGCATCGCCCAGCCGTTGGTGTCCTCGTCGCACGGGATCACGCAGAACCACGAGAACCGGCCCTTTTCCTTGACCACCACCTCGTAGGTGTGGACGCCCGGTTTGACGATGATGTTCACGCCGATCTCGGGCGAGGTGATGCTGTGTTCGCCTTCGTCGGTGTTGTCGATCCGCAGGTCGAGCTTCTGCCCGACCTTCACCGCGAATTCCGTCTTCGTGAACGTGTCGTGCTTGGCGCCGTCGGGGCCGACCTTCCCTCCTGGCACCACCTTCAGGCTGATCGTCTTCGGCGGCAGGCTCGCCGTTGCGGGCACCGAGGTGGAGCTCGTAGCCGGCGGGGCCGCACCGTTCGTGACCGTGACGGTGTTGCGTTCGCTGCTCTTGCTCAGCGCGAGGATCGACATCAACAGCGCGGCGACCACGCCGAGCCCCGCGAGCCACTCGAGCACGATCTTCCCGTCGCGGTTGACGGCCTCGTCGAACTCCTCCTGGTCGTGTACCTCCTGCTCTTTGGTGGGCTCGGTGGCGTGCATGATCACCCCTCTGTCTGATTGCTCGTTCTCACATGAGCAAGTCAACCGCGAGGCTGGGATCACGTCTTCCGCGTATGCCCGACCGGCCTCTCAGGGGTTTCCCGCAGTCATGCCACCGAAGCTGACCCCGGGAAGAACCCGTCGGGCCCAGCGCGGCGTCTCATCCTCGGTGTTCCGGTGCTTACAGGTCGAACGCGAAGAACACCGCGATCATCCCGCTGTGGCCGCGAAGATCACCCGTCCTGAGTGGGCCGATCCGTCGGCCATCGCGATCACTCCGCCTCGCGTGTGGCCCAGTACTCCTCCGCCTCGGCCTCCATCCTGGCCAGCCGTGAGTAGTAGTCGGGAAACTCGTTGAGGTGGGCCCATGCGATCTTGCCGGTGGCGATCTCGTCATCGTCCGTCACATTGGTCGCGGAGTCGTGGCGTCCATGCTCCAGCTCCACCTCCAGGCCCATGCGGAACTGCTCGACGTCAAACCGCGAGTGCTCCCATGCGATGCCGATCCGCTCGCCGATCGCCCGCGCCTCATCGGCCGAGAAACGCTGTCGCTCGTTCACCGCTGCAGTGTCTCCGATGTCGGGCCGGAACGTCGCTGTCCCGTCGTAGAGCGGCGCGATCATCCGGCGGGCGGGCTCGTGTGCGGCTCTGCAAGCAGAGCACGCAAGCGTCGATATGTGTCGGCGTCGATCTCGCCCGACGCCAGCCGCCGGTCGAGTACGTCCCGGGCAGAGCCGCCACCGACCTCGCCGCGAGAGGGTCCGTTGCCCGCCCGCGAGACCCGAACGAGCCAGATGATCGCGACGACGAGCAGCGCGACCGAGAGCGCCGTCAGCACGCCGCCGAGGATCCACCCTCCTGTACCCATGTGCGCACCGTCGGACATTCGTGCCACCACCTCTCGGGTCACGTTGCCGGAGCTGTCGTCGGATCAGTCCGGTCGGCGCGAGCCTAGGCGGCGGCAGCGGTCCCGACATCAGGACAACGGTGCAGCGCTCAGCGCGAAACTACCGATGCGGCCATGCTCGGCCGAGCCGCGTATCCGGTCCCGGGTCTCCGGGGCTCGACCTCCGCTGCGCCGGAGTGGGGCGGCCTCAGCGGCCGGCAGGGTGGCGGCCGCGGGGTCGTTGCCTACGCGGTGCGGCCGGTGTGCCCTCGCCGCCCTTCGTCGCGCCTGCGAGGCCGTGGCTGAGGCCGAGTCGTCCTGCCAGGCGGCGCATCTCCTGGCTCTCCCCGGCCCCGACGAGCGTCACCCCGACGCCGCGGTTGCCGGCGCGCCCGGTTCGCCCGATCCGGTGGATGTAGGTGTGGTGATCTGCAGGCGGATCGAAGTTGATCACGTGCGAGACGCCTTCGACGTCGATCCCCCGCGCGGCGAGGTCGGTGGCGACCAGCGTGTCGATCGCGCCCGACTGGAACCGCGACAACGCACGGTCGCGCTGGCTCTGGGACTTGTTGCCGTGGATCGCGACGGCGCGAAGGCCACGGCTGTCGAGACGCTTCACCAGGCGGTCGGCACCGCGCTTGGTGCGGACGAACACGATCGCCCTGTCACGGTCGGTTTCGAGCTGCTCCACGAGCGCCTCCACGCGCTGCTCGCCGCGGACAGGGACGAAACGGTGCTCCACGAGCGCCTCCGCCCGGCCGGATCGCGCACGCTGCTCGTGCACGATCGCACGCGAGGTGTAGCGGCTGGCGAGGTCGCCAGCGACCCCGTCCAGCGTGGCCGAGAAGAACAGCGTCTGCCTCGACGCAGGGCAGGCGCCGACGATCCGATCGACCGCGGGGCGGAAGCCCATGTCGAGCATCCGATCGGCCTCGTCCAGCACGAGCATCTGAACCTGCGCGAGGCTGAAGGTTCCCCGTGCCAGCAGATCCTCGAGCCGCCCGGGGGTGGCCACCACGATCGATGCACGCTTGGCTCTCGCGGCCTGCGCCTGGATCCCCACGCCTCCGTAGACAGCGGCCACACGCAGGCTCTTGGCGGCGGCGAGATCTGTCAGCTCGGTCACGATCTGCGCGGCGAGCTCGCGCGTGGGCGCGACCACGAGGCCGGCGGGTGAGCTGTTCGCACCCGCGAGGCGCTCCACGAGCGGGATGCCGAACGCAAGCGTCTTGCCCGAGCCCGTGGGTGCCTTGACGAGGACATCGCGCCCGTCGAGCACGTCCTCGATCACGAGCGATTGGACGGGGAAGGGTGCCGTGATGCCACGGCGGGAGAGGGCGTCGCGAACGACACCGGATACGCCGAGATCGGCGAAGGACTGCTTGGACATGCACTGCTCCTGACGGCGCTCGCTGCGCCTCGGGTTCGGGAGGTTACGGCTGACCCGAACCGCTCTGTGCGGGACTCAAGCGAGCTGACCTCGCGGCCGAAAGTCTCGACCGCCGCAACAGACCGTAACAGACGGGTTCCCGTGCATCGGGCGGCTCCGGTTGCCACAGGAGGCGTCGCAGTCCCACAGGCAGGCGTCGCAGTCGCCGCAGGGGGGTCGCGCGCGCCGCCTGAAAGAGGTGGTCAAGAGGCTCCAGCAGCGCTAAGCTTGTAGCAATTCCAACGAAGGGCGAGGCGACGCAACCCGCGCACGCTGTACTGCCTGCGGCACGAGCTCACGCTCCTGCACGCGATGGCTCGCCGAACCAGCGCCGGGGCACGGGCAGCTCCGCGCGCGAAAGCGCGAGGAGAACCGCGTGCCAACCTCCCATCAGCTCCGCCAGCAGGAGCAGCATGACAAGAAGCTCAGAGAGCTGCGTGAGCAGGTCGCCGCCGGGAAGCTCGTGATCCGGCAGATGACAGCCGAGGAGCGCAAGAAGTTCCCGCCGCGGGACACCGGCGATCGGGCCCGCCGGGCGAAGCGGCGCTGATGGGGACCTTCTTCATCCCGCAGGAGGAGGGTGGGGTCCCCGCCATCGAGCGCGCCTACAGAGAGCTTCGCGATCACGCGGAGGCGCACACGGGAGCGGTGTCCCGCGACCGCCGTATCGAGGGGCTCATCTGTCGGCGCAGCGGCCGTGACTGCGTGCTGCGTGTGGGCGAGCTCGACGACGGCAACGGCCGGACGGTGGTTGCGATCATCCAGGTGGGACGGAGCACCTTCACCGTCTATCACCTCGGCGCCGATGCGACCCGGGCGCCCGCACCCGTGGTGCTGAGCCAGTCCGACGTATACGACGTGACCGACTTCGAGTAGGGACCTGGGCTCCACGGACGAGGGGCGGCTCCTGTCGAGCGGTCGGCCGCCGGCGGAGCCGAGTCAGCTGTTGATCCGGGCCGCTCGCGATTCGGGCCGGGCCCGCCCCGTAGCCCTTTGCCTGGTGACGCCTCTCCTGATAGCGTGGGGGTGCAGGCCACGGAGGGGTCGAGACTGATGGGGAACGAGTTGGGGACCTACGAGCGTCTACGCGACGCTACGGCGGAGTTGCACGACGCCTGGATCGGACGGGGAGCCGATCCCGAGCGCTTTGCTCTGGCGGTCGAGCAGCATCGTGCCGCAGAGCATGCGTTGAACGGGCGGAGCGCTCTGCCTGCCGTCACACGCTCGCGGGGGCTCCTGGGTCTCCTGCTGTTCACGACGCGCTAGCGGGAGCGGGCCGAAGGCCGGCGACCCCGGCGCGCCGCATCGCCCGGTAGGCGGCGATGCGGCGCGGAGCGGAGCAGGGCCTCAGGCGAGGCCGTTCGCCTTCAGGAACTGGCCGGCGACGCTTTCGGGCGACTGCTTTTCGATGCTCACCGCCTTGTTCATCTGCTGGATCGCGGGGATCGTGAGCAGCGAGCTGACCTTGTTCATCGTTTCCGCGAACGCGGGGCCCTCGGCTTCGACCACCGTCTTCTTGATCACCGGGGCGACGTTCTGGAAGCCGAACACGTGCTTCGGGTCGGCGAGCTCCTTGAACTTGCCACCCAGCAGCTGACCGTCGGTGCTGAACACGCTCTGGACGTTCACCTGCCCGTCTTCGAGCGCCTTGTAGGAGAGTTCGATGGACACCGGCACGAACGTCGGGTCGGTCCCGTAGAGCTTTTTCATCCCCGGCAGCCCCTCTTCGCGGGTGGCCAGTTCGGGGGCGCCGCCGATCTTGACCTTCTTGCCCAGCGGCCCGAGGTCGGCGATGCTGGCGAGTTTGTGTTCGCTTGCGTACGCCGGCAGCGCGATCAGCGCGTTCGTGTCGAAGAACGGCGTTTTGTCGAGCAGGGTGAACCCTTCCTTTTCCACGTATTCCTTGGCCTGGGTGTACGCCTGTTCGGCGCTCGTCGGTGGCGTGGTCTTGCCGGCGGCGGCCGACAGCAGCACCCCGGTGTACTCGGGGTAGCCGTCGATCTGACCGCTCTTGAGCTCCTTGTAGATCAGCTCTGTCGAGCCGACTTCGGACTTCAGGTTGATCTTGTAGCCCTTCGCGCGAAGCGCCTGGGCGTAGAGCTGGCCGAGGATGTTCTCCTCCGCGAAGTTCTTGTCGCCCAGCGTCACCGCCGGCTTGCCGGCTCCGGGTCCGCCCGCGGCCGAGCCCGATCCGTTCGCGGCCTGCGTGCTTCCGGACGTGCTGCTGGATTTGGAGCTGCTCCCGCACGCGGCGAGGAGCGTCATCGCTGCCAACGCTGCCGCGAGTGCCACGGCACGCACCCGCATCGCATGGAACCTGATTGATCCGCTGTCTTGCATCCACCGCCTCCTGGTGCTCACTTGGTCTTTGTCTTGTTGGGTGTCAAGTGTGTGCGGCTGCCGATGCGCCGAGCTGTCCGATCGTGGTCGCCGGCCGTTCGCCGGCGCCCGCACGGAGTCCGCGCGGCGTGAGCGCACGCTGGAGGAGCGCGAGCGCGCCCTCGACTGCGAGGGCGAGTCCCGCGACGCAGATCGCGGCGCCGAGCACGCCGTAGAAGTGGTAGCTGGTCTCGTTGGCGATGATGTCCCCGAGGCTGCCGCTGAAGCCGGCGAGCGAGGCGATCGTGGTCGTGCTGATCACGAACACCGCTGCGGTCCGTACCCCGGCGAACACGCCCGGCACCGCGAGCGGCAGCTCCACGTCGGTGAGGACTTCACGCTCGCTCATCCCCATCCCGCGCGCGGAGTCGACCAGGTCGGGATCGACGCTGTCGACTGCGTAGTAGGCGTTGGTGACGATCGGCGGCACCGCGAGGATCACCAGCGCCACCTCGACCACCGTCAGCCCGAGGCCCAGGAACGTGTCGCCGATCGCCAGCACGACGATGCTCGGCAGGGCGCGACCCAGGTTGCCCACGTTGATAGCGACGAAGCTGCCGCGGTGGCGGTGGCCGAGCCACACGCCGAGCGGCAAGCCGATCGCGATCGAGATCGCAACGCCGATCGCGCCGACCTTCAGCGTCTCGAGCGTGAGGTGGACCAGGCTCGGCAGGTTCGGCTCGCCCGGAACCGCGCCGTTGCGGCCGATGAATTCGAAGGCTTCTACGAATTCGCTCACGTCTGGCCGCCGAGGCTCCGTGCGCGCATCCAGGGCGTCAGCGCGCGCTGCACGAGGACCAACAGGCCGTCGGACAGGATCGCGAGCGCGATCGTGAGCACCGCGGCGGCGATCAGCTCCGTCTTGAACGGTCCCTCGCCGAGGGCTGAGTGGATCGGCACGCCGAGCCCCGCATCGTAGATCGTGTAGACGATCGTCGCGAGCGCGATCGTCGTGACCACAGCGATGCGCATCCCGGCGATGATGGCCGGGAGCGCGAGCGGCAGCTCGACACGCAGGAGCGCCTGCGCGCGTGTCATGCCCATGCCTTCCGCCGCATCGAGCACCTCCTCCGGCACGTCCCGGAGGCCGGTGAGGGTGTTGCGGAACAGGATCAGCAGCGTGTAGGAGATGAGCGCGATCTCCGCAGCGAAGAGGTTCGCCCCCACCGGCGCGACCAGCAGCTCGAAGAGTGCCAGCGACGGGATCGTGTACAGGAACGTCGTCACGAGGATCGTGGGCTGCTCGAGCCACCTGTAGCGATGCGCGACGAGCGCGAGCCCCATCGCGATCACGAAGCCGATCGACACCGCGATGAGGGCCAGATAGACGTGCTGCCGCGTGGCCGGCCACAGCACCGACGACCAGTTGCTGCTGACCCAGCCCCAGCAGAAGAGGTGGTTGTCCACCACGCAACGGGTGCTGTGCTTGGCGTATTCGGGGATCACCGGCCCCGTTGCTGCGAGCAGTCTCACGCGCGGCCTCGAGCCCTCGTCGCGGGGCCGTCGCCGCTGGAGGCGGGCGGCCCCGCGGCCAGTCCGTCCGGCTGGGCGGCGGCGGCGCCGCCGATGCCGGCCGCCGCCGGCTCGGCTGCCGGGCGGCCCGTTGGGTGCGCGCCCGCCCGTGCCGCGCCGTCCTCGGCGAGCCGGCGGTGGAGCAGCTCGAGCGTGACGATGCCGCGCAGCGCGCCGTCCCGAGCCTTCACCCGGAGGTGCGGCGCGCTGGATGTGAGCAGCAGCGAGAGGGCGTCGCGAGCGGACATCGTCACCGGCACGTCTTGAACCCGAGAGGCGTCGGCGCCGGTAGCGTCGCCGCTCTCGGCGGGGAGCAGATCGAGGTCCGCGAGGCTGATCAGCGACAGGCGCTTGATGCCGCGGTCCGCACCGACGAACTCCGCCACGAAGCCGTCGGCCGGCGAGCGCAGGATCTCGGCCGGCGAATCGTATTGCGCGAGCTCGCCCCCCTCGCGGAGGATCGCGATCCGGTCCCCCATCTTGATCGCCTCGTCGATGTCGTGCGTGACGAACACCACCGTCTTGCGCACCTGCTGCTGCAGCCGCAGGAACTCGTCCTGCAGGCGTGCGCGGTTGATCGGGTCGATCGCTCCGAACGGCTCGTCCATGAGCATCAACGGGGGGTCCGCAGCCAGCGCGCGCGCGACGCCCACACGCTGACGTTGGCCACCGGAGAGCTGCGCGGGGTAGCGTCCCGAGAGCTCGTCTTTGCGCAGCCCGATCAGGTCCCACAGCTCGGCGACGCGCTCAGCGATGCGTTGCTTCGGCCACCCAAGGAGCCGCGGCACGGTCGCGATGTTCTCCTCGATCGTGCGGTGCGGGAACAGGCCGGTCTGCTGGATCACGTAGCCGATCTCGCGGCGCAGCTCGCGGGGGTCGCGCTCGAGCACGCTGCTGCCGCCGAGAAGGATGTCGCCGCCGCTGAGCGGGATCATGCGGTTGATCAAGCGCATCGCGGTCGTCTTGCCGGACCCGGAGGGCCCGACGAGCACGCACACCTCTCCCGCCGGCACCGCGAACGACAGGCCGCTGATCGCCGGCGCCGCCTGGCCCGGGTAGCGCTTGGAAACATCGCGCAGCTCCAGCTCGACTGCGCGAGCGGGCGACGGCGATCCCTCTCTATGGGCGGCGGCGGTGGCGGTCACACCAGGAACTCCGGCGGGCCCCGATCCTAACCGGCGCGCGCGGAGCGTGATCGCGCGAGCGCGGCGAGTGCCCTGAGGGGCGTAGTGTGCGCCCGCATGCGCAAGCTCCAGACCCAGGGCGTGCACCACATCACCCTCACGGGCGCTGACCGCCGAACCTCGATCGACTTCTGGGAGGGCGTGCTGGGCATGCCGTTCGTCTTCGAGCAGCCCAACCTGGACCGCGCCGAGGAGAGCCACCTGTACTTCGACCCGGGGGATGGGCGGCTGATCACGATCTTCACGAACGAGGACCGCACCCCCGACCCGTCCCCGCGCTCGCAGGATGCCGGCCACGTCCACCACGTCGCCTTCTCGCTTTCGAACGCCGTGTTCCGCCAGGCTGTCGAGCGCTTGGACGAGCGCGGGATCGAGCACAGCGGGGTCAAGGACCGCGGGTTCATGGATTCCATCTACTTCCGTGACCCGCTCGGACTCCTGATCGAGCTGGCGTCCTACCGCTTCGACCCGCCCCTCGGGCACACCCACGCCGACGTCCTGCTCGAGGCGCACCTCATCCGCACCGAACGCAAGGACTACAACATCGCGCCCGAGCACCTCGCCGACGCGATCGAGCGGCTCGTCCGAGGCTCGCAGAGGTCGCTCTCCGAGGATCGCGGGCCCGCCGAACCGTACCTTCATGCTCGCCCCGACAGGCCCGAGGCGACCGAGTGACCGTCCTGAGCGCCCGGATGCACGTCGTGTGAGCTGATGCGATTTGCGATCTCGATCCCGCAGTACGCGCGCGAGAGCCGGTTCGACCGCGCGCGTTTCCGGTCGCACATGCGCCGCGTCGACGAGCTGGGCGTGTTCGAGAGCGCTTGGGTGCAGGAGCAGGTGCTAGGTGGCGCCGGTGTCCTCGCAGCGCTGCAGACGCTCACCTACGCCGCCGCCTGCACCGAGCGGGTGAGGTTGGGGTGCGCGGTGTTCGTGCTGCCGCTGCACAACCCGCTGCATCTGGCGAAGGCGATCAGCTCGCTGGACTGCCTCAGCGACGGCCGCGCCGAGGTGGGCGTGGCGACGGGCGGTCAAGGACGCCCGTTCGGCGCGTTCGGCGTCGACCCCGACAAGCCGGTCGCTCGTTTCAACGAAGCCCTCGCGCTGATGAAGGCATGCTGGACGGAACGGGAGATCAGCTTCGACGGGGAGCGTTGGGCGCTGCAGGGTGCCTCGATGGAGCCCAAGCCGGTGCAGAAGCCTCATCCGCCGATCTGGTTCGGCGGCAGCGCGCCCGCCGGGATGCGGCGCGCGGTCCGGCATGGGGACGGGTTCATGGGCGCGGGCTCCCAGACGACCGCTCAGTTCGCTGCTCAGGTCGAGGTGGTCGAGGAGGAGCTCGCCGCCCAGGGGCGTGAGCCCGGGAGCTTTCGCATCGCCAAGCGGGTCTATGTCCACGTCGACGAGGAGGAGGCACGCGCGCGCCAACGGCTCGAAGACGCGCTCCGGGCCCACTACGGCGGCGGACGCTGGTCGGAGCACATCGTCGCGGGCCCGCCCGAGGCGTGCGCAGCCGGGATCCGCGCGGTCGCCGACGCCGGCGCTCAGCTGGTGCTTCTGAACACGCTCGTCGATGACGCAGAGCAGCTCGAGCGGCTCGCTGGCGAGGTGGTCCCCGCGCTCGGCTGAGCCGTGCTGCTGCAGATGGCCCTCGCCGAGCTCAACCGAGCTCTTCCGAGAGCCCGATGAGAAGTCCGCCCGGCCCGCGGATGTAGCAGAGCCGGTACGCGCGCTCGTACTGGACGACCTCGCTGCTGGCGAGCTCTGCGCCATGTGCGTAGAGCCGAGCGAGCGTCCCGTCGAGATCGTCGACGGCGAACATCACACGCAGGTAGCCGAGTGTGTTCACCGGAGCGTTCCGCAGGTCGACCTCGGCCCGCGGCGCCAGGAATCTCGAGAGCTCGAGCCGGCCGTGGCCGTCGGGGGTGCGCATCATCGCGATCTCTACCCGCATGTCCCGCAGGCCTGTGACGCGGTCCGCCCAATCTCCCTCGACCGTCGCCTGTCCTTCGAGCTCCAGGCCGAGCTCGCGGAAGAAGGCGATCGTGGCAGGGAGGTCGTCGACGACGATCCCCATGTTGTCCATGCGCGTGACCGCCATGGGCGCTCAGCGCTCGACCGCGTAACGAATGTGCGTAGCGAGGGGGGAGTCGATCACCTCGACCAGCTCCAGGCCGGGGTCCTGCACCCCGTCGAACAGGCGCTCGCCCGCGCCGAGGAGGACGGGGGCGATGTTGAGCATCAGCTCGTCCACCACCCCCGCTGCAAACGCCTGGCGCACCGTCGAGGCGCCGCCGGCGATGTCGACGCCCAGATCGCCGGCCGCCGCCATGGCCTGCTCGTACGCAGCGCCGAAGCCGTCTGTGACGAAGTGGAACGTAGTCCCGCCCTGCATCTCGATCGGGCTGCGCGCGTGGTGGGTGAGCACGAAGACCGGAGCGTGGTAGGGCGGGTCCTCTCCCCACCATCCGCGCCACGACTCGTCCCAGGGACCGCGAATCGGGCCGAACATGTTGCGGCCCATCACGTAGGCGCCGCGAGGCGCCATCAGCCGGTCGCGCGCGCGTGCGTCAGCCGGGTCCAGCGGCTCATCGAGATGCCAATGGTGGAGCGCCATGCCGCCCACCCCCAGCGGGTTCTCCCGGCTCTGATCCGGCCCCGCGACGAATCCATCGAGCGAGATCGACATGTGGCAAGTGGTCTGGGTCATGGTCACGGAGCATTGCGACTGCTCGCCGCACATGCAAGGGTTCGGGAACACATGGTGCGAGAGTTCGATGCGCCCCTTTCCAAGGGAGAGGGTCGTGGTGCGTGGACCTGCGTGGTCATGGACGACGTTGCCGAGCTGTTCGGTACTCGGGGGCTCGTCAAGATACGCGGAGCGATCGACGGTGAGGCGTTCACCGGCGCCCTGATGGCCCAAGGGGACGGTACGCACAGGCTCCCGGTGAGAGCGGCATTGCGCAGGCTGATCGGCAGGGAGGCGGGCGACACCGTCCACGTTCGGATCGAGGAGCGGATCGGGTAGCGGTGCGCCGCGGGCCCCCCGGCCTGGCGGCACCCACCAGAGACCGGAAACAGCACCACCCGGGCGAGCGGGATTACGCTTCGGCGGAGGGAAGGGTCTGAGGCGAGCGCTGCGGTTGCCTTACATGCAGCAATGGACTGGTGGGTGTACCATCGGGGCGACCAGAGGTGTGCGCGTGGACGATCTGCGGATCGAGCTGGAAGCCAACGAGGAGCGTCAGATCATCGCCCTGTGCGGCGAGATCGACCTCGCTACTGCACCGCAGGTCCGCGCAGCGCTCAAGAGCGTGTGCGAAAGCGGCGCGGAAAGCATCGTGCTCGACCTGAGCGGCGTCACGTTTCTCGACTCGGTGGGCCTCAGCGAGTTGATCAGCGCCGTACAGACCTGCGGTGAACACACCGCCGAGCTGTCGATCGTGACCAACCCGGTCATACAGAAACTCTTGGAGATCACGGGGCTCGTCAGCGCCCTGCCGCTACAGACCTGAGGCTTCGGCGTCACCTCGCTCAGCGCGTCGCCCGATCCACGGACGCCGCCGCGGCCCTCCGGCGCGCGTCCACGTCACGACTAGCGGGGGGCGTAGCAGGTGCGGTGGTAGCAGGACGACGCCGAATCGGCCACCTCGGGCTCGGCGCTGCGTGCGGTCTCTCGCGCTTGACCGTCGCGGATTGCGATCAGCGGCTCATAGACTCCGATCACCTCGCCGCACAGCTCACAGCGCGGTGCCGGAGCGGCTTGGATCGGGTGCTCGTAAAAGTCCATGACGATCAGCCTTTGAAGGTAGGCCGTCAGTCCCAGCTGCCCCTCCCGTAACCCCCACACTCGCGCTGCGGGCAACTACTGAGGCCATGCCGCTCGGCTTCGAGATACAGGGCCACCGAGGATCGGTGGTTACCGCCTGTAGCGGTTAGACGCCTTCGGTCGCGATTAGGCTTTCAACGATGGAGGGCGAGCAGCTTTGGATACGACGCCTGCTCGATGTCGGGCGTGAACTGGTCACCGAGCTCGACCAGCAGAAGGTCCTCGACCGTGTGCTGCAGACGGCCCGTGAGGTAACCGGCGCGCAGTACGCCGCGCTCGGGATACTCAACGAGCAGCGCACGGAGCTCGACCAGTTCCTCACCGCAGGCGTCGACGAGGACACCCATCGAAGGATCGGCGACCTGCCACGCGGACGCGGCGTCCTCGGCGTCCTGATCGACATCCCTGAGCCGCTGCGCCTCAACGACGTCGGCCTGCACCCCTCGAGCTACGGATTCCCCGCCGGGCACCCGGTGATGCGCAGCTTCCTTGGCGTGCCGATCAAGATCCGCGGGGAGGCGTGGGGCAACCTGTACCTGACCGAGAAGCAGGACGGCGACGGGTTCACCGAGCAAGACGAGGAAGCAGCCGTGATCCTCGCCGCCTGGGCTGCCGTCGCTATCAACAACGCCCGCCTGTATGAGAACAGCGAGCTTCGCCGTGAAGAGGCCGAGACGGCGATCCGTGGCCTGCAGGCGACCCGGGATGTGGCCGTCGCGATCGGCGGCGAGATCTCACTCGAGCACGTGTTGGAGCTGATCGTCAAGCGCGGACGCGCGCTGATCGGCGCGCGCAGCCTGGTCATCATGCTCCGCGAGGCGGAGGATCTCGTGGTCAGAGCCACGGCCGGCCACGCCCAGGCGACGCCAGCCCACCGCCTGCCGATCGGCGAGTCGACCTCGGGACAGGTGCTCGAGCGCGGCCAGCCGGAGCGGATCACCGACGTCTCCGCTCGTCTGCGCATCGCCCCGGCACAGTTCGGTGTCGAAGACTCACACACCGCGCTGCTCGTCCCGATGGTCTACCGCGGACACGGCGTCGGCGTCCTCGCCGCCTTCGATCGTGGCGAGCAGGGCAGCGAGTTCACCGAGGACGACGAGCAGACGCTGCGCACTTTCGCCGCCAGCGCCGCGACCGCGGTCGCGCTTGCCCAGAGCGTGCAAGCCGACCGGCTGCGCACCTCGCTTGCGGCCGCTGACGCGGAGCGCCGCCACTGGGCAAGAGAGCTCCACGATGAGACGCTGCAAGGCCTCGGCGGGCTGCAGGTGCTGCTGTCCTCCGCGCTGCGCCGCGACGAGCCCGAGCACTCCCGCAACGCGATGCGCGAGGCCGTCGAGCACATCCGGCGCGAGATCTCGAACCTGCGCTCGATCATCACCGAGCTGCGTCCCGCAGCCTTGGATGAGCTCGGGCTGGGAACGGCGATCGAGGCGCTGCTGGAGCGCCACCGCGAACAGAGCGGCATCGAGGTCGAGGGCGCCCTCGATCTGCCCGGCCAGCCACGGGCCGACGCCCGCTTGGCCGACGACCTGGAGACGACCGTCTACCGGCTCGTGCAGGAGGCGCTCACCAACGTCGCCAAGCACGCAAACGCCAGCCGCGTGCTCGTCAGCGTCGCCGAAGCCGACGGCGAGCTGCTGATCGAGATACGCGATGACGGCTCAGGTTTCGAGCCCGACCGGGCGAGCGACGGGTTCGGGCTGGCGGGCATGCGCGAGCGCGTCGGGCTTGCAGGTGGCACCCTGAGAATCGACTCCGGCGAGCAGGGCACGCTCCTGAGCACGCGCCTGCCCGTCCGCCGCGCCCAGGACGCTGAGGCGCAGCTTTCAGGCCACGAGCAGGCCGCGTCTTAGCGCGTAGCGCACCAGTTCGGCCCGCGACCTGACCGCGAGCTTGGTGTGGATGTGCGCACGGTGCGTCTCCACGGTACGTGGTGACAGGTGAAGCCTGCGTGCGATCTCGACGCTCGTGTGCCCGAGCGCGATCAGGCGCAGCACCTCGACCTCCCGTGGACTCAGCGCCTCGTCGGTCAGCGTGCGGTGAAGGGCATCCAGCCGTGCGGCCACCCTCGGGCTGACGAACTCCTCACCGCGCGCTGCGGCGCGCACGGCCGTCGGCAGCTCCTCATCGGCGAGATCCTTCGTCACGAACCCGACCGCGCCGGCCGCGAAGGCCCGCTGTGCGAACGCCGGGCTCTCATTCATCGTCATCACGACGATGTGCGTCACGGGTGAGCGCTCCCGCAAGCGGCTGATCGCTTCGATGCTCGACCCGCCCGGCAGGCTTAGGTCCAGCACCAGCACGTGCGGCTGATGGCTCTGCACATGCCGTGCGGCGCCCTCGAGGTCGCCGGCGTCAGCGATCACCTGCACGCCGGGCTCGCCGTCGAGCAGACGCCGCAGGGTGCGGCGCATCATCGCATGGTCATCGGCGAGCACCACCCGGATCGGGACGGCCACGGTGTCAGCGCCCGGGGTCGGGGTGTCCTGCGTGTCGGGAGCCAGATCCAGGTGGCCGGGCATGGCAGCAACCTAGAGGCGTCGGGGGCCGCGAACCTCCGGGGAAACACCCCGTGCTCGGGCGGGAAAGCACGGATCCCGCAGCGCAGCGAGCAAGCGTCTAGGCGCCGTTTGCGGCAGGTAGTCTGTCTCACCACCGAACGTCAAGAGAGACCAATGCCCTCTAGGAACACCTCCCCCGACGACGCGCCCCCCGCGGCTGGGTCGTCGTCCGATCAGCCGATTCGAATCGTTCTCGCAGATGACCACGCCGTTGTGCGAAGCGGACTGCGGATGCTGCTCGACAGCGAGCAGGGCTTCGAGGTCGTAGCCGAGGCCAGCGACGTCGACAGCGCCAAACGCTACGTCCGCGGCCATCACCCGAGGGTGCTCGTGCTCGACCTCAACATGCCCGGCGGATCGAGCCTCCAAGCCATCCCAACCATCCGCGAGGAGTCACCCGACACGCAGATCGTCGTGCTGACAATGCAACAGGAGCCCGCCTACGCGCGCGAGGCTCTCGGCGCCGGCGCGCTCGGATATGTGCTCAAGGAGGCTGCCGACGAGGAGCTCGTACAGGCAGTCCGCAACGCGGCGGCGGGGGAGAGCTATCTGAACCCGCGCCTCGGCGCCCGCATCGCCTCCGAGCCTCCTCCCGGACCCCCTGACGATCTCTCGCAGCGCGAGGTTGACGTGCTGCGCCTCATCGCGCTCGGGCACACCAACGCCGAGATCGCCGAGCAGCTCTACCTTTCGGTACGAACGGTGGAGACCCACCGCTCGCACATCCAGCAGAAGCTACGGCTCTCCACCCGCGCCGAGCTCGTTGGCTACGCTCTCGAGCGCGGCCTCATCGGCGCCCCCGAGGACCAGACCGCCTAGTGACCTGAGTCGTTGATTCGCTGGCAGTAGTTGGCGAGGCTGTCGAGGATCTCATCGGCGCTCTTGTGCCAGACGTAGGGTTTGGGGTCTTCGTTCCAGCTGGTGATCCAGGTTCGGATCGATGCGACCAGGTCG
>JAICYC010000051.1 GCA_025934395.1 Solirubrobacteraceae bacterium | reverse complement strand
TGGCGTCGAGCAGCGCGAGGCCACGATCGGCCATCAACCGCAGCAGCCAGAGCTCTGATCCGGAGAGCACGTGAGGATTATGAACGCGACGCTCGACCGAAGCGGGGATCGACCCCCGGCGGCAGCGGCCGGGCCCCCGCCGCCTCGGTCGCCGCGGGGCCGGTCTCGGCGAGCGCGTCCTCGCCGTTGCGGCGCGCTGCGGCCTCCCGCGCACGGTCGACGAGCTGCTGTGGGGACATGTCGGGGTTCCATGCAGCGAGCCCCACCGACAGGGACAACGGGCGCCGCGTGCCCTGCGATTCGATCTTGATCGTATGCACGCGCTCGAGCACGCGACGGGCGACGACCTCGCCGCGTGGGCTGTCGGCGCCCGGCAGCACGATCGCGAGCGCGCCCTCGCCGGGCGTACCCAGGCGATCGAAGCGGCGCAGCTCGCGTGCGAGCGCGCCGGCGATGTAGGCGACCGTCTCCTCGCCGATCCGCTCGCCGTGCTCGGCGACGAGATCCTCGAGGTTCTCGATCAGCACCACGAGGCAGCTCAGCATCGTGCCGTGGCGTTCGGCGCGGCCGATCTCCTCGTCGATGCGCAGCTCCAGCTCGCGCGGGCGCAACGGGTCGGGAAGCGCGCGCGGCGAGCGCGCTCGAGATTCGGGTCCTGTGGCAGCCATGCCGATAGCGGTCGAGTGTATGTGCCGATGCGGTGGCCCTCCAGGCCATCCAACGCACACAGTACGCGCTCGCGGGGCCTCTGGGAAGGAGTGCACACGAGCAACCGCGCGAACCGGTCACGTGCGCCCGCGTGGCCCTCCCCGGCGATCCAGGGCGGGCGGATCCGTCGGAGGCCGCTGGTACACCTGCGCGATGCTCCACGAGCTGCGCGTCGAGAACCTGCTGCTGATCGAGCGCGCAGAGCTGCGCCTGGCGCCCGGCCTGAACGTGCTCACGGGCGAGACGGGCGCGGGCAAGACCGTGCTCGCACACGCGCTCGACCTGCTGCTCGGCGGCCGAGCGCGTCCGGGGATCGTGAGGCCCGGTGCCGGTGAGGCGTACGTCGAGGGCGCGTTCGACCTCGACGCCGCGCTGCGCGCACAGCTGGGCGAGCGGATCGCGCCCGACGCGGAGGAGCTGGTGCTGGCAAGACGGGTGGGCAGCGACGGGCGCACGCGCGCGTACGTGGGCGGCCGGTCCGCCACCGTGGCCGAGCTGCGCGACGTGGGCACGCGCGTGCTCGCCTTCTACGGCCAGCACGAGCACCGCAAGCTGACCGTCTCCTCGGCGCAGCTCGCGATCCTCGACTCGCTGTGCCCACCAGCGCAGGCGGGGCGGCTCGAGCGGTGCGCTTCGCTCCACGCGCGCGTGCGCGAGCTGCGCGGCCGCGCGGAGGAGCTGCGCGAGCTCGAGGGCGAACGCGAGCGCGAGCTCGACCTGCTCGAGTTCGAGCTCGCCGAGGTGGATGCGCTGGGGCCAAGCGAGCAGGAGCACGAGCAGCTGCTTGCTGCGCGCGAGCGGCTGCGCCGATCGGAGGCGCTCGCGAGCGCCGCTGCTGCGGGCGCGCTCGCCCTCAGCCCCGACTCCCAGGACCGCGCAGCCGAGGCTGCGCCGGGCGCGAGCGGCCAGGTCGTCCCCGCGCTCGCTGCGATGCAGGCGCTCGCCGGCATCGACCCCGCACTCGACGCGCTCGCCGACCGGATGTCGTCGGTGGCGATCGAGCTCGACGACCTCGGCGCTGAGCTGCGCTCCTACGCCGAGGGGGCAGCGCTCGGAGAGCTCGCCGGCGGGGACGGCGCGGGCGGGCCCGCGCAGGCGCTCGAGCGGACCGAAGAGCGCCTCGCGGCGATCGAGCGCCTGGCGCGCAAGCACGGGGGCACGGTCGCGGGCGTGCTCCAGTTCGCCGAGCGCGCACGGGAGCGCCACGTCCAACTCGCGGGGGTGGAGGGCGCGCTGCAGGACACCGTCGCCGAGCTCGAGGCAGCCGAACGCGATCACGCGGGCCTCGCGGCCGAGCTGCATGCTGCGCGCGCGAAGGCCGCCAAGCGCTTCGCCACGCTCGTCGCAGCTCGGCTCGACGACCTCGCGATGCCCGACGCGAGCTTCGACGTCGCGCTGAGCGACCGCGAGCTCGGGCCCGACGGCGCCGACGCGGTGGACTTCCTGATCGCCCCCAACCCCGGTGTGCCGGCCGGGCCGGTGCGCGAGATCGCCTCCGGCGGCGAGCTCTCGCGCGTGATGCTGGCGATCATGAGCGTCGCCCACCAGGAGCCATCACGGGGCGCGAGCGCGCTCGCCTCCTCTGCGGCGGGCGCGACGCTCGTGTTCGACGAGGTGGACGCAGGGGTCGGCGGCCACACGGCGCGCTCGGTGGGCGCGCAGCTGCGCGAGCTCGCCTCCGCGCGGCAGGTGCTGTGCATCACGCACCTGCCGCAGATCGCCTCGCTCGGCGAGCGCCACTTCGTGATCGTCAAGGACACGGGCGCGGATCCCACGCGCGCCACCGTCGAGGAGCTGGGCGAGGGCGAGGTGGAGAGCGAGCTCGTGCGGATGCTCGGCGCCGACAGCGACGACAGCGGCGCACGGCGGCACGCGCGCGAGCTGCTGCGCGCCGCCTAGCGGGAACCGATGGCCGTCACGCGCGCCAGCCCCCAGCGCGAGCGGGCGGCGGTGCGCCGGATCCGCCGCGAGGCAGAGCGGGTGACCGGGCGGGTGCGGGCAGGGCGGCGCACCAAGCTGCTCGTCGGCCAGCTGCGGCGCGGCGAGGTGGCGCTGATCGAGCATCGCGACATCGACCGCGTGTCCGCCGAGGAGCTGATCGCGGCGGGTGCGGCGGCCGTGCTGAACTGCCGTGCGTCCTCGAGCGGCCGCTACCCCAACCTCGGGCCCCAGCTGCTCGTGGACGCGGGCGTGCTGCTCGTGGACCTCCCCGACGACGCGCTGTTCGGCGCCGTCTGCGACGGCGAGGAGCTGGTGCTCGAGGTGCTCGTGGACGCGGGCGGACGCAGGCGCGCGGAGGTCAGGCGCGCGGGCGCGCTGCTCGCGCGCGGCGAGGTGCTGGACGCCGAGCGCGTGCGCGTGGAAACCGATGAGCGCCGGCGCGAGATCGGCGACGCGATGGAGCGCTTCGTGCTGAACACGATCGAGCACATGCGTGAGGAGCGTGAGCTGCTGTGCGGGCGCATCGAGCTGCCGCGCTTCGACACCGACCTGCGCGACCGCGCGGTGCTCGTGGTGGCGCGCGGCGTGGGCCATCAGCGCGACCTGCGCGCGCTGCGGCGCTTCATCCGCGACACGCGGCCGGTGCTGGTGGCGGTCGACGGCGGCGCCGACGCGCTGCTGGAGGAGGGGCTGCGGCCGCACATGATCGTCGGCGACATGGATTCCGCGAGCGAGGCGGCGCTGCGCGCGGGCGCCGAGCTCGTGGTGCACAGCTATCCCGACGGTCGCGCGCCCGGTCGCGAGCGCCTGGAGGCGCTCTCGCTCGGATTCCGCCTGGTGCCCGCGCCGGGCACCAGCCAGGACGTGGCGCTGCTGCTCGCCGCCGAGCGCGGAGCACGCCTGATCGTGTCGGTGGGCGCGCCGTTCAACCTCGTCGAGTTCCTCGACCGCGATCGCGACGGGATGTCCTCCACGTTCCTCACGCGCCTGCGGATCGGTGAGATCCTCGTCGACGCGAAGGGCGTGAGCCGCCTCTACCGGCCTCGGCGGGGCCTCGGGTCGATCCTCCGGCGGCTCCGCGCCCACCCCTAGCGGGGACCGGACGCGTCCGCGCGCGTGGGTAGCTTCCAGCGATGCACGCGCTCCCCACCGCCGTCGCAACGCTCACCGCGGTGGTCCTCGCCCGCCCGCTCCGCTCGGCGCTCGAGCGCGCAGGAGCGACGCGCACCAACTACCGGGACCGGCCGCTCGCTTTCCCCTTCGGGCTTCTGATCCCGGGCGCTGCGGGTGTCGCGCTCGCGCCGCTTGCGGCAGTGTCGCTGCTGACGGGGGGCGTGTTCCATGCGGAGACCGTGCCCGCGCTGCTGCTGTGCGCAGGCGTGGTCGTGCTGGGTCTGCTCGACGACGTCTACGGGGCGCGCCGAGGTCCGCGCGCCCCCCGCGGGCTCCGCGGCCATGCGACGGCGCTGCTCGCCGGCGCGCCCTCCACGGGCGCGGCGAAGGCCGCCGGGACGCTCGCGCTCGCGTTCGCGTGCGCCGCTCTGCTGCACCTGGAGGGCGCGCACCTGCTGCTCGCCGCGGGCGTGCTGCTGCTCGGGCCGCACGTGTTCAACCTGCTCGACCTGCGCCCGGGCCGCGCGCTGAAGGCGCTGCTGCTGGCGCTCTGCGCGGCGTCGCTCGCCGCGCGGGAGGTGCGGCCGCTGTGGACGGTCGGCCTGCTCGCCGCACCGGCTGCCGTCGCGGGCGCCGTGGACCTCCGCGAGCGCGCCCTGCTGGGCGACACCGGCGCGAGCGCGATGGGGGCCCTCGCCGGGCTCGCCGCGGTGCTCGCGCTCGCGCCCGCGGGGCTCGCGCTCGTGCTCGCCGGGCTTGGGCTCGCAACGGTCTACGGCGAGCTGCGATCGATCTCGACGCTCGTCGAAACTACTCCGGGGCTCCGCGAACTAGACTCCCTTGGCAGGCCCTCATGACCCCGCACCACGCCGACCGTCACGCGCAGGCTCCCAGCAAGACCCGGTTCATCTTCGTGACCGGCGGCGTGGTCTCCTCGCTCGGCAAGGGCATCGCTGCAGCGTCGATCGGCCGGCTGCTCGTCTCGCGCGGCCTGACGGTGGGGCTGCAGAAGTTCGACCCCTACATCAACGTCGACCCGGGCACGATGTCGCCCTACCAGCACGGCGAGGTGTTCGTTACCGAGGACGGCGCCGAGACCGATCTCGACCTGGGCCACTACGAGCGCTTCACGGACGCCAACACGAGCCGCGCCTCGAACGTGACCGCAGGTGGCATCTACGACACCGTGATCCGCCGCGAGCGCCGCGGCGACTACCTGGGCGGCACGGTGCAGGTGGTGCCGCACATCACCGACGAGATCAAGCAGCGGATCTCGCTGATCGCCGAGTCGAGCGACGTGGACTTCGTGATCACCGAGATCGGCGGGACGGTGGGCGACATCGAGTCGCTGCCGTTCCTGGAGGCGATCCGTCAGTTCCCCGTCGACGTGGGCAGGCGCCGCTGCATGTTCATCCACCTCACGCTCGTGCCGTACATCGGCCACGCGGGCGAGCTCAAGACGAAGCCCACGCAGCACTCCGTCAACGAGCTGCGGCGAATCGGGATCGCGCCCGACATGCTCATGTGCCGCTCGGAGAGCCCGCTCTCGCAGGACATCCGCCGCAAGATCGCGCTGTTCGCGAGCCTCCCGGCGGAGGCGATCGTCTCGGCGTGCGATGTGGACAACATCTACAAGGTGCCGCTCACGTTCAACCAGCAGGGCGTGGACGACTTCGTGCTCGACCACTTCGGGATCGAGGCCGAGCCGCCCCGGCTGGAGCGCTGGACGGAGCCGATCGAGCGCTCCGAGCAGGCGTCGCGCACCGTGCGGATCGCGCTCGTGGGCAAGTACGTGAAGCTGGAGGATGCCTACCTGTCCGTCTCGGAATCGCTCCGCCACGCGGCCTCGCTGCAGGACAGCCGGGTGGAGATCGAGTGGATCGACTCCGAGACGCTCGAGGGCCTCGAGCAGGCGCGCGAGCGGCTCGGCGGCGTCGACGGGGTGCTGATCCCGGGCGGATTCGGCGGTCGCGGCTGGGAGGGCAAGATCCGCGCCGCCCAGGTGGCCCGCGAAGACGCGATCCCCTATCTGGGCATCTGCCTGGGCATGCACGTGGCGGTGAGCGAGTTCGCGCGCAACGTGTCGGGGATGGACGGCGCGAACTCGACCGAGATGGACCCCGAGACGCCGAACCCCGTGATCGACCTGCTGCCCGAGCAGAAGGAGGTCGCAGACCTCGGCGGGACGATGCGCCTCGGCGCGGATCCGATCAAGCTCCACGAGGGCACCCGCGCGCGGGAGATGTACGGCGAGGCGGTCATCTACGAGCGCCACCGCCACCGCTACGAGGTCAACAACCTGCTGCGCAAGCGTCTCACCAACGCGTCGGGCACGGGCGGCTCGCTCGTGGTCTGCGGAACCTCGCCGGACGAGCGCCTGGTGGAGGCGGTCGAGCTCGACGCCCACCCGTTCTACATCGCCTCGCAGTTCCACCCCGAGTTCAAGTCCCGGCCCGAGCGCCCGGCGCCCCTGTTCCGCGGCTTCATCGAGGCGGCGCTCGAACGCGCGGCGGCGCAGCCGGGCTCCGAGCGGAGGGCCCCGCAGGACGACGTGACGGTTCAGGACGCGCGGCCCAAGGCCTCTCGCGAGACCGAGCCGCAGCCCGGTAGGTCGTGAGCGGCTCCTCAGCGGTGTCGATGCTCGGCGCTGCCGAGCGCCGCTACCTCAATGACATTTTCGGCGAGCTGTGCGCGATCGCGAGCCCGTCGCGCCAGGAGCGCGCCTGCGCGCGACGCGTCAGCGAGGAGCTGGCGGGCTTGGGGATCGAGACGGTCGAGGACGACGCGGCGGCGGCGGTGGGCTCGGATTGCGGCAACCTGCTCGCGCGGATCGACGGGAGGACGCACGACGGCGAGCGGCGCTCGCTGCTGCTCTGCGCGCACCTCGACACCGTGCCGCACACCGCGCCGATCGAGCCGGTAGTCCGCGACGGCATGTGGGAGAACGAGCACGACGGGATCCTCGGCGCGGACAACAAGGCCGCCGTGGCGATGCTGCTGGCGCTCGCGCGCCACGTGCGCCGCGAGGGGTCTCCGATCGACATCGAGCTGCTGTTCACGGTGGGGGAGGAGATCTCGCTGGCGGGCTCACGCGCGTTCGACGCGACGCGGCTGCGAAGCGGCTTCGGCTACGTGTTCGACCACGCCTCGCCGATCGGCGGCGTGGTGGTGGGCTCGCCGACCCACTACCGGATCGACGCGGAGTTCCGCGGCGCGGCAGCGCACGCGGGCATCCGCCCCGAGGACGGCCGCAGCGCGATCGTCGCGGCGGCGAGCGCGATCGCGTCGATGCGCCACGGCCGGATCGACACGGAGACGACGGTGAACGTGGGCACGATCGAGGGTGGCACGGCGATCAACGTGGTGCCGGAGCGGTGCTCCCTGCTCGCGGAGGTGCGCTCGCTCGACGCCGACGCGGCGGACTCGCTGGCGGCGGAGATCGTGGACCGCGTGCACGAGGCGGCGAACGACCCCGCGCACGACTGCGACGTGGACGTCAGGGTCCAGCGCACGTTCGAGGGCTTCAGGCTGTCGCCGGGGATCCCGGCGATCCGCGCGGCGGAGGCGGCGCTGCGCGTGTGCGGCTACGAGCCCGAGCACATCGTCAGCGGCGGCGGCTCGGACGCGAACGCGCTGATCGTGGCGGGTGTGCCGACCGTCAACCTGGCGAACGGCACCGAGCGCAACCACGAGCCGGGAGAGCGCGTGAGCGTGGCGGCGCTCGACGGGATGCTCGACGTGGTGCTCGCGCTGGTGCACGAGGCTGCCACGCTGCCCGTCGGGGCGGGGCGGTAGCTTCGGGACGATGCTGAAGCTGCGTCTCGCGAAGGTCCTCGAGAGCGGGCCCGACCCGCTGCGCCGGGCGCTGCCCGCCACACGGGAGCAGGGCATCGAGCCCGCAGGCGCGTCCGAGCGCACTGAAAGCAGCACAGGCGAGCAGCGGATGGTCGTGGAGCTGACCGGCGGCGCGCGCAGCGGCGAGCGGCGCGAGGCCGTGGGCGACGTGGCGCTCGTGGGCCGCGCGCAGGTGGGCGACCAGGTGGTGGTGAACGTCCAGGCGCTCGACCTCGGGCTCGGCTCGGGCGGATTCGACGTGGTGCACGTCAACCTCACGCGCGGGCTCACCGGCAACGGGACGCCGGGGGCGCACGTGATGAAGCTCAACTACACGAGCCTGCAGCACGCTGTGGAGCCGGTGGACGACCGAGGTCTCGAGATCCCGCTCGCCCGGCCCGCGGCGGTGCTCGCGCTGCACGGGCAGCTCGCGGCTGTGGCGTGGGCCTTCGCGCAGGCGGCGCCCGGACGGCGTCTCGGCTACGTGCAGACCGGCGGCGGCGCGCTGCCGGGCGGGCACTCGGGCACGGTGGCGGCGCTGCGCGAGCGCGGGCTGCTCGCGGGCCACCTCACCGCCGGACCGGCGTTCGGCGGCGACGGAGAGGCGATCACGACCGCCGGCGCGCTCCACCACGGTATGCAAGCGCTCGGCTGGGACGCTGCCGTATGCGGCCCGGGTCCCGGGATCGTCGGATCCGGCTCCTCGCTGGGCCACGGGGGGATGGCGGCGCTGGACTCCGCGCACGTGGCGCTCGCGCTCGGCTGCCCCACGCTGCTGGTGGCACGCATGTCCTGCAGCGACCGGCGCTCCCGACACCGCTCGATCTCCCACCACACGCTCACGGTGCTGGACCTGCTGCTCGAGCCGGTCACCGTCGCGCTGCCCGCAGGAATCCGCTCCCCGGTCGGAGCGGACCTGCGCGCGGGGCTGCGCGGGGTGTTCGCGAGCGCGAAGCCCGCCGCTGCGGCTGCCGACGAGGTCGCTCGACCCGCGCGGATCGCGCGTCACGACTGGAAACGCGCCGAGATCGATCTCCCGGGGTTCGCGGGCAGCGGCCTGGCGACCGAGTCGATGGGCCGCGGCCCCGCCGAGGACCCGCTGTTCTTCGGCGCAGCGCTCGCGGGCGGCGCCGCCCTGACCGAGCTCCTGCTCAGCGATCAGATCGACCCCTCGACCGGCCTCGACGCGGCGCTCGGGGAAGCGCGCGCGGCGCGCACCACGCCCGGCGCCGATCGCGCGGCCGGCCCGGACCGAGCCGCACGGCCCGAGCCCGCGAGCTGAGCATGGGGGAGGGGACCCCAGCGGAGCGAGCGTTCGAGCCGCTCGGCGGCGAGACGGTCTACAGCGGGCGGATCGTGGACGTGCGCAAGGAGCGCTTCCGCTACGCCGACGGCGAAGAGGTCACACGCGAGATCGTGCGCCACAAGGGCGCGGTGGGGATGCTCGCCTACGACGAGCACGAGATCTGGCTGGTGCGCCAGCCGCGCGAGGCCACCGGCGAGAGCGATCTGCTCGAGATTCCCGCGGGCCGGCTCGACGTGGAGGGGGAGGAGCCGCTCGCCGCCGCCAAGCGGGAGCTCGCGGAGGAGGTCGGGCTCGGCGCGGAGGAGTGGGAGAAGATCGTCACCTACTACACGGGGGCGGGCTTCACCGACGAGCGCGTGCACCTGTTCGCGGCGAGGGGCCTGCACGAGCGCACCGCCCACAGCGAGGAGAACGAGCGCATCGAGGTCGTGCGCTGGCCGCTGGCCGACCTCGACGCGGCGATCGCGGAGTGCGTGGACGCGAAGACCCTGATCGCGCTGCTCTGGCTGAGCGTTCGCATGAACGACTGATTGCACCGGCAGGGCGGCGGGCGCCGCTGAGCGAAGCTGGGAGGATGCCGCCCCACGCACAGCTCGCAACGCCCGCCGGGGAGGCGCGCGCCGCTGTGGTCCCGCCGCCGAGGCCCGCAGGTATCGAGCCGCTGGTGCTCGACTTCCTCGCGTACCTCGAGCTCGAGCGCGGGCTGTCGCGCAACACGCTCTCCGCCTATCGCAGCGACCTGCTCCAGCTCGGCGAGTTCCTCGCCCGCCGCGGCAGCGCGGCGGAGCGCGCGGGCCACGAGGACCTCGCGGCGTTCCTGGACGATCTCGCGGAGGGCGGCGAGGGCCGCGCACCCGTGGCGGCCACCACGCTCAGCCGCAAGGTGGCGTGCGTGCGCTCGTTCTACCGTCACCTGCGCCGCGAGGGGATCATCGCCCACGACCCCACCGCGGACCTGCGCGGCCCCCGCCGGCCGCAGCGCCTGCCGCGCGTGCTCTCGCGTGACGAGGTCAACCGGCTGCTCGCCCAGCCCTCCGGCGGTGAGCCGCTCGCACTGCGCGACCGTGCGCTCCTCGAGGTGATGTACGCGTGCGGGCTGCGTGCCTCCGAGGCCGTCGGGCTCGAGCTCGGCGACGTGGACCTCGAGGAGGGCCTGCTGCGCGCGCGCGGCAAGGGCTCCAAGGAACGGCTCGTGCCGGTGGGACGCAGCGCACTCGCCGCGCTGCGCGTGTACTGCGTTGCGGGCCGGCCGCAGCTGCTCGGCGCGCGCTCGAGCACACGCCTGTTCGTGAGCAGACGCGGCGAGGGCCTCACCCGCCAGGGTCTCTACAAGATCGTCCAGGGCCACGCGCGCAGGGCTGGGCTCGAGGACCGGATGAGCCCGCACACGTTGCGACACACGTTCGCCACGCACCTGCTCGCGGGGGGGTGCGACCTGCGCTCGCTGCAGGAGATGCTCGGGCACGCCGACCTGTCGACCACGCAGGTGTACACGCACCTGTCGGCCGATCGGCTGAAGGACGCCTACTTCAGCGCGCACCCGCGAGCCACCCGCTAGCGCGAACGTGTAGACACCGCACCATGGCAGCGGCGCAGACGCCTCGCCCGCACGGCACCTGCAGACGGGCGGTCGTGCTCGTGATCGACGCATGCGGGGTGGGGGCGCTGCCCGACGCTGCCGCGTACGGCGACGAGGGCACCAACACGCTCGCGCACGTGGCGGATGCGGTCGGCGGCCTGCAGCTGCCGGTGCTCGGCGCACTGGGGCTCGGGTCGATCACGCCCGTGCGGGGCGTCGCGCCGTCGGACTCCCCGGCGATCCACGGGCGGCTGCATCCGCTCGGACCCGGCAAGGACTCGATCGCCGGCCACTGGGAGCTGATGGGAGTGGTGATGGGCGCAGCGCTCCCCACATACCCGGAAGGGTTCCCGGGCGAGCTGCTCGAACGCCTGGAAGGCGCGCTCGGACACGCGCTGATCTGCAACCGCGCCGACGACGGGCTCAGCGCGATCGCGCAGTTCGGCGAGGAGCACATGCGCAGCGGCGCGCTGATCCTCTACACCTCGCAGGACTCCGTGCTGCAGCTCGCCGCACACGTGGAGCGGGTGCCGCCGCCCGAGCTCTACCGCGCGTGCGAGCGCGCGCGGGCGACGATGGCGCGCGAGCATGCGGTGGGACGCGTGATCGCGCGCCCGTTCACCGGCGCGGCGGGTTCGTTCGAGCGCACCGACGGGCGCCGCGACTACGCGCTCGCGCCGCCGTCGCGCAGCTACCTGGATGCGCTGCGCGAGCGGGGCGCACGCGTGCACGCGGTCGGCAAGATCGCGGACCTGTTCGCGGGCGTGGGGATCGACGAGGCGCACGCGGGGGCGACCAACGAGCTCGCGCTCGCGCAGACCGAGCGGCTGCTGTGCGAGCTCGACGCGGGCCTCGTGTTCGTGAACCTGATCGAAACCGATCAGCGCTACGGCCATCGCAAGGACGCCTCCGGCTTCGCGCGCGCGCTGGGGGGCATCGACGCCGCCGTGGGGCGGATGCTGGCTGCGATGCACGACGACGACCTGCTGGTGGTGACCGCGGACCACGGCGTCGACCCGGCGCACCCCGGCACCGATCACACCCGCGAGCACGCGCCGCTGCTCGCCGCGACGCCCGCGCTGCTCGCCGCCCGTGGCGGCGGCGCGCGCCACGACGGACCGCTCGCGGACGTCGGTGCGAGCGCGCTCGCCTGGCTCACGGGCGCCAGCGAGCCGGATCTGCCGGGCTCGCCGTTCATAAGCTAGGCGCATGCCGGAGCTCCCCGAGGTGGAGACGATCAGGCGTCAGCTCGCGCCGCTCGTCGAGGGCAGGCGGCTGGAGGGCGTGGAGATCCTCGACCCGCGGTGGTCGCGCCCGCTCGCGCCGCAGGTGCTCGAGGACGCGCTGCGCGGCAGGCGCGTGGAGCAGCTCGGGCGCCGCGGCAAGTACCTCGTGTGGCACCTCGACGGGGAGCTGCACCTCGCCCAGCACCTGCGCATGACGGGCGCGGTGCTCGCAGATCCCGACCCCGAGCCGGCGCACACGCGTGTGCGGATCGCGCTGGGCCCGCGGCGCGGCGCGAAGACCCGTGCCGAGCGCTCCGCGCTGCGCCTGGCGATCGTGGACCCGCGCCGGTTCGGCACGGGCGAGCTGCTGGTGGGGGAGGAGGCGCTCGAGGAGTTCTTCGCCGCGCGCCTCGGGCCCGAGCCCCTGCACGAGCGCTTCACGCCCGCTCACCTCGCCGCGGCGGCGCGCGGGCGGAGCGCCCCGATCAAGGCGCTCCTGCTCGACCAGCGACGGGTCGCGGGGGTTGGGAACATCTACGCAGACGAGGCGCTGTTCAGGGCCCGGATCCATCCGCGCCGGCCCGCGGGCAGGCTCACGCTCTCAGATCACGAGCGGTTGCGCGACGCGGTGATCGCCTCGCTGAACGCCGGGATCGACGCGCGCGGCGCGACGATCGACGACTTCCGCCACGTGGACGGCGTCCAGGGGTCCTTCCAGCACGAGTTCCTGGTGCACCGTCGCGAGGGCGAGCCCTGCCCGGAGTGCGGAACGCAGATCGTGAAGATGGTCGTCGCGGGGCGCGGCACCTACGTGTGTGAGACCTGTCAGCCCCGGCCGCGGGCTGCGCGCAGGCGGCGCGTTTAGGCGTCGGGGCGGTGCAGTTCGCAGGGCGGCAAGCCGCGCTCAGGCGGCGAGCAGGTCCTCGAGCGTGCCGTCCTCAGCGGCCGCGTGGACCTCGGCGTATCCACCGAGCAGCTCGCCGTCGACGAGCACCTGGGGGAACGTCATCATCCCCGTGCGCTGCGCGAGCTCGACGCGCCCCGCGGGGTCCTTGGTCAGGTTGACCTCGGAGAACTCGACTCCGTGCGAGCTGAGGATGCCCTTCACGCGCGCGCAGAACGAGCACGGGTCGGTGGAGTAGATCACCACATCCTTCATTACTTCATAAAGTATAGCAATGGGCGGGGCGCCGCGGCCGGGCCTAGACTCGGTGTGCGATGCCGGGGCCGGTGACGACGGAAGCTGTGGTGATCCGCTCGATCCGCTACGGCGAGGCGGATCGGATCCTGCACCTGTACACGCCCGCGCGCGGGCGCGTGGGCGCGATCGCGAAGGGCGTTCGCAGGGCGCGCAGCCGCTTCGGCGGGCGGCTGGAGCCGTTCTTCCGCCTGCAGATCGAGCTCCACGAAGGGCGCGGCGAGCTGCTGACGGTGACGGGCGCGCAGACGATCGAGGGGCATGCGCACCTGCGCGCGGACGCACGCTGCCTCGATGCTGCCGCGCGCGCGTGCGATGCGGTGGGCCGGCTGTTCGAGACCTCCGAGCCGCATCCGGGGGTGTTCAACCTGCTGTGCAGGCAGCTGCTGCTGCTCGACGAGCAGGCGGCGGGCGACCGTGTGCCGCTGGGGCTCGCGGGGGCGCTCGCGTTCCGCTTGAAGCTCCTGCTGGCGGCGGGGCTCGCGCCGCAGCTCGGCGCATGCGCCAACTGCGGGGAGAGCGAGCATCTCGTGGGGTTCTCGGGGGCGGCGGGAGGCGTTGTGTGCGGCGCCTGTGAGGCGGGCTCGTTCCCCTTCTCGCAGGAGGCCCACGACTTCATGACGAGCGCGCTCGGGGCGCCGCTCAGCGAGTCGCAGGCGTGTGGCGAGCAGGCCCTCGCACAGGTGGAGCGTGCGATCGGCGCAACGCTCGAGCATCACGCGCACCTGCGGCTCGGGCCGGCGGCAGCCCGGGCGGCTTGAGAGGCGGGCTCGGCCTCGCCGGGGCGCTGTATCGTGGCGGGGCGTGGACGAGGGTCCGGCGATCGCGTACGGCGTGCTCGAGAAGGGTGTGCCGGTGCACGCGTCGGACGGGACCCGCGTGGGCACGGTCCACCACGTCGTGGCGGCGCCCGAGCAGGACATCTTCCACGGGCTCGTGATCACCACAGCGGGCCACGCACGACGGTTCGTGGAGGCGGCGGACGTCTCGGAGCTCCACGAGCGCGGTGTGGAGCTGCGCATCGCGCCCGAGGACGTCGAGCGGCTGCCGGTGCCCGGCGGCGGCGCGCCGAGCTTCAAAGAGGATCCCGCGAGCGCGATGAACAGCTGGAGCCACTGGCTGGGGCGGCTCTCCGGTCGCGGCGACTGGCGTCGCGAGAGTTGAGCGGCGCGCGGCGAGGAGCCCGGCGGTGAGCGTTGCGGGCGAGCGCGACGTGGTGGCGGCCGCCTTCGCGCAGCGCACCACGGAGGCCGAGGAGCGGCTGCTCTCACCGCTGGCGGAGCGCTCCTATCCGGCGCGGCGTGCGCGCGCGGAGGACGACTGCGCGCTGCGCACGCCCTTCCAGCGCGATCGCGACCGGATCGTGCACTGCAAGGCGTTCAGGCGGCTCACGCACAAGACGCAGGTGTTCGTGGCGCCGCGCGGGGATCACTACCGGACGCGCCTCACGCACACGCTCGAGGTGACGACGATCTCGCGCACGGTTGCGCGCGCGCTGGCGCTCAACGAGGACCTGGTGGAGGCGATCGGCCTGGGCCACGATCTCGGGCACCCGCCGTTCGGCCACATCGGCGAGGACGTGCTCGACGCCTGCCTGCGCGAGCGCTTCGGGTTGTCGTTCCGCCATTACGAGCACTCGCTGCGCGTGGTGGACGAGCTGGAGCGCGACGGCGCGGGGCTGAACCTCACCGAGCAGGTGCGCGACGGGATCGCCCGGCACTCGAGCAGGACACCGCCGCCGGCGACGCTCGAGGGGGCGATCGTGCGCGTGATCGACCGGGTGGCGTACATCAACCACGACATCGACGACGCGTTGCGCGCAGGCCTGCTCGATGAGCGCGAGCTGCCCGCGGAGGCGATCTCCGTGCTCGGCGGGACCGGGTCAGCGCGGATCGATGCGCTCGTGCACGACATGGTCGAGGAGTCAGAGCGCGCGGGCGCGATCGTCCAGGGGGAGCGTGCGGGCGGCGCGATGAGCGAGCTGCGCGACTTCATGTTCGAGCGGGTGTACCTCGGACCGGCGGTGCGGGCCGAGCACGACAAGATCGGCGCGGTGCTCCGCAGGCTGTTCGAGCACTACGTCGAGCGGCCCGAGCTGCTGCCCGGTGTGCAGACCGAGGCAGGCGGGCCGGAAGGCGAGGAGCTCGCGCAGCGGGTGACCGACTACATCGCGGGGATGACCGACCGGTACTGCATCAGGGCCTACACCGAGCTCCAGGTGCCGCGGGCGTTCGCCCGCTAGCGTTGCCGCCGATGGCGCTGTACACGAAGGAGTCGAAGGACCGGGTCCGCGACGCGGTGGACTTCCTCGAGCTGGTGTCGGCGCGCACCGAGCTGCGCCGCGCAGGCCCCGCGCGCTACGAGGGGCTGTGCCCGTTCCACGACGAGCGCACGCCGTCGTTCGGGATCGACCCCGCGCAGAAGGTCTACTACTGCTTCGGGTGCCAGGCCTCCGGTGATGTGTTCACGTTCGTGCAGGAGACCGAAGGGGTGGACTTCAAGGAGGCGCTCGAGCTGCTCGCGGAGCGCAGCGGCGTGGAGCTGACGCTGGAGGCGGAGGACCCCCGCGAAGCGGAGCGGCGCAAACGGCGCGAGCGGCTGCTGGAGCTGCTGTCGCGGACCGCGGACTACTACCAGCGTTATCTGTGGGAGTCCAGGGAGGCGGAGCGAGCGCGTGCCTACCTGGCCGAGCGCGGGCTGGAGGAGGAGATCCTGAGGGAGTTCCGCGTGGGCTACTCGCCGAGCGCGTGGGACAAACTGCTGATCGCGTCGCGCCGCGGCGGTTTCAGCAACCGCGAGATCTACGACGTGGGCCTCGCGCAGCGCTCCAAGCAGAACGGCCAGATCTACGACCGCTTCCGCTCGCGGATCATGTTCCCGCTAGCCGATGTGAGGGGGCGGGTGCTGGGGTTCGGCGCGCGCGCGAGCAGAGCCGACCAGCAGCCCAAGTACCTGAACACCTCCGACAACGACGTGTACCACAAGGGCCTGCACCTCTACGGCGCAGACCTCGCACGCGCACACGCCGCGCGAGCGGGCACGGTGATCCTCTGCGAGGGCTACACCGATGTGATCGCGCTGCACCAGGCGGGGATGCGGAACGCCGTGGGGTTGATGGGAACCGCGCTCACCAGCGAGCAGGTGGGCGAGCTCGCGCGCATGGCGCAGACGGTGCTCCTCGCGCTCGACGCGGACACCGCCGGACAGGAGGCGATGCTGCGCGCGTCCTCGCTCGCTGCGCGCCGCAACCTCGAGCTGCGGGTGGTCGCACTGCCCCCCGGCGCCGACCCCGCAGAGCTGATCGCGCACGGGGGGGCCGAGGCGATCGCCGCCGCCGTGGAGAAGTCGGTGCCGTTCGTGCGCTTCCGCGTCGAAAAGGCGCTCGCTGACGGCGACAGCGACTCGCCCGAGGGACGCGACCGCACGCTCGCGCAGCTGCGCCCCGTGTTTGCAACGCTCCCGCCGAGCGCGATGCGGATGGAGCTCACGCGGATCGTCGCGGGACGGCTGTCGCTCCCGGAGAGCCTCGCCGAGCAGCTGCTCGCGCAGAGCGATCGTCCCGCGAGGGGCACCGCTTCCGCCCAGGGCGAGCGCCGGCCGGCTCGGGCTGAGCCCAGCGCACCGCGCGAGGCGCGCGCAGCGGTGGGGGGGCTGCGGCGCGAGGAGACCGAGCGCACGTTCCTCGCGCTCTGCATCGCCTCTCCGGAGGAGGGCGAGCGCGCGCTCGCAGCGCTCGAGCCCGGCGACCACTTCTCGGGCGCACTCACGCGCAGAGCGGCCCAGCATCTGCTTGCGGGCGATCTGCGCGCGCCGATGCACCCCTCCAGCGGCAACGGGGGCGCCGACCCCGAGCACGACCCCGAGCTGCGTGCCCTGCTCGCCGAGCTCGTCGTCGAGGCAGGCGGCCTCGAGCCGCACCCCGCGATGCTCGAGGTGCAGAGCCTGCAGCTCGAGCTCGCGCGGATCGACCGCAGCATCCAGCGCGCGCGCGCAAGCGCGGGCGTGGACGTGAGCGACCTCGCCACACGGCGAGGCAGGGTGAAGCACGACTTCGACGAGGCCTACGCGCGGGTGCTGGAGGAGACGGGGGCAGGGTAGGCATCGCGCGGCGCCGCCCGCCTGCGGGGTCGCTCCGCTTCGGCGTCGCTTCGCTGCGGCGTCGCTTCCCTGCGGCGTCGCTTCGCTGCGGCGTCGCTCCCGGCCGCTGGCGCTTTGCGCCGTGGGCGCGCCGTCTTTGCGCCAGGAGCGCAACACCGGGCGCGAAACGCTTGGGCGGCGCGAGCGTGGGCGCGAGGATCGTCGTATGGAACGCGACGCGCTTCGCACGATGCTCGAGGAAGGGCTTTCGCTCGCCGAGATCGGGCGGCGCGTGGGGCGGCATGAAGCGACCGTCTCGTACTGGGCTCGCAAATACGGATTGCGCGCGGCGAACGCGGAGCGGCACGCGGCGCGTGGGCGCGTCAGCGAGGATCGACTTCGAGGGCTGGTCGAAGAGGGACGGTCGATCGCGCAGATTGCAGAGGAGCTCGGCCGGGGGAAGGCGAGTGTGCGCCACTGGCTGGCGCGCTACGGCCTGACGACGCGGAGCCGACGAGGGCGACGGGTGCCGAGAGACGTCAAGGAGGCGCAGATGGCTGGCGTCCCGCGCATCGTGCGCCCATGTCCGCAGCACGGTGAAACGGACTTCGTGCTCGTCCATGGGGGGCGGTATCGATGCACTCGATGTGCATCTGACGCCGTGGCGCGGCGGCGGCGGCGGATGAAGGAGATCCTGGTCGCCGAAGCTGGTGGTGCGTGCTGCATCTGTGGCTACGACCGATGCATGCGCGCGCTCCATTTCCACCACGTTGAGCCGGCCACGAAGCTGCGCGAAATCAACGCGCGGGGAGCGGCGGTCGCAATCGCCACCCTGCGCGCGGAGGCGAAGAAGTGCGTGCTCCTCTGTTCCAACTGTCACATGGAGGTGGAGGCGGGCATCGTTTCCCTGGAGGAGTCCCGGGACCGCGCGTAGAATGAGCGCTTGCCCCCGGTCGCACTCCGGGGTAGCCCTTCCGGGGTAGCTCAACTGGCAGATGCGCTCGACTGTTAATCGAGAGGTTGTGGGTTCGAGTCCCACCCCCGGAGCTTCTTCCTAGCTCCAAGGCACCAGGCGCAATACTTCGGCCGATGTCCGCAGAGAGCATCGCCCGCGTTCGGGCCTGTTACGAGGCCATCAACGAGGCCTACAGGACCGGTGAGTACGCAGGCGCATTCGAGGCTTACTGCCATCCGGACGTGATCCTGCGGACGAGCGGCATGTTCCCCGAGAGCGGCGACTACTGCGGCTATCACGGACTTCAAGAGTTCGCTTCCAACCAGGCTGACGCGTTCGAGCAGATATCGGTTCGGCCGACGGAGTTCATCGATGCCGGAGCGCGTGTGGTCGTCCCCGTCGAGTTCGGGGGTGCGGCGATGTACACGGGGATCACAGCCGTCTTCTCGGTGGTCCACGTGTGGACGCGGCGGGAGCTCAGGATCTCCCGGCTCGACATGTACCAGAGGCGAGCCGAGGCGCTCGTCGCGGTCGGCTTGGCCCACGAGCCGTAGGCCGAAATGCGCGCAGACAACACACGCGGCCGCCCGGCGGCAGCACTGACGGTGCCGAAGCGGAGGCGCCACGCTCTGTAGGCAACCTCCGCTCCAGCTGCGCCCTGGTTGGGCGGTGGTGGCACCAGGCACGACGTGCGCACGCCGTCGCCGGAGAACACCGAGGAATCTCCGGTGCCGGTGATGTGCACGAGCACCGCGCCTGCTTTGCCGGTTTCGCTGCCGATCTTGGTGCCCGGGGCAAACGGCCCGATGGCGGTGCCGCTGCCACCGTCGGCATGATCACCCCTTCCCTGAGCAGAGCGAGTCAAACCTGCGCAAGCCTCCGCCGTCTCCGGGGCGCTGCGCATGTCCTGCGGGGGGGCGTCTCGGCTAGCCCATCCGGCGAGGGTGACGGTGCGCTGAGACCTCGCAGCGGTGCGTCGCGATCCGGGGCGGCGGGAACAGGCCGGGATATTCGAGCGCGACGCCGAGAAGCGGCAGAACTGCGCTCGAGGATCGCCTTGCGGCGGGGCACTCGGCGTTCACGAAGCTCGCCTTCCTTCGCGCGCGGAGAAAGCTCCGCGTGAGGGTCATCTCGAACCGCGAGATGTGACCGTAGATGCCCTGGTAGGTGTAGGTCTGGGAGAAGCAGTTGAAGGTGCGCGGCGCGCAGATCCCGTTGATGAAGCGCATCTGCCGGACTGAGAGGGTTGTCGGGAACGACCCGCTCTTTTCACGGTAGATCGTGAACGGGATCACGTAGGTGAGCGGCATCGTGCTGCCGCCGACCACCTGGGCGAGGATGCGGGGCTGGCCCTCGGCGAAGTCGTAGTACGTCGTGAGCCGCCCTTCCACGGTCACGGGCGCCCTCCCCGGGAGCGTCACTTCCGAGACCACGGTGCCGTGGCCCACGAGCGACCCCGCGCACGCCTGAGCGGCGGTCGATGGTTCTGCATAGAGCTCGGCGATCGGGCAGCTCGGCAACCCTGCGGTCTGGATCTGCAGATCGCGCGAGAGCTCGAGCTTGATCGCGCTCAGTCCGGGCGTGGACGGCCCGTTCGGTCCTCCGAGGTGAAGCCAACCTGCAGCGTCGCCGGCGCCATGCGCGAGCGCGGGAGCCGGATCGGGCTCAGTTCTGCCGAGGCGGTGATGACGGGCTCGCCGGTCGGCGTGATCGCGGTGGCGGCGGCCCGCGGCGGGAGGCCGACCAGCGTGATCGCTGCGGTGGTGAGCATCCCGACAGCCGTCGCGGCCCCCCGGCGGCGAAAGCTCACCGAGGGCGAACGCTCGTTCACCGGGGCGCAGACCTAGAGCGTGGTCCGCGAGGCCAGCCGCACAGCGGACTCGGGGTCGTGCGAGGGCAGGTAGACGGTTGGATGCTCGCGCCCGTGCGCGAGGATCCGGTCGATCGTCGCGACGGTCACCGCCGGCTTGGGGCCCACGGCGTCGTGCCGGCGCGAGCGCAGCTGCTGGAGCGTGTCGGTGGCGTCGCCTGCGATGAGGATGTGGGTTCCGTGGTCGTCGATGCAGATCACGGAAGCGTGGCCCGGCGTGTGGCCGGGGGTGGCGACGAGCACGATCCGCCCGTCGTCGCTGAGCTGGCGGCTGGAGGCGAACGCTCCGAAGGGCTTGTCCTCGAGGGCGAACGGCTCGAAGCGCACCCCCTCGGGAATCGGCTGGTGCAGCACGCGCTGGAAGAAGCGCGACGTGGGCGACCTTGCAGATGCGATCTCCACCGGGTTGACGAGCACGGGCGCGCTGCCGAGATGCACTGCGCCGTCCATGTG
>JAICYC010000024.1 GCA_025934395.1 Solirubrobacteraceae bacterium | reverse complement strand
CATTCCGATAGTTCGAATGAGCCGGATATTGGGTGTCCCTGCCCTGAAAGACGGGCGCCCTCAGCCGGTCACCAACCACCAGGAGGATCAACACGATGAGACGGATCAGGTTCATCGCCGTTGCTGTTGTGGCGGCCCTGTGTATGAGCGTCGTCGCTGCGGCGTCGGCGTCCGCCCACGAATTCGTGGCGAGCAAAGCAGGGAAAACGAAAAGCTCGGCGACGAGCAACCAGGTGTTCAACACCGGATCCGGCAACGTCACGTGCACGAAACTGGCCGGAAAAGGCGAAGTCAAAGAAACCGAACTGAAAAGCGAAACCCACAAAGAAACCGTGACGTACAGCGGCTGCACCGCGTTCGGTTTCGTGAAAGTGAAAATCACGGCGGCGAAATACAAGTTCAACGCCAACGGGTCGGTCGAACTCGAAAACGAAGTCACGATCACGCCCGAAGGCGCTGGGTGCACGGTGAAAGTGGCCGGCAAACAGGTTCTGAGCTCCGTGTCGTTCGCGAACGAAGCGGGCAAGATCAACGAGACGTCCAACGTCAAAGGGATTCACTCCGTGGGCAGCGGTGGCGTCTGCGGTGGCACCAACACCGAAGGTACCTACACGGGCTCGGCCCTCACCGAACTCGAAGGCGGGACGATCGAATGGAAATGAGCCGACAGCTGGCTGGTCGGCGTCGGTAGCGGACGTACCGGGCGGTCGCGCGCGAGCGCGGCCGCCCCCACTACGAGGAGCGGGAGAGATGGAGAGGATGGGACGGATCGGCATAGCGGCGACAAGCATGGTCGTCGCACTTGGAATCTGGGCGGCAGCGGCCATGCCGGCGTCCGCGCGCGAGCTCGCCGCGAGCAAAGCCGGCAAGACGTCGAGCACCGCGACCACCAACCAGATCTTCAACACCGGATCGGGCTCGTTCGAGTGCAGCAAGGCCGTGGGCAACGGCGAAGTCAAGGAAGGCGAACTGAGAAGCGAAATCCGGAAGGAAGCGATCACCTACAGCCAGTGTGCGTTTTTTGGCTTCGTGAAAGTCAAGTTCAACGCCTGGCACTGGAAGTTCGACGCCGACGGCACGGGCGAACTCGAAGACGAAGTCACGTTCACGCCCGAAGGCGCGGGCTGCACGATCAAATTCCCTGGCAAACAGGTCCTGAAATCCGTGATCTACGCCAACGAGGAAGGCGGGATCCACCACACGTTCGAGCTCGAAGGCCTCCACTCAAGGGGAAGCGGTGGCTCCTGCGGAGGCGAAAACGTGAACGGCACGCTCGAAGGGACCCTGCTGAGCAAGCTCGAAGGGGGAACCCTCGAATGGCGCTAGCAGGCCGACGTGGCTGAGGGCGCATCCATGCGGATCGGCGGAGTCGCCGCGATCGTTGTGCTCGCGGCGTGTCTGCTCGTACCGCGATCGGCACATGCAGCATGCGCGAACGAAGCGCTTCGTGGCGGGCAGTCCTCACACCTCCCGGACTGCCGCGCCTTCGAGCTGGTCTCGCCCGTTGACAAGGCGGGGATGGACGCAACCCCGATGGACCCGATCCTGCCCGCGACGAGCAGCGCATGCGCTGCCGGTGAACCGTGCAGGTTCGCCTACCAGACGCTCACCTCGGCGATCGAAGGGACCGCGAGCAACGGGGTGCACGACGCCTACGTCGCCCAGCGGGAACCATCGGGCTGGCGCGTGGAGCCCTGGTCCGGCCCGACCCCCCCCGCAGGTGCGACGGGCACGGGCATCCAGCAGTTCGACTTCTCGCCGGACCTCAACAGCGCGGTGCTGCGCGTCTACGGCGCCCTCACCCCGGGCGCGCAAGGCGGCGTGCTCAACCTCTACCGGCGGGAAGCCGACGGCTCGCTGGCGCTCCTCACCAGCTCGCCTCCGGCCGAAACCACGCAGTGCTCGGGGTGCTGGGAGTTCGAAGACGTTCCGACCTTCTCCGGCCAGTCCGAGGACGGCCGCCGCGTGCTGTTCGAGGCCAACGACAGCCTCCTCGCCGGCGCGCCCGGAGGCGGAGTCGAAAACCTCTACGAAGCGGGTGACGGCGGCGACAGCCTGGTGGGGATCCTGCCCGACGGCTCGGTTCCGGCGAAGGGTGCCCGCGCCGGAGGGGGTGCTCCGCCGTTGAGCGAACAGCTCGGCCAGAACGTGCGCAGGGCAATGTCCGCGGACGGCAGCCGGGTCGTCTTCCAGGCGAAGGCCGACGGTGGCGTCCCCGCGCCGCAGCAGAACGGATTCACGCAGGTCTACGACCGGATCTCGGGACGGGAAACGGTGGAGCTCTCGGCGCCCGTCCCGGGAGCGCGGCCCGGCGAATGCGAAACAGAACAGGGCATCTGCGACGCAGCGGCCGCGCGCTTCTGGGCCGCCTCGGAAGACGGCACGCTCGTGCTCTTCACGAGCAAAGAGGCGTTGACGAAGGCCTCGTTCGTGGGAGCCGAAGAACGCACGGCCGAAGAACTCGAAGAAGAAGAACTCGAACTCCTCGAAGAAGAAGAACTCGAAGAAGAAGGGATCGCCAAGGTCCGCGAAAACCCCGGAGACGACCTGTACGTCTATGACCTTGCGACCCGCAGCCTGACGGACCTCACCGTCGACGCCGGCAACCCGTCCGACTCCTCGGGAGCCGATGTGCTCGGCGTGGCGGGCGCCTCGGCGGACGGCTCGTACGTCTATTTCGTCGCCGACGGAGACCTCGCGCGGGGCGCCGTGAGCGGCAGGCCGAACCTCTACCTCTGGCACGGCGCGCCGGGCTCGAGCACGACGACGTTCATCGCGACGCTGAGCGCCCCGGACGAACGTGAAGAAGAACTGATCGCCGGCGACGCCGAAGGCAGCGAAGAAACCTTCCACAGCGACGTGGCCGACTGGACGAGCTTCACCAAACACCTCAACGCGTACGTCACGCCCGACGGGCACCACCTCGCGTTCACCTCGGTCGAACCGCTCACCGGCTTCGACAACCGCGACGCTTCCACCGGTCTGCGGGATGCCGAGGTCTACGAGTTCTCCACCGACGACGGGCGGCTCGTGTGCGCGTCCTGCGACCCGTCGGGCACGCAGCCCGAGGGGTCGGCGTTCGTCGGCGCGAGGGCGACGTTCTACGCGGGGACCGCGTTCTACCAGCAGCGCACCCTCAGCGACGACGGCAGCCGCGTGTTCTTCTCCTCGCCCGACGCGCTCGCCCCGGAAGTGGTTGCGGGGCACCCTCACGTGTTCGAGTACGAGGCCGGGTCGATCCACCTGCTCTCGGGCGGCGGGAGCGGCGAAACGGCGCTCCTGGATGCGAGCCCCAGCGGTGACGACGTGTTCATCGCCACGCGTGAACCGCTCGCCCCGAACGACGCCGACGACCTGATCGACATCTACGACGCCCGCGTCGGTGGCGGGATCGCGGGCGCGCCGCGCGGCGTGGCGGGTTGTGAAGCGGCCGGATGCCGGCCTCCCGCGGGTGGACAGCTCCCGCTGCCGGCTCTCGCCTCGGAAGGATCGGCACCGTCGGGCAACCTCCTCGCCTCCCCGACCTCGCCTCCCCGGCGGCTCACCGCCAGGCAGAGACTTTCGCGGGCGCTGGCGCAATGCGCCCGCCTCAAGCCGCGAGCGCGGCGGGCGCGCTGCGTCGCGGCCGCGAAGAGGCGCTACGCGCCGAAGGCCAAGAGGCACGCGCGGAGCCGGCGGCCCTCGACCGCCCACCGAGGAGCAGGCCGGTGAGCGGGCCCAAGCGATTCAGAGCGGGCGCCCGGGTGTACGTCGCGATGGCGCTGATGCTGCTGCCGGCACTCGTGAGGGCGTGGGCACCGGCGGAGGCGCGAGCCGTCCCCGCGGCGCCGCATTGGGCGCTAATCGGTCAAGCCCAGCCGACGTACTTCACACCGGGCACGGACAACTCCTACGAACTTGCCGTGAGCAACGACGGCGGCGCAGACACGGCCCGCGGCTCGCTGATCTCGGTCAGCGACACGCTCCCGGCGGGGGTGACCGCGACCGCGATCTCCGCGTCCGGAGGCCAGGGCGCCAACGCGGGACAGTCGCCCTCATACCGGCTCGAATGTCCCCATCTCCCCGCGACCGGGACGATCACGTGCACGTATGAAACCGGGCCCAGGAACCTCCCTGTGGCGCCGGGCAGCGTCATCTTCCTGATCCTGGTCGTCACGGTGCCCGAAGGCGTGGGGTCGGTCGGCCCGAACACGATGACGGTCAGCGGGGGTGGCGCGCCAACGGCCACGCTGACGCAGACGACCCCGGTGAGCGCCGGCAGCGCCGCGTACGGGCTCGACTCGTTCGCGATGCGCGCGGTCGACGCCGCCGGCAACCCCGACACCCAGGCGGGCTCCCATCCCTATGAGATCCAGACGAGCTTCCTGCTCCACGACCCGGCGCGGGAAGACATCAGCTCCGAAAACGCGACGTTCACGACGACGAGCACGAAGGACCTCGAAGTGGCGCTTCCTCCGGGTGTCGTGGGAGATCCCGAGGCGGTCCCGCGATGCCCGCAGGCGGCCTTCCAGGCGGGCGAAAGCGCCGCGTGCCCGGTCGATACGCAGGTGGGCACGATCCGGACCATCTGGTTCGGATCGTTCAGCCGCTCCGCCTATCCGGTGTACAACATCCAACCTCCCCCCGGCCAGCCGGCGGAGCTCGGGGTGACCATCGCGGGAGTGGGTCACGTGCCGCTCCTCTTCCATGTACGCAGCGACGGCGACTACGGCATCACCGCACAGCTCCAGAACGTCTCCCAGGCGGGGCCGATCCGCGGCTCGATCCTCGACCTATGGGGCGTGCCCGCCGATCCCTCACACGACAACGAGCGCGAAGGCACGATCGGCCTCTCCGAAATCGACGGCCCGATCTGCCGCCCGAACAGCCAGCTGGTGGGAGAAGAACTCCGCCTCACGGACTGTCACAGCAGCGCTCCGCCGGCCGCGTTCCTGACGCTTCCCGGTGCCTGCAGCGCCGAACCGCAGCCCGTGCTCCTGCGGACGGACTCGTGGCAGAACCCCGAACCGCTTGCGCCGTTCACCGAGGTCGGCGCGCTTCCGGGGATGTCCGGCTGCGGGGAGCTTCCCTTCGCGCCGCGGCTCGTGGTCACGCCGGGGAGCACCGCGCCCGGCGCACCCAGCGGTTACGACGTGGGTCTGCACGTTCCCCAGGACGAGGAACCGACGGGGCTGGCGACCCCCGACATCCGGCGCGCAGTCGTGACGCTTCCCGCCGGAACGGTGCCCTCGCCCGCTGCCGCCAGCGGACTGCAGGCGTGCAGCGACGGGCAGTTCGGGCGCCACTCGCTCACCGCGTCCACCTGCCCGCCGGCGTCGCAGATCGGCACAGTGACGGTCAGGACGCCGCTGCTCGAAAAGCCGCTCGAAGGGCAGGCGTTCCTCGGCGCTCCGCAGTGCGGCCCGTGCAGCCCGGGCGATGCCCAGGAAGGCCGTCTGCTGCGCCTGTTCCTGCAGGTGGAGGGTCCGGGGGTGATCGTCAAGCTCGAAGGCACGACCTCCGTGAACCAGGGCGACGGGCAGCTCACCACCACGTTCGACAACGCTCCCCAGCTCCCGTTCGAAGACCTCCACGTCGCCCTCCAAAGCGGACCGCAGGCCCCGCTCGCGAACCCGCAGGAGTGCGGCGCCGCGGCGACCGTGGCGGACCTGACTCCGTGGAGCGGCCCGGCCACGCCCGACGCCTCGCCGTCGAGCGCGTTCGAAGTGGTCGGCTGTCCGTCGCAGCAGCCGTTCGAGCCCACGTTCGCGGCGGGCACGCTCGGAAACGGCGCGGCTGCATCGAGCCCGTTCGTCACGAGCTTCGCGCGCCCCGACGGCGACCAGGAGCTGAGCCAGGTCTCCGTGCGCCTCCCGCCCGGCCTGATCGGGAACATCTCGGCGGTCACGCCCTGCCCCGAACCGCAAGCGGCGGCCGGAGCGTGTCCGGCTTCGAGCCTGCTCGGGCACATCGACGCGAGCGCCGGCCCCGGCCCGCTCCCGCTGCACATCCCGGAAGCGGGCCGCGCGTCCGACCCCGTGTACCTCACGGGCCCGTACAGGGGTGCCCCGTTCGGCCTCTCGATCCCTGTCGCCGCGGAAGCGGGGCCGTTCAACCTCGGCACGATCGTGGTGCGAGGCACCGTCGCCGTCGACAAGGACACCTCGCAGGTGACGGTCACGACCGATCCCCTCCCGCAGGCGCAGGACGGGATCCCCCTGCAGCTGCGCGGTGCGACCGTGACGATCGATCGCGCGGGGTTCATGCTCAACCCCACCGACTGCGAACCCCTCACGCTGACGGCCACGCTCGCCGGCACCGGTGGCGCGGTCGTCCCGGCGTCCACGCGCTTCCAGGCGGCCAACTGCGCCGTCCTCCCGTTCAAGCCCGCGCTCACGGCGAGCACGAGCGCGCACACCTCGCGGCTGAACGGCGCGAGCCTCGACGTCAAGCTCCGGTTCCCGGCGGGCACGGAGGCGAACGTGCGGGCGGTGAAGGTGGACCTGCCCGCCCAGCTCCCCTCACGCCTGACGACGCTGCAGAAAGCGTGCACCGCGCAGGTGTTCGCGGCAAACCCAGCCGCGTGTCCCCAGGCATCGGTGGTGGGCGTCGCAAGGGCGCAGACGCCCGTGCTCCCCGTGCAGCTCACCGGGCCCGTGTACCTCGTCTCACACGGCGGCGAAGCGTTCCCCAACGTGGTGGCCGTGCTCCAGGGCGACGGCGTACGGGTCGACCTCACCGGGCAGACGCTGATCCGTCACGGCATCACCAGCTCGAACTTCGCCGGCGTGCCCGACGTGCCGGTGAGCTCGTTCGAGCTGTACCTGCCTCAAGGGAGGTTCTCCGCGCTCGCGGCCAACGGCAGCTTCTGCAAGCACAAGCTGCACATGCCCACGCGGATCACCGGCCAGAACGGCGCGGTGATCGCAACCACGACGACGATCAAGGTCAACGGCTGCACGAAGCCGGCAAGGAAGAAGGCCCGCAGGAAGCGAAGGGCCCGCCGGTAGAACCGGCAGACGAAAGGACACAACGATGCGTGCAGCAACCGTCTTCGTCACCGCGGCCCTCGCAGGCGCCGCTCTCGCCACGGACGTCCCACAGGCGCTCGCCGCGCCGCTGGAAGAGCCCGTCACGCTGTCCGCGACGAGCATCACCACCACGGCGGCGACGCTGAACGGCACGCTCAACCCCAACGCCAAGGCCGACCTGGGTTGGTACTTCGCCTACGCCGTGGGAACAACGTGCGCTGGTGGCGCGACCACTCCCCCGCAGGCGCCGGCCGAAGTACAGGCGCTCCATGTCTCCGCCCGCGTGACCGGGCTCATCCCGCACACCCGCTACGCGGTGTGCCTCGTAGCCACCGGTTCCGCCGGCGCGTCGTTCTCGGGCACGCCGAAGACGTTCCTCACGCGCCGCCAGCCCCCCGAGATCGCCGGCCAGGCCGCGAGCGAGATCGGCGAGCGGACCGCCCGCGTCGAAGCGCTCATCGACCCCGAGCTGCAACCGACGACCTGCGTGGGGGTCCAGTACATCCCGGCGGCGGCATTTGAAGCCACCGGATGGGTGGGCGCCGGCGAAGCCGGCTGCAACGAAGCATCCCTCGGTGCCGGAGAAGAGCCGGTTCCCATCCATGCGCAGCTCGCCGAACTCACCACCGCCACCACGTACCACTACCGGTTCGTTGCCGAAAACGGCAGCGGCAGCGGCTTCGGAGAAGACAGCACGTTCACGACGCCGCCACCGTTCCCGTCGGCGACGACGGGCGCCGCGTCGCTCGCCGCCCCGGGCGCCGCCACCTTGAGCGGCTCGATCGACCCGAACGGCACGGTCGCGGCTTCGGAGACCAGCGTGTTCTTCGAATACGGACCCACCCCCGCATATGGCAACAGCACCGAACCGCGTGACGCAGGCTCCGGTACGAGCCCGCTCCCTGTGAGCGCGATGGTCGAGCACCTCGCCGGCGGTACCACCTATCACTACCGCGTGGTGGCGAGCAACGACGCTGGCGGGCCGCCGCAGGTCACCTTCGGCGAAGACATGACGTTCCGTACGCCCGCGATCCCACCCGCGCTCGGCGCGCCGTCGGTCACGGCGATCTCGCCCACGGCCGCGCAGATCCTCGCGACGATCGAACCCGCCGGCGCACCCGCGCACTACGAACTGAAGGTCGGGCCCTCGGCGGCGTGGCTCGCGTCGCTCGCGCAGGGCAGCACCGCCGAAGCCACCACCCTCAGCTTCCCGCTCGAAGGCCTCGCGCCCGGAACCACCTACCTCTACCGGCTGCTCGCGGTCGGCGCGGATGCGCCCGAAGAAGTGGCCGCACGGGAAGGCACGTTCAGCACCCCCGCGGCCGGTGGCGGCTCGCCGGGACTGCTGTCCTGGCCCCCCGTCCCGCCCCAGCTCGCGGTGCCGCAGATCGCGTTCCCCGCCGAAGAACCTGCGGGCTCGGTGCTGGGCACGCGATCCACCCGCCCCGCGAACGCGAAGAAGCTCGCGCGGGCGCTGAGGGCGTGCCACAGGAAGCACGGAGCCAGGCGGCGGGCGTGCGAACGCAGCGCCCATCGCCGCTACCCATAGGGTTCCCGCGCGCGTCTCAGGCGTCGAGCTCGATCTGCCCCGTAGGCGAGCCGTACTCCGCGAGCAGATCCAGGAACGGCGCGGGCGGGAACGCCTCGGGCCCGAGCACGCCCGAGCCCTTCCAGTCGTCGCGGTCGAGCAGCTCCAGCGCCACCGCGGGGTTGATGGCGGTCTGCCATACCACCGCCTGGCTGCCGTACTCGCGCATCGTGGTCTCGTTGTCGACCACGTGGTACAGGTACGTGGAGCGGCGGCTGCCGTCCTTGCCCGTGCCGGTCACCCAGGTCCCCGCGCACGTACGCCCGCTCATCCGCTCGCCGAGCGTCGCGGGGTCCGGGAGCGCGGCAGCGACAACGTCGCGCGGCGCCACCTGAACGCCCTGCACGGTCACGGGGTCGGTGGAGTCCAGGCCGAGTTTGTGGATCGTTTCGAGCACCCCGATGAACTCCTCGCCGAGCCCGTACTTGAACGTGACGCGCTCGCACTCCACCCAGCGCGGGATCAGCACGACCTCCTCGTGCTCCACGTTCACGCATTCCACGGGGCCGATGCCCTCGGGGAACACGAACGTCTCCGGCTCGGAGAACGGCGCGGTCACGTAGAAGCCGCGCTCGCGCTCCCAGATCAGCGGCGGGTTCAGGCACTCCTCGATCGTCGTCCAGATCGAGAACGTGGGTGCGAAGTCGTAGCCCTCCACGACCAGGTCCGCTCCGTCGCGCACCCCCACTTCATCGATCTGCGAGAACAGCTCATCGGCGGCGTGGCGGGCGAGCACGTCCGACAGGCCGGGCTCCACGCCGATCCCGACGAGCGCGAGCAACCCCGCGCGCTCCCAGTCCTCGTGCCGGGCGAACTGCCGGTCGCCGAGCATCTCCCCTGGGAGCTCGTATGGGCGCTCGGGGTGGCGGTGCGAGAGCGTCATCGCCATGTCGAGATAGGTCGTGCGGGCCTCGTAGCACGCTTCGAAGATCGGCTCGTTGAAGCGGGGGTCGCACGCGTTGAGGACCGCGTCCGGGCTGGTCGCTTCGATCAGCCTCACGACCTCGGCCTGGCTGGACGCGTCCACCCGCTCGGCGCTGAAGCGGTCGTCCTCACCGAGCCGACGGGCGGCCGTCTCGGCCCGCGCGAGCGCCACATCGGCGAGCACCACGTGCTCGAACACGGGACGGCGCTGGGCAATCGCTGCGAACGCGGCACCCACCCCTCCCGCCCCCACAACCAGTACCCTCATCGCGGCCAGTGTGACGCAAACCGGCGCTCCATGAGGTCGCGAGTCACGCCCCGCGATGCGCCAGTTCGTCGCAGGTCGCTCCCGTATGCTGCGCCGATCGGCGCGGCCTCCGACAACCGCCGACCATGAGCACCGGTCTCCCAAGCCCGCCTGCAACCCAAGCTCCCATGCACGAGCGCCACGACGCGCCCGCCGGGCCCGCAGGGGCGGTCGGACGCCTCTTGGGCGAGCCGCAGCGATGGCGGCCGTCGCCGTCGCTGAGCGGGCGCGAGCTGGGGCTCGTGGCGCTCGCCTCGGTGGTGCTCGCGGTGATCGTCACGTGGCCGCTCGTGCTGCATCTCCCGAGCCGCATCTCGCCGGACCTCGGCGACCCCGTCCGCACCGCATGGGAGGTCGCGTGGGTGGGTCACGCGATGCTGCACAGCCCGCTGCACATCTTCGATGCGAACACGTTCTACCCCCACCCCCTGAGCCTCGCGTTCTCCGACTCGCTGCTCGGGTACGGGCCGGCGGCGTTCTTCGGGTCCGGGACGGTGGCAGCGCTCGTCCGTTACAACCTGCTGTTCCTGTTCGCATGGTCGCTGTGCTTCTTCGGCGCCTACCTGCTCGCCCGCGAGCTCGGGCTGGGGCGGTTGGGCGGGGCCGCGGCGGGGGCCGCGTTCGCATACGCGCCGTACCGGGTGACCGAGGCGGGTCATCTGCACGTGATCTCCTCCGGGGGGATCCCGCTCGCGCTGTTCCTGCTTCTGCGCGGCTACCGGCGCTCCTCGCCGGCGCTCGTCGGCGTGGGCTGGCTCGTCTCCGCGTGGCAGATCAGCCTCGGCTTCACGTTGGGGATGCAGTACGCATACCTGCTCGCGGTGCTCGGCCTGCTCGCGCTGTACGCGTGGTGGCGCGGGCGCCTGCGCCCCAGCGTGCAGGCAGCGACGGCGAGCCCCGCCGGGACGCAGCGGGCGTCCAACGGAGCCGCCGCGCCGGTCGTGCGCGGACCGCTGGTCGTTCGCAGCGTGCTGGTCGTCACGCTCGTCGGCGTCGCGGTGATGGGCGGCGTGACCGCCTACCAGGCACGGCCGTACCTGAAGATCGCAGACGACTACCCCACCGCCAAGCGCACGATCAAGGAAGTCAAAACCTACTCCTCCGGTCCCGCGGCGCTGGTGGCAGCGTCCTCCGAGAACCGCGTGTGGGGCGACGTCACCTCCACCGCCCGCGACCACGTCCACTCCAAGAACGAGAGCGTGTTCTTCCCGGGGGGCGTGATCCTCCTGCTCGCGCTCGCGGGGTTGCTGGGAGCGGGAGGCGCGATGCTGACCAGGCGATTGCGCCTCGGCCTCGGCCTCGGGATCGTGGTGGTGTCGGTGCTCGCTATGGGCATGGGGCTGACGGGCGCGGGCTACCCCTACAGGCTGCTCTACGACTACGCGCCCGGCTGGAACGGCGTGCGCGTGCCCGGGCGGATCTTCACCCTCGGCACGCTCTTCTACGCGCTGCTCGCGGGCGCCGGCGTCGCCCAGCTCGCACGGCTTGCCGAGCGCCGCGCGCGCTCGGCACCGCCGCGCGTGCCGGCGGTTCCGGCGATCGTCGGCGTGGTGCTCGCGATCGGGATCGTCGGTGAAGGGGCGGGGCACATGGAGCACCCGGTGGTGCCGCAGCCCCAGCGCGCCGAGGTCGGCCTCCCTGGCCCGCTGCTCGACCTGCCCACCGACGGCGCAGCCGACCGCGTCTGGCAGTACTTCTCCACGAACGGGTTCTACGACATCCCGATCGGCAACTCCACGTTCGACATGCCGGCCGTGGACGACCTGCGCGGCGGCATGAGCGGCTTCCCCGACCAGGCGAGCGTCGAGAAGCTCCGCTACTACCGGATCAAGACCGTGGTGCTGCACCTGAAGATGCCCAAGCTCCCCGGGATCGTGGGCTACGCGCTCGCGGAGCCGCCCGACGTGCCCGCAGCCGCGGCGCGCCCGGTGGCAGGTCTCGGGGTCACGCGCGAACGGGTCGGCTCGCTCGTCGTCTACCGCATCGGCCCGGGCCCGGCGGCGCTCCACCCGCCGGCGGGGACTCCATGAGCGACGCCTCGAGCGCCGAGGCCCCCGGCCGCCCGCAGGGGTGGACGCCGAGCGCGGGCACTCCCTCGTCGTGGCCCGCAGCGGCGCGGTCGCGCCGCGGTGAGCGCGCGAGCCCCGTCGATCCCAGGCATGTCCGCCGCGCCCTGCTCGCGCTGCTGCTCGTCGGCGTCGCCTACGCGACGATGATCCAGAGCTTCTCCTGGAACCAGACCTCCCACTACGACCTGATCCGCTCGCTCGACCACGGCGGCACCACGATCGACGCCTACCAGGCGAACACGGGCGACAAGGTTTTCTACCGCCACCACTGGTTCTCGGCGCGCGCGCCCGGCCTCGCGCTGTTCGCGCTGCCCTGGTACAAGGCGCTGAACGTCGTGGACGCCGCCCGCGTCGCGCGCAGCTCGCAGGCGCTGCGCGGCGAAGACGAGATGGTGTACTTCCTCGGGCTGTGGGGGAACGTGCTCCCGGGCCTGGTGCTGCTGCTGTTGATGTGGCGCGTCGCCGACGGGTTCGAGCCCGGCTACGGGGTGGCGGCGGCCGCGATCGTGGGCCTCGGAACGATGGTGCTGCCGCTGTCCACGCTGCTGTTCTCGCACGTGTTCGCCGCGATGCTCGGGTTCGCGGCGTTCGCGCTGATGCTGCGCGAGCGCGAGGGGCCGCCGCGGCCGCTGCTGCTCGCGCTCGCGGGCCTTGCGATGGGGTACGCGGTCGCCTCCGAGTACCCGCTGTTCTTCGTGGGGGCGGTGCTCGGCCTGTACCTGCTCAGCCGCCGCGACGCGCTGAGTGCGCGCCTCGTGCTCGCGCGTGCCGGTTCCTACATCGTCGGTGGTCTCGTGGGGATCATCCCGCTGCTGCTCTACAACCACGCCGCGTTCAACTCCTGGACGCACCTCGCCTACTCCGACGTGCCCCGCCAGCAGAAAGGGTTCTTCGGGATCGGTGCCCCCAGCCTGAAGGTGCTCGTGACGCTGCTGTTCGACTCGCGCGGGCTGCTCACGATCTCGCCCGTCCTGATCATGGGCGGGGTCGGCACGGCGCTGCTCTACAAACGCGGCAAGCGCGCCGAGGCGCTCACGATCGTCGGCGTGTGCCTGCTCTACGTGGGCTACAACAGCGGCTACTACCTGCCGTTCGGGGGCGGGTTCATGGGCCCGCGGTTCCTGACCACGATGCTGCCGTTCCTCGGCGTCCCGATCGCGCTCGCTCTGCGCCGCTACCCGGGGCCGACGATCGCGCTGGCGGGCGCGTCGATCGCCGCGAGCGTGATCGCCACGATCACTCATCCGCTCGTGGGCTACGAGAACGAGACGGTGGTGTGGATGCGCTACCTGGGTCAGGGGTTCTTCCAGCCCACGATCGCCTCCGCGATCGGGCTCGGGCGCGGCTGGGGGGCGATCTGGCCGTTCTTCCTCGCCGCCGGGGCGGGCATCGTGCTGGCCGCCCTCGCGCTGCCCCGGCTGCGCGTCCCCGGCGCCGCGCTGGCGGCGGGGACGGGCGCCCTGGTCGTGTGGGCGCTGTTCGCCGCGCTCGCGCCCACCGCGTTCGGGATCGACCACCAGGGGCTGCTGAGCATCGTGCATGCGGGCGATCCCACCGCGCTGAACCTGAAGCTGCACGACGGCACCCGCTACCCGCTCCGCACGCTCGCGCCCGTCGCGGCCGCCGCGGGGCTGCTCACGCTCGCCGCGATGTGGATGCTCGGCGCCCGCTCCTCGCCGCGGGCGCGCGCGGGCGAAGGTCCCGCCGCTGCGCTCGGCTCCTAGGCGGGCTCGGGCGGGGCTAGTGCCCGCTCACGCGCAGGCCGCAGCGCGTTGCGTGCAGCGCCTTGCACACGACCACGTAGGCCGGGCGCGGGGAGAAGTGGTTGTCCATCAGCCCCGCGTCGAAGCGCGTGCGCGTGTTCCCGCCCGTCCAGTCGTAGATGTACAGCCGCCTGATGCGCGGCTGGGAGGACGCGACCGCGAACATGTACCTGGTGACCCGCGCCGCGCGCGAGAGGCCCGAGCCGTGGCGGTTCGGGAACGCACCGCCGAACTGCACGATCCCCCCGGTCTCGGTCAGCCAGATGGCGCCGCCGAGCGCGCGTGAGATCTCGCGCGTGCGCCAGCTTTCCATGCGGTTGAGGTCGGAGTAGTCGTGCAGGCCCCAGACCGTCGGCATGATCGTCTGCAGGCGGCGGATCTCCCGCTTGAATTCGCTGATGTAGCGGAGCGTGGGACCGATGTGATTCCCGTCGAGCACGTCGAGGCCCACGACCGTGCACTTGTGGCAGACCCGCAGCAGCGCCTGGTAGTACTTCGCCGACGCGATCGCCGACGGGCTCGAGAACTGCCGCGGTTCGTTGCCGCGGTTGGACTCGTCCCACGACTGGTACTGCTTGACGTGGGGGAAGAGCTTCACGAATTTCTGGACGTCGTGTTTGTACTGCCCGACGCCCGGGAGGATCGTGGGCGTGTGCTCGGAGTGGTAGAAGGCCACCAGGATCTGCACGTGCTGCGCTTCGGCGGCGGTGATCCACGCGCGCGCTTTGGCGAGCGAGTCGGGGTGCACAGCAGCGTCGTAGGGCGCGATGTACCGCGCGATCCGCGTGTGCAGCTGCTGCCACAGGGGGTTGCGGAACATCTCGGCCTGCTCGTCGCCGATCCCGACCAGGTACGAGGAGGCCGCGTGGCCCGGCGGCGAGGAGGAGCGGCCGAGCGCCGAGGGCGCGAGCGCCCACGCGAGGATCGCAACGGCGATCACGGGAAGAAGGCGGTGGGGTCGGCTCATATGCACGTCAAACAGGGCACGGGCGCCAGGGTTACGGCCTCGGCGAAATCCTTAGGCAGGATTTAGCCGCAGCCGGCGACGGAAGGCACGCGCGTTTGCGGGCGGGCGGACCTTCCCACGGCGGCTCCCATTCGTTTCGGGCGCGTACCGTCGAATCCTTCCCCTGCTCGCTGTGGGAGGCTAGCGCGGTGACCAGCTTCGCGTCGGCCGCGGCCGTGCTCGGCGGCCTGCTCCTGCTCGGCGCGTTGCTGTCGGGGATCGCACGGCGCAGCTTCGTCTCGCTGGTGGCGCTGTTCGTGCTCGCGGGGTTCGTGCTCGGCACGGGCGGCATCGGCGTCCTGAAGCTGAGGGCGGGCTCCGGGCTGGTCACCGACCTCGCCGACGTGGCGCTGATCGTGATCCTCTTCCGCGACGGGCTGGAGGTGGACCGCGGGGCGCTCGCCCGCGATTGGCACCTGCCGCTTCGCAAGCTCGCGATCGGGATGCCCGTGACGGCTGCGGTCGTCGCCGCCCTCGCGCGGCTGCTCGTGGGGCTCGACTGGACCGAGGCGTTCCTGCTCGGCGCGCTGCTGTCCCCCACCGACCCGGTGCTGTCCTCCGGCGTCGTCACCGACTCCCGGGTGCCGAGCTCGATCCGCCAATCGCTGAACCTCGAGTCGGGGCTCAACGACGGGCTCGCGCTGCCCGCGGTGCTCGCGTTCGCCGCCGCGCTGGAACCCGGCCGAGGCAGCTTCGAGTGGTGGCAGTTCGTGATCCAGGACATCGGCCTCGGGCTGGTGTTCGGGCTCGTGTGCGGGATGGTCGGCTCGCTGCTGCTGCCGCGGGCCGACGGCGAGCACGCGCTCCCCGCACACCAGCTCACGCTCTACGGGATCGGCCTTGCGTTCGCCACCTACGGCTTGGCCGTCCTGCCGCCGCACGGCAACGGCTTCATCGCCGTGTTCGTCGCCGCGATCGTGACGGGCGTGCGGCGGAAGGACCTCAGGCACGCGTTCGGCGAACGCAGCGAGGAGCTCGCGGAGATCGTCAAGCTCGGGATCTTCGCCGTGTTCGGCTCGCTGCTGACGGTGGACGGGCTCTTCTCGAGCGGTTGGGGCGCGGTTGCGGTGGTCGCAGGGACGTTCCTGCTCGCGCGACCGCTCGCGGTGTGGATCGCGCTCGCCGGCTCCCGCCTCCCGAACGCGAGCAAGGCGTTCATGGCGTGGTTCGGCCCCAAGGGGGTCGCCACGATGACGTTCTCGCTGCTCGTGCTCTCGCGTGACGTGGAGGCCGGCGCGAAGATCTTCGACATCGCCGCGCTGACGGTGTTCGTCTCGATCATCGCCCACGGCGCCACCGAGACGCCGGGCATCGAATGGATCGCTCGCCGGCCGCCCTGAGCGCGCGCGTGCGAACGGGACGGAGGCCCGTGCCCGTCCGGGGAGCCCGGAGGAGTGCGTCTGCCGGGAGGCCGCCGCGCTCAAGCTGGGTGCCCCGAGAGCCGAGGTCTATAAAGGACCGATTACCGCCATGCGCGCGCGAGCGAAGCACATACTCACGATCCCCGCGATCGCGCTGCTGATCAGCTGTGCGGCCGCCCCGGCGGCGAGCGGCGAACAGGTGGCGCCGTTGCCGGCTAGCGACTACACGGTGCACAAGGAGTGCGCGACGGCCGTCCCCGGCCGCGCGGGGTGCCTGTCGCTCGCGCTGGTGGCGCTCACACCGGCCGCCAAGGCGCACACGCACCCGCTCGGGATCGTCCGCAGCCGCCCCGCGGCGCCGTCCGCGGGGGCCGGCAGCTTCGGGCTGCGCCCCCAGGACGTGCACAGCGTGTACTCGCTGCCGACCTCGCCGCCGCAACCTCAGACGGTGGCGATCGTGGACGCCTACAACGACCCCACCGCCGAGTCGGATCTGGACCAGTACAGCAAAGAACTCGGCCTCCCCGGCTGCACGGCGGCGAGCGGCTGCTTCAGGAAGGTCAACGAGCACGGCGAAACCTCGCCGCTGCCGTACCCGAGCTCGCTCGCGGAACTTGAAGCGGGGCTCGCGGGCAGCGGCGCCGAACGCGGGGAAGCCGAAGAAGCCGCGGGCTGGGGCGTTGAGATCTCGCTCGACATGGAGGCGGTGCACGCGACCTGCGAGACCTGCCACATCGTGCTCGTCGAGGCCGACGACCCGAGCTTCGTGAACCTCGAAACGGCCGAGCGGACCGCCGACGCCAGCGGCGCCGGGGAGATCTCCAACTCGTTCGGCGGCCCCGAGATCGAAGAGTCCCCCGAAGAAGAGCTGGCGAGCGCGTTCAACGACCCGGGGACGGTGGTGACCGCCTCCGCGGGCGACGCGGGCTACCTGGCGTGGGACGCGGAAAGCTTCTACGAACAGGGCTACGCCGAGTTCCCGGCATCCTCGCCGCACGTCGTGGCCGTGGGCGGCACGCGCCTGAGCGCCACCAGCGGCTCCTGGGCGGGCGAGTCGGTGTGGAACGGCGACGGCGCGGGCGGCGGCGGCTGCAGCGTGGTGTTCGAAGCCCAGCCCTGGCAGCGCGCGGTCTCGGACTGGTCGTCGGTGGGCTGCAGCAGCGACCGCGCGGTTGCGGACATCTCCGCGGACGCCGACCCCTACACCGGCCTCGCCGTGTTCGACAGCAGCCCGGCGTGCCGCTGGCGGGTCGAAGCCCACTACGTGCACTGGTGCACGATCGGCGGCACGAGCCTCGCCTCGCCGCTGATCGCGGGCGTGTTCGCGCTCGCGGGCGGCGCGGGGTCGGCGGCCTATCCCGCCCAGAGCCTCTACGCAAACACGCGCGCCGACCCGGGCGCGCTGCACGACGTGGTGAGCGGGTCCAACGGCGAATGCGCAACCCCCTACTCCGAAACGGGCCTGTCGGGTTGCAGCGTCACCGAAGAGGGCGCGAGCTGCAGCCAGCACCTGGTGTGCGTCGCCGGCACCGGCTACGACGGTCCCACCGGCCTCGGCACCCCCAACGGCCTCGCGGCGTTCGACCCGAACGGCTCGGGCGCGGGCGAAGCGGGCGGGAACAGCAACGGCACCGGCGGCTCCGAACAGCAGAGCCCGATCCAGCAGGCGCCCGTGCGTCCCGCCCCGGCGCCGCCGACCACGACCGTCCCCCTCGTCGCCGTCTCACCGCAGCTGGCGGGGCTGGCGCTCACCGTGAAGGCCCTCGTCGCGCTCAACCGCGCCCGCCCGCGCATGGCGGCGGTGGCGTTCGGCTTCTCCACCAACGTCATCCAGACCGTGCGCGCGAGCCTCTCGCGCCGCGCCCGCCCCCGCCACCACCACCACCTCAGGTGGGCGCCCGTGGGGCAGGCGAGCACGATCCTCGCGATCCCCGGGCGCAACAGCGGCCACCTCGGCGGACGCAGCGTGCTGCGCCACGGCACCTACCGGCTGCTGCTCACCCCCGCACACGGCGCCGCCCGCGCGATCGAATTCAAGATCGGCTAGCGCACGGCGGATCGGCCGGCGGGCCGCGCTTTCGGCTAGGCGCCGCGCGCGGCGGGCAGCTCGGGGGGCGCGCCGTATCCGAGCAGCACCTGCGGCAGGCCGACGCTGCCGTCCTCGCGCTGACCGTTCTCGAGCAGCGCCACGATCGTGCGCCCGACGGCGATCGCGGTCCCGTTGAGCGTGTGCACGGGGCTCGTGCCACGCTCGCCGCGAACGCGGATGCCGAGCCTTCGTGCCTGGTAGTCGGTCGTGTTCGAGCAGGACGTGAGCTCGCGGTAGCGGCCCTGGCTGGGCATCCACGCCTCGCAGTCGTACTTCTTCGCAGCGGAGCTGCCGAGGTCGGTGACGGCGATGTTGACCACCCGGTAGGGAAGCTCCAGCTCGCCGAGGATCTCCTCCTCGATCGCGAGGATCCGCTCGTGCTCGGCGGGCGAGTCCCCGGCCTCGACGAAGCTGAACATCTCGACCTTGTCGAACTGGTGCACGCGGAAGATCCCGCGGGTGTCTTTGCCGGCCGCCCCGGCCTCGCGGCGGAAGCAGGGCGAGAACCCCGCGTAGCGGCGTGGCAGGCTCCCGCCGTCGAGGATCTCGCCGGCGTGCAGCGAGGCGAGCGCGACCTCCGAGGTGCCCACGAGGAACAGCTCGTCCTCGGGCAGGGCGTAGATCTGCTGCTCGGTGTCGGGCAAGAAGCCCGTCCCGAACAGCGCATGCTCCCGCACGAGAACCGGAGGCACCACCGGTTCGAACCCCTTGGCGCGCGTCTTCTCCAGCGCCCACCGCACCAGCGCGAGCTCGAGCATCACGAGGTCGCCGCGCACGTAGGCGAAGCGCGACCCCGAGAGGGCGGCGGCGTGGTCCATGTCGATCAGCTCGCCCGCGAGGTCGAGGTGGTCGCGCGCGGGGACCGGCAGCTCGGGCGGCGTGCCGGTGTCCCGGACGACCTCGTCCTCCGGCCCGGCCGCGGCGGTGGGGTCGGGCAGGTTGGGCAGCGGCGCGAGCGCCGCATCGAGGGCCTGCTGAACCTCGGCGAGCTCGCCGTCGAGCTCCTTCACCCGCGCCGCCACGCCGCGCATCGCCTCGATCTCGCTCCGGCGCGCGTCCTCGTCGGCGGCGCCGCGGATGCGGTTGTTGGCCTCGTTCTGCTCGGCGCGCAGCGCCTCGATCTCGGGGAGCAGGGTGCGCCTGCGCGCGTCCAGCTCGATCACGCGGTCGAGCCCCGCCGCGGCAGCCGCTCCGCGCCGCTGCAGAGCCGCGCGGACGGCGTCGGGCTCCTCACGTATGCGCTTGAGGTCCAGCACGCCGACCGCCGGGCCGCGCCTATTTCGTCGAGAGCGTGATGTTGGTCGCGGGCACCTTCTGCGCGGACTTGCCCGAGTACGCAGCCAGGAATTCCGCGATCTGCTTCGCTTCCTGGCCCACGACGATGTTCTCGGGCATGATCGCTCCCGAGAAGCCGCCGTTGCGGATCGCATAGAGGACCTGTTCGGGGTTCTCCTTGCGGATGTTGAAGTTGGGGCCGTTGGTCTTCACGCGGTTCGAGATGCTCGTGGCGGACCCCTGGGCGCCCACCACCGACAGCGTGTGGCAGCCCGAGCAGTGGTCGCGGAACAGCACCGCGCCGCGGTGGTAGGGGCTCGTCGTGGCGACGGAGACTCCCTGCGACCCGCAGGCGCCGACCGCGGCCGCGCACACGAGCAGCAGCATCGAGATGGCTGCGGCCTTCATAGGGCGGGGAATATATAGGGCCGCTCAGAACCCGTGGGCCGTGCCCGCGGCGCGCAGCGCCAGGAACACGACCACCAGCGCCGAGAGCGCCATCACGCCCATCTCGCGCCGGAGGATGCCCGCGACGAGCGCGTGTTGCTCGCCCTCCGGCAGGCCTCCCACGGCGCGCGCGCCGGCGAGGCCGCGCTGGTCGAGGATCGTCTGCGCGGAGATCGCCCGCAGCTGCTCGGCCACGAACGCCACAGCCAGCGGGAGCAGGGAGTACAGGTAGAAGAGGCTTTCGCTGGAGGTGTGCCCGGCGAGCGCGAGCGATCCCACGGCGATCGCGAGCCCCAGCGCGGCCCCCTGCCCGATCCGCAGCAGCAGCCAGAACGCGCGTGCGGCGCCGCCCTCGGGACGGTCGGTGTACCACAGCAGCAGGCCCGCCAGCCCGGGGGCGAGATTGAGCGCGGCGACGGCGATCGAACCGGCCACGATCGCCTGTCTCACGGGGCCGCTCTAGCGTCGATTGCCACTATGTAACAGCCTGCCACAAGCAGTGATATAACAGCGCCCGGTGCTGCGAAGCTATCTCCCGGCGATCGTGTTCCTCGTGCTCGGCGGAGGGGTTGGCGGTGCCTTCGCGGTGCTCAACTCGTTCATCGGGCCGCGCCGGGCGGCACCGCAGAAGCAGGACCCCTACGAGTGCGGCCTGCCCTCGGATGTGAAGAAGGGCTTGCGCTTCGGGATCAGCTTCTACCTGATCGCGATGCTGTTCATCCTGTTCGACATCGAGGTCATCTTCCTCTACCCGATCGCGATCCAGCTCCGCGCGTTCGGGACGTTCGCGCTGATCGAGACGCTCGTGTTCGTCGTGCTGCTGTTCGTCGCCTTCGTGTACGTATGGCGCCGGGGAGCGCTCGAGTGGAGGTGAAACGGGAGCGGCTGCCGCGCGCGGTCGATCCCTCCGGCCTGCGCGTGCGTGACCTCAACGCGCACCAGCTGCTGCGCGGCAGCGAGCTGGAAGGGCCCAACCGCCCCGCGCACCTCGAGGGCGAGGAGCTCGAACGCTATGTCCACGAACGCGTCCTGACGACCACGCTCGACTCGGCGGTCGCCTGGGCCCGGTCGAACTCGTTCTTCCCGCTCGCCTTCGGGCTCGCCTGCTGCGCGATGGAGCAGTTCCACGCGGCGGGCCCGCGGATGGACATCGCGCGCTTCGGCTTCGAGGCGTTCCGCGCATCGCCGCGCCAGGCCGACCTGATCATCCTCGCGGGCCGCGTCTCGATCAAGATGGCGCCGATCATCCGCCGCCTCTACGACCAGATGCTCGAGCCGAAGTGGGCGATCTCGATGGGCGCATGCTGCAGCTCGATGGGGGTGTTCAACAACTACGCGCTCGTGCCCGCCGACAAGTTCATGCCGATCGACGTCCACGTGCCCGGCTGCCCGCCGCGCCCCGAGGCGCTGATGCACGGGGTGCTCAAGCTCCGCGCGCTGGTGCAGGACAAGGCCGAGCCGGGCTGGCGCGGACGCTACGACGCGGTCGGTACCGAGGAGCGCCCGTAGATGCCCGACGCCACGGGCTTGGAGCTGCTCGCGGCTGAGCTCGGCGACGCGGCGCGCGAGACCGTCTACTTCCGCGGGCAGGCGACGATCGAGATCGACCCTGCGCGCGTGCGGGAGGTGCTGAGCGCGCTGCGCGGGAAGGGCTACTCGTTCCTGGCGAGCGTCCACGGCGTCGACTACTACCCCGAGGAGCCTCGGCTGGGGGTGCTCTACGAGCTGCTCGACATGGCGCGGGTCGACCGCGTGAAGGTCAGGTTGCGCGTGACCGTGCAGGCGCCCGAGGTCGATTCGGTCACGCCCGAATGGCCCACCGCGGACCACCAGGAGCGCGAGATCTACGACATGTTCGGCGTCGTGTTCCGCGGCCACCCCGACCTGCGCAGGATCCTGATGCCCGAGGACTACGAGGGGCACCCGCAGCGACGCGACTTCCCGGTGGGCGGGGAACCGGTGATCTTCACGCGCGACGAGCGCAGATGGCTCGAGGAGCCGAGTGAGCCCGCCTGAGGACCGGACGCTGTCGGACTACCGCTCCCGCGAGCAGAGCGTCACGCTCTCCCGGCTCGACGAGCCGCTCGTGCAGGGGGGCGAGACGAGCGAAGAGCTGCTCACGCTCAACTTCGGGCCCCACCACCCCGCCACGCACGGGGTGCTGCGCCTGCTCGTGACGCTCCAGGGCGAGGTCGTGCGCGACATCAAACCGATCATCGGCTACGTCCACACGGGGATCGAGAAGACCGCCGAGGACAAGGCGTACTGGAAGGTCATCCCGGTCGTCGAGCGGATGGACTACCTCGCCTATTACTTCAACGCGATGGCCTACTGCTCGGCGGTCGAGAAGCTCGTCGAGGTGGAGGTGCCGCCGCGTGGCCAGTACCTGCGCGTGATCCACCTCGAGCTCAACCGCATCGCCTCGCACCTGATCTGGCTCGGCACGAGCGCGCTCGACCTCGGCGCGGTCTCGATCTTCCTGTACTGCCTGCGCGAGCGGGAGCTGATCCTCGACCTGTTCGAGATGTCCTCGGGCCAGCGCATGCACACGCGCTACTTCCAGGTCGGCGGCGTGATCGAGGACATCCCCAGGGGGTTCGAGGAGAAGGTGCGCGAGTTCCTGAAGGTGATGCCCGAGCGCGCGGACGAGTACGGCGCGATCCTCAACTCCAACGAGATCGTGCTCCAGCGCCTGCGCGGGACGTGCCCCCTGGACGCCGAGACCCTCCTCGGGCTCGGGGTCACCGGGCCGCTGCTGCGCGCCGCGGGCAACCCGTGGGACCTGCGCAAGGCCGACCCGTACTGCTCCTACGACCACTTCGACTTCAAGATCCCGATCGGCACGGTCGGCGACAACTACGACCGCTTCGCGGTGCGCCTGGCCGAGATCTACGAGTCGGTGAAGATCATCGAACAGGCCCTCGACGGGCTCCCGGAAGGGCCGTACATCACCGAGGACCGCAAGGTCGCGCTGCCGCCGCGCCACGAGCTCGCCACCTCGATGGAGGCGCTGATCCACCACTTCAAGCTCGTCACGGAGGGCTTCCGCGTGCCGCCCGGCGAGGTCTACGCACCGATCGAGTCGCCGCGCGGAGAGCTCGCCTGCTACGTGCGCTCGGACGGCTCCTCCAAGCCCGCGCGCGTGCACATGCGCGACCCCTCGTTCGTGAACCTGCAGGCGGTCTCCCACATGGTCAAGGGCAGCTACATCGCCGACATGATCGCCACCGTCGCGATGCTCGATCCGATCCTCGGGGGCATCGACCGATGACCAGCGGGGCGTATGCCGGCGCCGAGCTGCGTCCTCGGTCGCTCGTTTGCAGAGCAAACTTCGCGATCCTGCCTGTGCCCAGACATGGGTACGTCCTTGCTCGGCTTGGCCCACGCCCCGCTGGTACTTCGAACGAGCTGGGACTTGACCGATGAGCCCCCTCGGCTGGGACACGGCTGCGGATCTCGAGAAGCCGCCCGCCGAGATCCCCTCACCCGGCGAGGTCGACGTCCCCGAGGGCCTGCGCGCGGAGATCGAGGCGCACATGGCCAACTACCCCGACCGCCGCTCCGCCGCGCTGCCCGCGCTGGCGGCCGCGCAGCGCGAGCACGGCTGGTGCTCGCCGCAGGCGATCGCGCAGGTGGCCGCGGTGATGCGTGTCACCCCCGCCTACCTCGAGTCGGTGGCGAGCTTCTACGACATGCTCGAGACCGAGCCCGTGGGACGCCACAGCGTGTACGTGTGCACGAACATCTCGTGCTCGCTCCGCGGCGCCGACGCGCTGCTCGCGGACTTCCAGCGCGCCGTCGACGGCGACCCCGAGGTGAACGTTCGCGCCTTCGAGTGCCTCGGCGCGTGTGACATCGCGCCGATGGCGTCGGTCGACGGCGTCTACGTGGGGCCGCTGTCCTCGCAGGACATCCCGGCGCTGCTCGACGACGTGCGCGCCGGGCGAGCCGTGCTCCCCGAGCGCCAGCTCGCGCGCAGGCTGGTCGCCGACCCGCACGCCAACTCCACGGAGTTCCCCCAGCATCCCGCGCAGGGCGCCGCGCACGGAGGGGCGAACCTCGAGCTGCCCACCGAGGACCCGGCGACGGCGCGTGGGCGCAGGGAGCCGCGCTGATGGCCGCCGCCGACACCGCCGCGCCGATGCTGCTGTTCACCGACATCGACGAGCCGGGGCTCGCCACGCGCGAGGTCTACGAGCGCCGGGGCGGCTACGAGTCGCTGCGCAGGGCGCTCGCGATGAGCCCCGAGGACGTGCTCGCCCAGCTCGAAGCCTCGGGCCTGCGCGGACGCGGCGGCGCGGGCTTCGCGATGGGCAAGAAGGTCTCGTTCCTGCCCAAGGGCGCCATGGACAAGTACCTGGTGTGCAACGCAGACGAGTCCGAGCCGGGGACGTTCAAGGACCGCGAGCTGATGCAGAAGTCGCCCCACATGCTGGTCGAGGGGATCGTGATCGCCTCCTATGCGGCGGGCGCGACACGCTCGTTCATCTACATCCGCGGCGAGTACGTGCTGCAGGCCGACGCGCTCGACGCCGCGCTCGCGGAAGCCCGCGAGGCGGGCTACGTGGGCGATGACATCCTCGGCTCGGGGCACTCGCTCACGCTCGTCGTGCACCGCGGCGCAGGCGCGTACATCTGCGGTGAGGAGACCGGCCTGCTCGACTCGCTCGAGGGCAAGCGCGGCAATCCGCGCCTGAAGCCACCGTTCCCGGCCAACCAGGGCCTCTACCAGGGCCCCACGCTGATCAACAACGTCGAGACGCTCGCCACCGTGCCGGCGATCATCCGCATGGGCGGCGAGGAGTACGCAAAGCTCGGCGTGGAGACCTCCACGGGCACCAAGCTCGTGTCGGTGTCCGGTCACGTCCAGCGACCGGGCAACTACGAGATCGAGCTCGGGATCCCCTCGCGCGAGATCGTCTACGGGCTCGCCGGCGGTCCGCCGGAAGGCCGCGGCGTGAAGTGCTGGTTCCCGGGAGGGTCCTCCTCGCCGGTGCTCACGGCGGACGACCTCGACCTCCCCTACGACTTCGACACGCTCGCCAAAGCCGGCTCGATGCTCGGCTCGGGGGCGATCATCGTCGTCGACGACGCCACCCCGATCCTCGACGTCGCGATGAAGACCGCGAAGTTCTACCGCCACGAGTCGTGTGGCAAGTGCACCCCCTGCCGGGAGGGCACCAACTGGACGGTCAAGATGCTCGAACGGATCGACGCGGGCGAGGCCACCCCGATGGACCTCGAGATCATGGCGTCCGTCCAGGAGCACATCATCGGCAACTGCCTGTGCGTGCTCGGCGACGCGATGGCGATGCCGATCGGCTCGATGATCGCGAAGTTCAAAGACGAGCTGGAAGCGCACATGGAGCGGGCGCGCCTGCGGCGCGGGTCGGGCGACCGCATCGCCTCCGACAGCGCGCTGGCCGCCCAGGGGGCCCTCGCGAACGACCCGCGCACGATGCTCGGCGCGACCGGCGCCGGCGACCAGGCGCCGGGTGCGCACGAGGGCGCTCCCGGAACGCACAGGGGTGGCGCGTAGCCGTGCCGCGACCCGAATCCAAGACGATCACGTTCACGATCGACGGGCGCGAGGTGAGCGCTCCGGAGAACACGATGCTCGTCGACGCCGCCAAGCTCGGCGACGTCGAGATCCCCGTGTTCTGCTACGAGCCCAAGCTGGGCCAGCCCGTGGGGGCTTGCCGCATGTGCCTCGTGGAGATCGAGGGGATCCCCAAGCTCCAGACCGGCTGCTCGACGCCCGTCAAGGACGGGATGGTCGTCTACACGCAGAGCGATCGCGTGACGATCGCCCAGCAGGCGGTGGTGGAGTTCCTGCTGATCAACCATCCGCTCGACTGCCCCGTGTGCGACAAGGGCGGCGAGTGCCCGCTGCAGGACATCACGTTCGGCTGGGGTGGCGGCATCTCGCGGTTCGTGGAGCCCAAGCGCCACTTCGTCAAGCCGCTGGAGCTCTCGCCGCTGATCGCGATCGACCGCGAGCGCTGCATCCTCTGCTACCGCTGCGTGCGCTTCTCGCAGGAGATCTCCGAGGACTACCAGCTGGTCCTGCTCGACCGCGGCGCGCACTCCTACGTGGCCACCTTCGACGGGCACCCCTACGTGGCGCCGTTCAGCGGCAACATCGTCGAGCTGTGCCCTGTGGGCGCGCTCACGTCCCGCGCCTACCGCTTCCGCGCCCGCCCCTGGGACATCGAGAGCGCGGGCTCTGTTTGCACCCTGTGCCCCGCGCAGTGCAACGTGGCGGTCACGGTCCGCGACGAGCGCGCGTTGCGCGTGCTCGCGCGCGAGCACCCCGAGGTCGACGACGGCTGGCTGTGCGACAAGGGGCGTTTCGCCTACCAGTCCTTCCACGTCCCCGAGCGGATCACCCAGCCGCTCGTGCGCGACGGTGGGTTCCTGCGCCCGGTGTCCTGGGAGCGCGCGCTCGACGAGGCGTCCGCGGGGTTGCGGCGCGCGGGCGCGCGCGCCGCAGGGGTCGCCGCGGGAACCACCACCAGCGAGGAGGGCCTGCTGCTGGCGCGTCTGCTGCGCGAGGGTCTGGGCTCCCCCCACCTCGACGCGCGCCGCTCGGGCACTGTCTCAACGGGCTTGGCGCGTGCGCTCGCCGCGCCCGCCCTGCAGGCGCGCGTGAGCGACCTCGAGTTCGCGCACGCCGTGCTCGTGCTCGACACGGAGCCCGTCGACGACGCGCCGATCCTCGACCTGCGCCTGCGCAAGGGGGTGCGCCGCCACCGCACGAAGCTCGCAGTGGCGAGCCCCGGCGCGACCACGCTCGCGGAGCCCGCCACGCTGTGCGTGCGCTTCGCGCCAGGCGCGGGCGCGGCGTTCGCGGTGGCGCTTGCGGCGGCGCTCCGAGGCGAGGACCACGCCGCGCTCGCGCGCGACGCGGGCGCCGAGGCCGACCAGGTCGCTGCGCTCTCGGATCTGCTGCGCGGCTCCGAGAGCGACGAGGCGCAGGGCCCGCACGAGGTGGTGATCCTCTGGGGCGAGCGTCTCACGGCCGGCGACTCCGCGGACCACGGCGCGCAGGCGCTGCTGTCGCTCGCCGACGCGCTCGGGCTCGCCGACACCGACGGCGCCGGGCTGCTCGAGATCCCTGCGCACGCGAACGGGCGCGGCCTGCGGGAGGCCGGTGTGCTGCCCAACGCGGGACCCGGCTACGGCGAGCTCGCCGGCGCCGCCGGCCGCGACGCCGCGGGCATCGCCGCAGGACTCGCAGCAGGCGAGCTCAGCGCGGTCTACCTGCTGCATTGCGACCCGCTGCGCGACCTGCCCGACCGACAGGCTTGGGGCGAGGCGCTTGCGAGCGCCTCGACGGTGGTCGCGCACGCCTCGCACCTGACGCAGGGGATCCGCGAGCACGCCGACGTGGTGTTCCCCGCAGAGGCGTACCCCGAGAAGGAGGGCACGGTGGTCCACCCCGACGGCCGCGTGCAGCGGCTGCGACCGGCGATCGCGCACCCGGGCGAGGTCCGTCACGAGTGGCGCGTGCTCGCCGAGCTGGCCGAGCGCGCCGGGCTCGAGCTCACGCTGCACTCCGGCGCGGCTGCGGCGGAGCTGCTGTACGCATCGGTCCCGTTCTACGCCGGCCTCACGCTCGATGAGATCGGCGGGCGTGGCGTGCGCTGGCAGGAGCGGGCGGCGGCGACCGAGCTGGGTGCGGCTGCGCCGCCGGCGCCCGGGCCCGGCGCCGCATCGGCGAGCGCGGGCGAGGCGGCGGCCTACCGCTCGCTCTGGGATGCGCCCGAGGTGGAGTTCTCGCCAACGCTCGAGTTCCTGTTCCCCCACCCGGAGCTGCTCGCAGACGACCGCGCCGCGTCCGCCGAGCTGCTCGCGCCCGAGCTGGAGACCGCGTCGTGATCGCCGTCGTCGGCTACTACGAGCCCTGGTGGATCCAGATCATCAAGGCGCTCGTGATCTTCGCGGTCGGCCTGCAGCTGGTGCCGATCGTGCTGCTCGCCGAGCGCAAGCTGCTCGGGCGCTTCCAGGCACGCTACGGACCCAACCGCGTCGGCCCCTACGGCGCGCTGCAGCCGCTCGCGGACATCCTCAAGCTCCTCACCAAGGAGCAGTTCCGCCCGACCACCTCGATCGGGCTGCTGTTCGCGCTCGCCCCGATGATCTCGATCCTCACCGCGGTGGCCGCGCTCGCGATCATCCCGTTCGGCGACGTCCAGGACATCTTCGGGACGAAGGTCGGCCTGTACGGGATCGACGTGTCGATCGGGCCCCTGTACCTGTTCGCGCTCGGCGGGATCGCGTTCTACGGGATCATGCTCGGCGGCTGGTCCTCCGGCTCGAAGTACTCGTTCCTCGGGGCGATGCGCGGGGCGGCACAGCTGATCTCCTACGAGGTCTCCCAGGGACTCGCGCTGGTGGGCGTCCTGATGAGCGCGCAGACGCTGTCGCTGACGGGCATCGTGATCGCCCAGAAAGGCATGTGGTACGTGGTGCCGCAGCTCGCCGGCTTCCTGATCTTCATGGTGGCGAGCTTCGCCGAGACGAACCGCGCACCGTTCGACCTGACCGAGGCCGATGCCGAGCTCGTGGGCGGCTACAATACGGAGTTCGGCGGCGGGCGCTTCGCGTCCTACTACTTCGCCGAGTACCTGAACGTGGTGGTCGTGTCGGGGATCGCCACCACGATCTTCCTCGGCGGCTGGCTGCTGCCCTTCGGGATCCACCCGCCCGGCTGGGTCGACCCGTTCGTGGTGCTGTTCAAGATGGGCCTGGTCACGTTCTTCTTCATCTGGGTCCGCGCCACCCTGCCGCGGCTGCGCTACGACCAGCTGATGAGCTTCGGATGGAAGGTCCTGCTGCCCCTCGCCACGCTCAACGCGCTCGTGACGGCGATCCTCGTGACGGTGACCCACTGACGATGGCCTCCCCTCCCAACAGCGAGGACGGCGGCGCGGCGGGTGCCCCCGGCACGAGCGCGGCGACCCTGAACGTCGCGGCGTGGAGCCCCGGGGACGACGTGATCGAGGTGCAGCGCACCCCCGCCCCGGGCCCTACGCGGAGCACCTGGCGCACGTTCGTGGAGACGCTGCGCGGGCTCGGCACGACGTTCGGGCGCTTCCACGAGACCCCCGTCACCGTGCAGTACCCGGAGGAGAAGACGCCGGTCTACCCGCGCTTCCGCGGGCGCCACAAGCTCCACCGCTTCGAGGACACACCACAGAACGGCGCACAGGCGGGCCTGGAGAAGTGCGTCGGCTGCTCGCTGTGCGCGGCGGCATGCCCCGCGGACTGCATCCGCGTCGTCGCAGCCGAGAACACGCCCGAGCACCGCGTCTCGGCGGGCGAGCGCTATGCGGAGATCTATGAGATCAACCTCTCGCGCTGCATCTTCTGCGGCTACTGCGAGGTGGCCTGCCCGTTCGACGCGATCACGATGGGCCACGACTACGAGCTCTCCGACTACGACCGCACGGACCTGATCTTCACCAAGGAGATGCTGCTCGCCGAGCCGCTCGAACGCACGCCGCTCCGGAACGAGGGCGAGTGAGCGCCGTCCTCTTCTTCATCGCCGCGATCGGCGCGATCACGGGCGCCGTGGGGGTGGTGATGCTGCGCAACCCCTTCTACGCCGTCCTCGCGCTCGTGGCGCACCTGATCTCGCTGGCGATCCTGTTCCTGCTGCTTCGCGCGCAGTTCGTCGCCGCGGTGCAGGTCGTGGTGTACGCCGGAGCGGTTATGGTGCTCTACGTGTTCGTCGTCGCCTACGTGGGCGACCAGGGGGACACGCTGAGCGAGCGCCTGCGCGGCACCGGGCCGGTGGCGTCCGGCCTGCGCCTCGGCGGCGCGCTCGTGGGCGGCGCGCTGCTGATCGAGCTCCTGATCGCCCTGCTCGGCACGGGCCTGGAGGGCATCGACCACTACGGCGCCGGATACAGCGAGGCGCACCCCGAAGCCCAGACGTTCGGCACACCCGCCTACATCGGCCGGCTCCTGCTGACGCGCTTCCTGCTCGCCTTCGAGGTCGCCTCCTTCCTGCTGCTGATCGCGGCGGTCGGAGGTGTGGTGCTCGCATACCGGCGCGGCGGCATCCGCGAGGAGGAGCGCGATGCGCTCACCCCGCTCGACCTGATCCGGCCGCTCGGCACGGGGACGATGCGCGAGGGGATCGGCAGGCGCGGCTCGTGACCATCGGCTGGTACCTCGCGGTCTCGGCGATCGTGTTCTCGCTCGGCGCGGTTGGCGTGATCACGCGCCGCAACCCGCTCGTCGTGCTGCTCTGCCTGGAGCTGATGCTCAACGGCGGCAACCTCGCCCTGATCGCGTTCTCGCGGATGTGGGGGAACGGCGACGGCCAGGTCCTCGCGCTCGTGGTGATGACCGTCGCCGCGTGCGAGGTGTGCATCGGCCTGGGGATGATCGTGGCGATGTTCCGGCAGAAACTGCCGGTGGACGTGGACGAGATGCGGGAGCTCCAGGGTTGAGCGCCACCACCTGGGGGTGGCTGGTGCTCGCGTTCCCGCTCGCCGGGACGCTCGTGAGCGCGCTCGGCTTCCGGCGCCTGCCGGGCCGCTCGGCGGGGTGGGTCGGGACGGGGGCGATCGCGCTCTCGTTCGTCGCCTCGATCGGCGCGCTGATCGCCCTGCAGGGCCACGCGCCGGAGCACCGTGAGCTCGTCTCCTCGCTGTGGAGCTACGCGTCGAGCGTGGGGATCGACGCGAAGGTCTCGATCCTCGTCGACCCGCTGTCGGTGTTCATGATCCTCACCGTCACGGGGGTCTCGACGCTGATCCACCTCTACTCGATCTCCTACATGGAGGGGGACCGCGGCTTCGTCCGCTACTTCGCCTATCTCAACTTCTTCGTCCTCTCGATGCTGCTGCTCGTGCTCGCGGGCAACTTCCTGCTGCTGATCGTGGGCTGGGCGTTCGTGGGGGCCGCCTCCTACCTGCTGATCTCCTTCTGGTACCGGCGCACGACCGCCACGCGCGCGGGGATCAAGGCGTTCGTGATCAACGTCGTGGGCGACGTAGGCCTCGTGCTGGGGACCTACTTCATCTTCAAGCACACGGGCACGCTCGACCTGCTCGGGAGCTTCCACGCGGTGTCGAACGCCGCCCACCCCGCATTCGGCCACGCGACCAACGACGGCGACCTCGTCGCCGGCTGCGTGCTGCTGCTCGTGGGCGCGTTCGCCAAGTCGGCGCAGATCCCGCTGCACACCTGGCTGCCGGACGCGATGGAGGGCCCCACGCCGGTCAGCTCGCTGATCCACGCCGCCACGATGGTGACCGCCGGCGTGTACCTGATCGCGCGCATGCACCCGTTGTTCGAGCGCGCGCCCGCCGCGCAGGACGTGGGCGCGATCGTCGGCGCCGCCACGCTGCTGATCGCCGGCACGATCGGGCTCGCGCAGACCGACATCAAGCGCGTGATCGCCTACTCCACGATGTCGCAGATCGGCTACATGATCATGGGCGTGTCGGTGGGCGCCTACGCGGCGGGCCTGTTCCACCTGATGACGCACGCCTTCTTCAAGGCGCTGCTGTTCATGGCCGCCGGCTCGATCATCGGCGCGATGGCCGGCGAGCAGTCGCTCGACCGTATGGGCGGGTTCCGCAGAGCGCTCCCGTTCACCTACGCGTCGTTCGTGATCGGCGGGCTCGCCCTGTCGGGGATCCCGCCGTTCTCCGGCTTCTTCTCCAAGGACGAGATCCTGCTCGTGACGGGGGAGCGCGGGGGCTGGCACTGGGCGCTCTACGTGGTCGGCTACCTCGGCGCGCTCCTCACCGCGATCTACACGTTCCGGCTGATCTTCCGCGCCTTCCACGGCGAGCCCGTCGCGGAGGCCCAGGAGCTCGAAGCGGGTCACGTGCACCACGCAGAGCACCCCACCAACCCCGCCACCGGGGAGGTGGAGGACACCGACGTGGGGTTCCCCGGCCCCGTGCACGCGATCGCCGAGCGCGCGCTCCCGATGCGCGTCGCGATGGGGCTGCTCGCGGTCGGCGCGATCGGCGCGGGGCTGATCCAGATCCCGAAGGTGGACTTCGTCATCGACGACTTCCTGCGCCCCACGTTCGCCGACTCACACCTCTACGAGCCTCACACCAGGAACGGCCTGCTCGCGCTCGGGCTGATCCTCGGCACCGTGATCGGGCTCGCGGGGATCGCGCTCGCGTATCGCATCTGGGTGGCGCGGCCGGGCACCGCGAGCGCGCTTCGCTCCGCGGTCCCCGGAGGGCGCGCGCTGTACCGGCTGTTCCTCAACAAGTGGTACTTCGACGAGCTGATCGACGCGCTCGTCGTTCGCCCCGTGGGGATGCTCGGCCGCTTCAGCCGCGACTCGTTCGAGCGCCTGTTCGTGCAGGACACGCTCGTGGGCGGCACCACCGGGGTCGTGCGCGCGGGCTCGGCCGCCGTGCGTGCCGCTCAGAGCGGCTTCGTCCGTTACTACGCCGCGCTGCTCGTGCTGGGCGTGGCGGGCGTGGGCTTCTACTTCCTGCTGCAGACCTGAGATGCCACCCCTTTCGATCCTGATCTGGTTGCCCGCCGCGCTCGGGCTGTTGGGCGCGCTGAGCAGCCTCGCACGCGGTGCTCGCGACACCGGCGAGGAGGCGGGCTGGACGCTGCCCGGGGCGCTCGCGCTGCTCGGCGCGCTAGGCGCGCTGGGCCTCGCGATCGGCTACATCGCGGACTTCCACATCGGCTCGACGAAGCTCCAGCACGTCACCGACGTCATGTGGGTCAAGGAGCTGGGCATCCACTACAAGCTCGGCGTGAGCGGCCTGAACGTGTTCCTCGTCGGCCTCACCGCGCTGCTGTTCGCCGCGGCGGTGCTCGCCGCGAACCTGCGGCGATGGCAGCGGCCGGGCCTGTTCTTCTTCCACTTCATGCTCGCCGAGTCGGCCGTGCTCGGCGCGTTCCTCGCACAGGACCTCGCGCTGTTCGTGGCGTTCTTCGACCTGATGCTGATCCCCTTCTACTTCATGGTCGGCGGCTGGGGCGCGGACCGCGGCGAGGTGACGCGCGTACGCGCCACGCTGAAGTTCGTCATCTACACGTTCGTCGGCTCGCTGCTGATGCTCGCCGCGGCGATCGCCACGGGCGTGCTCAGCGCCCAGGAAGGCGGCGGTCACATCACGTTCGCGCTCGGCGAAATCCGCTCGAGCGCGCTCGGAAGCGGCACGCAGGACTGGATCTTCCTGTTCTTTGCCGCCGCGTTCCTCGTGAAGATGCCCGCGTTCCCGCTGCACGGCTGGATGCCCGACGGTTACCGGGCGATGCCGATCGAGGTCCTGATGGTCTTCTCGGGCGTGCTGTCCAAGGTGGGCGCCTATGGGTTCCTCGCGATCGTCCTGCCCCTGTTCCCAGGGGCGGCGGTCCACTTCCAGACGCTGATGCTCGTGATCGCCCTCGCCTCGATCCTGTACGGCTCTGTGCAGGCGTTCAGCCAGACGGACGCACGCCTGGTGGCGGGCTACTCCTCCGTGGCGCAGCTCGGGTTCATCACGCTCGGGATCTTCGCGCTCAACGGCAAGGGCGCCCAGGGGGCGCTGCTGCAGATGGTCAATCACGGGCTCGTGGTCGCGCCGCTGCTGTTCATCATCGGCGTGCTCGCGCGACGCGCGGACGGCTCGGAGGACATCCGCGACATGGGCGGCATCGCCACCCGCGCGCCCGTGTTCGCATCGCTGTTCCTGATCGTCTCGCTCGCCACGCTCGCGATGCCCGGGTCCTCGAACTTCGTGGGCGAGTTCCTGATCCTGCTCGGCGCGTTCCAGGCCAAGCTCGCGATCGCGATCATCGCGTTCACCGGCGTGGTGCTCGCGAGCGTGTATGCGCTGCGGCTGTTCATCCGCTCGGTCCACAACCGCGTGGGCGCCAAGGTCAGCTCGCGCGACATCTCGATCGCCGACGGCGCGGTGCTCGTGCCCGTGGTGCTCGTGATCCTGTTCATGGCCCTGTACCCGCAGCTCGCGCTGAAGCGCAGCGAAAAGGCGGTGCAGACCTCCGTGTACGTGGCCGCCTCGGACAGCGGCGCACACCCTGAAGGCCAGTGCCCGAAGCCCGGGCGAGACGTGCTGGGATGCCTGACGCCGGGGCCGTCCTCGCAGTCCACGCAGACAGCCGGGACGCAGGTCCTCGGCACCGGTGAACCCCCCGAAACGCCCGAAGAAGGAGCTGTCGGCGAATGAGCGCGGCCGTGCTCGCCAGCGCCCACCTCAAGGGTCCCCACGTCGACTTCGCGGGTCTCTCCCCGCTGATCGCGCTGCTGGGCGGCGCGACGATCGTCCTGATGTTCGGCCTGATCGGCTCGCGCTGGGTGCGCGCGAACCTCGTGCCCGCCCTCAGCCTGATCACGCTCGGCGCGGCGGTGGGCCTCACGATCTGGCAGTGGGACGAGCAGAAGTCGATCGTCTCGGGGGCGCTCCGGATCGACGGGCTCGCGCTCGCGCTGAACCTCGTGCTGGGCGCCGGGGCCGCATGCGCGGTGCTGCTGTCGTGGCGCTCGCTCGCCGCACGTGAAGCTGCGCACGGCGAGTTCCACGCGCTGCTGCTCACCTCGGTGGGCGGCATGTCGCTGCTCGCCGCCGCGCAGAACACCGTGGCGCTGTTCGTGGGTCTCGAGCTCCTGTCGATCCCGCTCTACGTGATGTGCGCCACCGAGATGCGCCGCGAGCACTCGCTGGAGGCGGGGCTGAAGTACCTGATCGTCGGCTCGGTGGGCTCCGCCACCCTGCTCTACGGCCTGGCGATGATCTACGGGGCGACGGGGAGCACGGACTTCTCCGCCATCGCCCGCGCGCTCGGGGGCGGCGGGCTCGCCACCGACCCGCTCACGCTCACGGGGATCGCGCTGTGCGTTGCGGGCCTGTGCTTCAAGTCCTCCGTGGCGCCGTTCCACCAGTGGACGCCCGACGTGTACGAGGGCGCGCCCACGCCCGTCACCGCGCTCATGGCCGTCACGACGAAGGTCGCAGCGCTGGGCGTGTTCCTGCGCTTCTTCGACGTCGCGCTGATCTCCGCCCACGGGAGCTGGGGCCCGGCGGTCGCGGTGCTTGCCGCGATCACGATCGTCGTGGGCAACGTGGGCGCGCTCGGCCAGTCCTCGCTGAAGCGGATGCTCGCCTACTCGTCGGTGGCGCAGGCCGGCTACATGCTCGCCGGCGTGGTCGTCGCAACGCGGCTCGGTGTGCAGGCGACGGTGCTCTACCTGGTCGTCTACCTGTTCATGAACATGGCCGCGTTCGCCGTGATCGTCGCGCGCGAGCGCGTGACGGGCCTCGGCGACTCGCTCGACTCACTCGCCGGAATCGGCCGCTCGGACCCGGTGCTCGCGTGGCCGATGACGCTCGCGATGCTCGGGCTCGCCGGCATCCCCGCCACGGCGGGCTTCGTCGGCAAGTTCTACCTGATCGACGCGAGCGTCAGCGGGGGCTACACGTGGCTCGGCGTTGCGATCGTGGTCGGGTCGATGATCTCGCTCGCCTACTACCTGCCGGTGCTCGCGACGATGTGGATGCGCGAGGCTCCCGCCGCAGGCCGGACCCCGCCGGCGCGACCCGGCGGCCTGCCCGCGCTCGCCGGCGGATCGCCCGAGCTCGACGCCGGCGCCGGCGCCGACGCCGGCGAGGCGGTCGTGCCGGCGGACGGAGGCTGGGAGGTCGGCCTCGTCGCGGTGCTCGGCGGCGCCGCCACGCTGTTCTTCGGGATCGTGCCGCAGCCGCTGTTCGACCTGGTGCACAGCGCGGGCCGCGCGCTCGGGCTCCTCTAGCAGCGTCTCACAGCGCCGCGACGGGCGCCCTCCGCGTGCCTAGGCCCGTCCGGCGGCGCGAGCGGCCTCTTCGGCCTGCGTGAGCTGGCGCTCCACGAGGTCGAGGCCCGAGGCCCAGAACCCGGGGTCCTCGATGTCGACCCCCACGATCCGCCCGAGCTCGGCGGGGCTGCGCGAGCCGCCGGAGGCGAGCAGCTCGAGATAGCTCGGCACGATCTCCTCGCCCGCCTGCTGGTAGCGCTCGTACACGGACAGGGCGAGCAGCTGGCCGTATGCGTAGGCGTACACGTAGCCGGGGCTGCCGATGAAGTGCGGTATGTAGGACCACCACGAGCGGTAGCCCTCGGTGACCTCCACGGAGTCCCCGAACAGCTCCTCCTGGCTCTCGAACCACAGCTCACCGAAACGGTCGACCGACAGCTCGCCGCGCTCGCGCCGGTCGCCGTGCACGAGGGACTCGAAGCGGTTCATCGCGACCTGCCGGAAGACCGTGGCGATCGTGTCCTCGAGGTTCTCCGCGAGCAGCGCCAGGCGGGATGCGGGCTCGGTGTCGCCGTCGAGCAGCCGCCCGAACACGATCGTCTCGCCGAACACCGATGCGGTCTCGGCGACCGTGAGCGGCGTGTGCTGGTGGAAGATCCCCTGGCGCGCAGCGAGCGCGAAGTGCACGCCGTGCCCGAGCTCGTGGGCGAGCGTGAGCACGTCGCGCCGGCGCGAGGTGTAGTTCAACAGCACGTACGGGAACTCCGTGGGCACCGCCGCTGCGCAGAACGCGCCGCCGCGCTTGGCGGGACGGATCGGCGCATCGATCCGGCGATCGTCGAAGAAGCGCTTGACGAGGTTGCCGAGCTCGGGCGAGAACGCGGAGTAGCAGTCGAGCACGATCTCGCGCGCCTCGGCGTATGTGAACTGGACCTCGTCCTCGGTGACGGGAGCCATCCGGTCGTAGTCGGAGAGCCGGTCCACCCCGAGGAGCTGCGCCTTCAGCCGGTACCAGCGTCGCGGGATCTCGTAGCGGTCGCGCACCGCCTCGATCAGCGCCGCGACGGACTCGTCGCTGGCCTCGTTGGCGAGGTTGCGCGCGGCGAGCCAGTGCGTGTAGCTGCGCAGACGGTCGTCGGTGGCCTTGTCGGCGAGCAGCGTGTTGAACAGGAACGCGCGCGTGCGCAGACCGGCGCCGAGCGCCGTCGTGACCGCAGCCGCGGTGGCCTTTCGCGTCTCGGGGTCGGGCGACATCAGGTGGCTCAGGGCGACGTCGAGCGCGACCGCGCCCCCACCGTCCTCGGCGGTGACGTCCGCCACCTCGATCGCGGACGTGAGCTCCTCGAACAGGCGCGTCCAGGCGCTCGCCCCCGTGAGCGCCTTCTCGGTGAGGATCTTCTCCTCTGGTTCGCTGAGCAGGTGGTCGCGGTAGCGGCGCACGTTGCGCAGGTGGTGGCGGCAGAAGTCCAGGCCGTCGCCGGCGAGCAGCTCCTCGGCGCGCTCGTCGGTGAGCGCCGCCCACTCCAGCTCGAAGAACGTGAGCGTGGTCTGGATCGCGGTCTCCTGCTCCTGGACGAGCTGCAGGAGCGCGCCGTTCTGCGGCTCGGCGGTGTCGGTGGAGAAGCGGAGCATCGCGTAGTAGCCCGCGCGCCCCACGAGTTCGCCGATCTCCGCCAGCTCGCCCATCACCTCGCGAAGCCCCTCTGCGTCCAGCTCGGCGACGCGGCCGGCGTGCTGCTCGGCCAGCCTGCGCGCCCGGTCGAGGGCCTCGGCGAGCCGGCGCTCGCACCCCTCCCGTCCCTCCCCGCCGACGAGCGGCTCCAGCTCCCAGGATGCCGCCTGCAGCT
>JAICYC010000107.1 GCA_025934395.1 Solirubrobacteraceae bacterium | reverse complement strand
CCCGGGCGGGTCTCGCCCCCCGGCTCCCCCGGCCGGCGCCCACCCCACCACCCTGTTGTCCCGGCGGGCGCCCCAACACCCCCGGGGGGGCCGCCCCCCCGTTTCTTTGCCAGACTTGATCGATGCACCGACGCGCTCTACTGATCGCCCTCGCGGCGGCCTCGATCGCCCTCGCCGCCCCATCGGCGGCGGGCGCCGAACCGGCGCCGATCCCGATCGCCACGCCGCTGCCGCCCGACGAGCCGCCGGCCGGGGGCGCGCCGCCACCCGCCGCTCCCGCCGCTCCCGTTCCGGACGTGACGCTGTCGGACGAACACTCGACGACCACCTGGGCGCACCCCGTCGACGAACTCCCGATCTACACGCTGGCAGACCCGCACGCCCACAGGATCACCCACACCCACCTGCTCACCGAGGACGGCTTCGCCGAGATCTACATGGTGCTCTCCAGCCACGTCGACGCCGCAGGGCGGAAGTGGCTGAAGATCCGCATCCCCGGGCGGCCCAACGGCCGCGAGGGCTGGGTCAGCAGCGAAGCGCTCGGCAACCTTCACGTCACGCACTGGGCGATCGTCATCAACCGCGCCCGCGAGACGCTGACGGTCTACGACGACGGCCGTCGGCGCTACGTGGCGCCCGTGGGCGTGGGCAAGCCCGGCACCCCCACCCCGCCCGGCCACTTCTGGATCCGCGAGCGCTTCAAGCTCACCAACCCGAAGAACCCCTACTTCCCCTACGCGCTCGGCACCTCCGACTACTCGACCCTCAGCGAATGGCCCGGCGGCGGCGTCGTGGGCATTCACGGTCCGTTCGGCGAACCCGGGAGGATCCCCGGCCATCCCTCACACGGCTGCGTGCGGATGCTCGACAAGGGCATCGCGTGGGTGGGCGCACACGTGAACCTCGGAACACCGGTGCGCATCATCTAGGCTGACTCGCGTGCTCCGCGAGCGCGAGCCCGTCGTCGTACGTTCGAGCGAGGAGATCACCGGCGGATGGATTGCCGCCGCGTTGGGCCTGCCCGAGGAATCGGTGACCCTGATCGCCAGCGAACCGATCGGAACGGGCCAGATGAGCCAGAGCCACCGCGTCCACCTGCGATATGGCGAGGGCGCGCGCGGGCCCGACACGCTCGTGGTCAAGCTCGCCTCGCCCGACCCCACGAGCCGCGCCACCGGCCAGGGCCTCGGCGCCTACCTGCGCGAGGTCGAGTTCTACCGCCAGCTCTCCGCGCGGATCGGCGGACCGACGGTGCCGTGCCACGCCGCCTCGATCGACGAAGAGGGGTGGTTCGCGCTCGTCCTCGACGACGCCGCCGACTCCGTCCAGGGCGATCAGATCGCAGGCTGCACGCCCGCCGAGGCGCGGCTCGCGATCACTGCGCTCGCGGAACTCCATGCGCCGGTCTACGGCGACGCCGCGCTCGGTGGCGCCGACTGGCTGAACGTCGGCTCGCCGCTGCGCCAGGGCCTGCTCACGCAGCTGCTCCCCGGCTTCCTGGAGCGCTACGGGGGGCGCATCGAGCCCGAGCACGCCGCGCTGTGCGAGCGCTTCGTCGAAAGCATCGACGCGTGGGCGGCCGACGCACGCCCACCGCTCGGGCTGGTCCACGGCGACTTCCGGCTGGACAACATGCTGTTCGACCCCGAGGGTACGCGGCCGCCACGGATCGTCGATTGGCAGACCGTGTCGTGGGGGCCGATGATGCTCGACGCCGCGTACTTCATCGGGGGCTGCCTGTCGGTGGAGGACCGCCGCGCGCACGAGCGCGAGCTGCTCGATTGCTACCTGGCCGCGATGGTCGAGCGCGGCGCGCGCGATCTCGACGCCGGCGCGTGCTGGGAGGGCTACCGCCGCGAGTGCTTCTACGGGATGTTGATGTGCATCGCCGCGGCGATGGTCGTGGTGCGCACCGAGCGCGGCGACGACATGTTCACCACGATGCTCGCCCGCTACGCCCAGCAGGCGCTCGACCTCGACGCAGTCGAGCTGCTCCCCGCGCCCGGCCACGGCCGGCCCGCGCCGTTGCGTCCGGCACCGCAGGACGAGCAGCGTCACGAGCCCACCACCGAGCAGCTCTGGAACGAGAGCTACTACTTCGACGCGATCGCCGCCGACGGCAGCCTCGGTGCATACGTGCGCATCGGCCTGTACCCCAACCTCGGCGTGAGCTGGTACACCGCGTTCGTCTGCGGGCCCGGCCGCGAGACGCTTGCAGTGGTCGACTTCCAGGCGCCCCTGCCGCCGGCGGGCTCGCTCGACATCGTGCGCGAGGGGCTGCGCGCCGGGCACGGATGCGAGGTGCCGCTCGAGCGCTTCCGCGTGAAGCTCGACGCAGACGCCGAGGTGCACGCGGACCCTGCGGGGCTGCTGCGCGGAGAGCACGGACCGAAGCTCCCGCTCGCCCTCGACCTCGTCTGGGAGACCACGGGCGACCCGTACGCCTACCGCATGACCACGCGCTACGAGGTGCCGTGCTCGGTGTCCGGCACCGTGCAGATCGGCGGGGATCCCGTCGAGCTGCGAGGCCCCGGCCAACGCGACCACTCGTGGGGCACGCGCGACTGGTGGGCGATGGACTGGATGTGGAGCGCTGCGGCGTTCGACGACGGCACCCGCATGCATGCCGTCGCGCTTCGGATCCCCGGCGCGCCGGTGCTCAGCGTGGGCTACCTGCAGCCGCGCGACGGCGAGCTGATCGAGCTCGACGCGGTCGAGACCGACGAGGAGGTCGCCGACGACGGCCTGATCGAGCGCGCACGGATCGCGGTCGACCGCGGCCTCCCCCAGCTCGAGGTGACGCCGCTCGCGTTCGGGCCGCTGCTGCTCAGGGCCCCCGACGGCCGCGTCACCCACTTCCCGCGCGCGATGTGCCGCCTCACCAGCGAGGACGGCCACAGCGGCCTCGGCTGGGTGGAGTGGAACCGCAACCAGCCGTCCTGAGGGTCCCCTGAACGAGCGCGGCCGTCGTGATCGCCCGGGCGGCCGCGGCAGCGGCTGCCGCCACCTGGCAGCTGCCGTCGCCGGGCCTCACACGCGAGGGCGTCGGAGGCTAATGCGCCTTCCAGAACGCGATCAGCGCTTTTTCGATGCTTCCGATCTGGGCGTGGCCTTTGGGCGCCGGGGTGCGCACCACCGGGCAGCCGTTCGCTTCGGCCGCCTTGGCGAATTCGATGCTCTGCGACTTGGCGACGATGTCGTTCACTTCGCCCCACGACACCTGCTGGGGCGGGCACGCCGCAGCCGGCGGGAGGTGGAAGATCGGCGATTCGCGGACCTCGATCGCTTCGGAGCAGCCGCCGATCACTTCCGGGCAGTCGAGGTACTGGGCGGTGGGCTGTTCGCCCGTGCTCGCGGTCAGGCCGGTTTCCAGGCCCGGCACGAACGTGACGTTGTTGAGCCACGGGGCTGACAGCTCGGTCACCGAGCGCAGGACGCCTGGTTCTTCCCGCGCGAGCTGCAGCGCAGCCCGCTCGGCGATCGTGCCACCCGCGCTCGCCCCGAGGATCTCGATGTTGTTCGGATCGCCGCCGTAGGCGGCCGCGTTTTCCTGCAGCCAGTGGTAGGCCCTGACGACGGCTTCACCCTCGGTTCGACCGCATTCGATCGGGAACCGCGGGCGGCACGTCTGCGGGTAGTCGATCGCGTAGATCTCAAAGCCGCTGTGTTCCTGGACTTTGAGCATCTCGGGTTCGCCCTTGACGACGTTGGGCGACTGCTGGATCGCCCACCCGCCGTGAACGAACAGGAGGACCGGCTTGCCCGGCTGCGCGGCGGGCAGGATCATCCCGAATTCGGTGGCACCGGGCCCGTAGGGCACTTCGTAGATCGGTTCCGTCGCTGCCGCGGATGCCACGGTGGGCACCGCCAGGACTCCGACGGCGACCGTCAGGGCGATCAGGAGGCGTTTCAGCTTCAGCATCGAGGCTCCTCGGGAGTCGGCGCGTGCGCGGCCGGTCCTGTCGACGACATGTTCTCGTAGTGGTTTTGCATGGCTTTCGACCTCCTATCTCCCTTGCCTCCCGCAGCCAGGGCTCGTCGAACGAAGCGGTGCGCGCGGCCGGGCTCAGGCTGTCGACCGCACTCCGTTCGCCGCCGCTGCGGCATCCCCTCGCCGTAGGGTAGCGGTGTCGCGGTCGATTAGGGAAGGGTGCGGCCCATGCGCACGTGCTCGATGCCGGCCTCCATGTAGACGCCCGACTCCACCGCGAAGCCCACGCGGCGGTACACATCGGTGGCGCGTGTCTGGGCGGAGAGCACCGCGCGTGTGCACCCGAGCTCTGCAGCGCGCTCCAGCGCGAGCGCCAGCATCCGCACCGCGATCCCCTCGCGGCGGCGCTCCCGCTCGACCGCCACACGTCCGATTTTGGCGGTCTCGCCGGTGATCAGCACGCGCAGCGTGCCCACCACCTCGTGCTCGCCGTCCCCGAGGGCCACCAGGTGCAGGGCCTCGGCATCGAGCGGATCGGCCTCGTCTTCGCGCGGCACCCCCTGCTCGTCGCAGAACACGCGCACGCGGAGGTCGAGGGCCCCCTCGAGCTGCTCGGCGCCCGTCACCCACACGATCTCGGTGCCCTCCGGCTGCACACGCGCGACGATAGTCGGCGGGCGGGGTAGGGTGCCGGGATGGACCACCGCTTCGTGGGCCCGCGCTACACGGTGGGCGTGGAGGAGGAGCTGATGATCCTCGATGCGAGCACCCACGACCTGGTGAGCGCGATCAACCGGGTCCTCGACAGCGAGCAGGAGCCCCCGTCGGGGAAGATCCAGCCCGAGCTGCTCGAGTCGGTGCTCGAGATCGCCACGGACCCGTGCCCCGACGTCCCCACCGTGGCGCGCGAGCTCTCGGCGCTGCGGACGCACGTCCGCGAGCGCGCGCGGGAGCACGGCCTCGAGATCGCCGCGTCGGGCACACACCCGTTCGCCCGTTGGGAGGACCAGCGCGTGGTGCGCGACGACCGCTACCGCGGGCTCGTACGCCAGCTCGGGTTCGTAGCGCGCCAGGAGCTCGTGTTCGGGATGCACGTGCACGTCGGGATGGCCGGCCCCGAAGAGGCGATCGCGGTGGCCAACGGGGTGCGCGAGCACGTCCCGCTGCTGATCGCGCTCGCCGCCAACTCGCCGCTGTGGCGGGGCGAGCTGACCGGGCTGATGTCCAGCCGCGTGCCGATCTTCCGCGCCTTCCCGCGTGTGGGCCTGCCGCCGCGCTTCGACGGATGGGAGGACTACGCAGCCCGCGTGCAGCGCATGGTCGACGCGGGCATGATCGACGACTACACCTACCTCTGGTACGACGTCCGCCCCCACCCCGGGCTCGGGACGATCGAGGTCCGCGCGATGGACTCCCAGACGCGCGTCGAGCACACCGTCGCGCTCACCGCCCTGATCGTCTCGCTCGTCAAGCTGATCGCCGAGCGCCATCAGCAGGGAGCGTCGTCACCCGAGCAGCCGTGGGAGCTGCTGGACGAGAACCGCTGGCTGGCCGCGCGTCACGGTCTCGACGCGGAGCTGCTGCCGGCCGTCGGGGAGACACGCCGGCCGGCGCGCGAGCTGACGGTCGAGCTGCTCTCCGCGCTCGCGCCGCATGCCCGCGAGCTCGGATGCGAGGAGCAGCTCGCCGGCATCGAGGACCTGCTCGGCACCGGCAACGGCGCCGCACGCCAGCGGATGGTGTTCGAGTCCAACGGCGACCTCCGCGAGCTCATGGCCGAGATCGTCGCGATGAGCGGGTAGCGCGCCAACCCGTCACCCGAGCGCCGGTCCGAATGCCGCGAGCGGCTGGCCCGCGCTGCCGAGCAGGCTCGCAGCGGCCGGGCGCGGACGCCCGCCCGCGCCGAACAGCTGGGTGTCTTCTCCGCCCGGCGCCGCGCATGCGCCCGACGCGGGGTTCGTGTACTGGACGCCGTAGTAGAAGGCGTGGGCCGGCATGAGCGCCGCGATCAGCGCGTGCAGGTAGCCGGCTTCGGCCGCCTGGGCCTGTTCTCCGAGGACCGCGCCGCGCCTGCAGTACGCCACCGCCACCTCCGTGAACCACAGGCGCGAGCCCGGGAGGAGGCCGGCGGTCAGCGCCAGCAGCGAGCGCGCGTCACGTCTCGCAACGGCGCGGTAGGGATGTACGCCCCAGTCGCGGGGCGCGAAGTCGAGCGCGCGCTCGTAGTCGCGCTCGTATGCGGAGGCGCCCGGGGCGTCTTCGAAGTCGCCCGCCACGACCCCGCACCCGAGTTCGGCGCACACGCGCTGGGCAACGTTCGCGTAGGAGGCCGCGAGCGGCGCGGGCGCCCT
>JAICYC010000082.1 GCA_025934395.1 Solirubrobacteraceae bacterium | reverse complement strand
CTGGAGTGGCTCGTCACTGACCGGTAGGCAGCACGCGGAAGCTGTTGCGCGTCCCCGCGGCTCCCTGGAACGCGCGCAGGTTGAGCACCGCGTTCAGGCTGTAGATGTAGTTTTCGTTTTCTTCGTGGCCTTTGCCGCCGGAGTCGCCGAACTGGATCCCGCCGGTGCCGTCCACCACGATGCTGCCCCGCACGCGCGACTTGCCCTGAAGGTGCACCACGATCCCGCTTGATTTCTGTTCGTTGACCGCGTAGATCGTGCCGTTGTATTCGTCGCCGCCATCGAGTTCCAGCGTGCCGTTCTGGAGGACGATGAAGCCCGGGTTCGCTTCGCTGTTCAGGACTTCGTTGCCCTTGAAGCTCAGTTCGCAGGGGCCTTCGATGTAGGTCGGCTCGCCTGCGAGCTGCGAGAAGCTCGCGGGGCATTTGCCTTTGGGAAAGAAGCGGCCCGCGACTTCGGCCGTGACCTTGAGCGATTCGCGTTGTGACGCGGTGAGCGCAGGGCTCGGCGTGGGTGCCGCGTTGGTGGTGTTGGGTTCGACCTGACCAGGTCGGTATTCCTCGCAGTTTTCCGCCGTGCGCCCTTCGCAACGCATGCTGACGCCGCCCGGTTCCTTGGCTTTGCCCTGCGTGTTGAGGATGATCTTGTTGCCTTTGTTGCCGGTCGTGAACCAGTTGCCCGCGATCGCGCTTTCGGGGAAGGGGACCGAGACGAGCTGCTCCGAGACGAGGCTGATCAGCGTGACGAGCCTGCACTGGGAGACGCCCACCGAGCGGACCCACAGCTTGCCGTCGTTGTTCGCGTCGTAGGTCGGGTCGCCCAGCACTTCGGCCGAGTTGTAGACCGTGTTCGGGCTGCCGTTGAGCGGGCCGTCGTCGCGCACGTATGTGGTCCACTGGTTGCCCAGCGACGACCCCCAGGCTTCGTTGCCGCCTTTGGTGCACGTGGAGCCTGTCACGGGGTAGCCTTTCGCGAGGCTTTCGGCCGACGGGCAGCCATTCGTCGCGGTGGTGGTGCTCGCCGTGCAGACCGACACGTACGGTTCTCCTTCCGAAGGCCATGCGCGCGCGAGCTGCCCGATCTGGGCGTTCAGCGCCGCCTCCGCGACGTTGAAGCTGATCTCGCTCGCCTGCTCGCTCGAGGAGGCCTTCTGCTGCTGGTCGGTGAGCGTCAGCAGCCCGACGCCGAGGCCGGTGAGGATGAAGAGGCTGAGGAGCGCCGCGATCAGCGCGAACCCGCTCTCGTCGCGCGCGCGTCTCATTCGCCGGCTTTCTTGATTTTGACTTCGTGTTCGGCGGTGCTCTTGAGGCCGCCGGGATCGGTGACTTCGAGCTTGTACACGTGCGTGGACCCTTCCACGAGTTTGGCGGTTTCGTATTTCTGGGAGGTGGTGGAGATTTCTTTTCCGTCTTCGTACCAGCGGTAGGCGAGCGCGAGCCCGTCCGGATCTTCCGAGGCCGAGGCGTCGAGCACGATGTGGCCGTTCACTTCGGTCGCGGTGAACAGGGCGACCGGCTGGCGGTTCGCGTTGCGCAGCTGGATCGCGGTCGACTGCTGCGTCTCCCCGGGTTTCTGACCGGGGCGGACGTCGATGTAGATATGGGGTTCGACGGTCGTGATCTGCGCGATTTCGGCCGAGCTGGGTCCGTAGGTGAACAGCGCGCGTTCCTGTCCGCCGTTGCGGTTGGTCACGTACGTGACGACCCGCTGCGAGCTGTCCCAGTCGCCGGCGCTCAGGTCGGGGCAGCTCGTTTTCGACGGCGCCTTTTCGGGGTTGGCGGTTGCCGACGTCCACCGTCTGAGCTGGAGCCAGATCGCCTCGTTCTTGGGCGTCGAGCTGTCGAGGCAGTAGCGCGCGCGCATCGCGTTGGTCGAGTTGGAGGATTCTTTCGGCGGGGATTTGGGGTCGATCGTCTGGAAGGTGATCGAGTACGGTTCCGCTTCTTCGAGGGCGCCGACGTAGCCGACGCTGGGTGCGGCGACGTTGCGCAGTTGGCGCGCGAGCCGGTCGATCGTGTTGCGCGCGTTGTCGGAGGCTTCGTTGCGCAGCGTGTCGGTCGAGCTGGCACGCTGGAAGGAGTCGAGCGCGTTGAGCGTGGCCCCGAACACCACGCCGCTCAGCAGCATGACCACGAGCACCTCGACCAGGGTGAAGCCGGCGTCGTCCCGGAGCCGGCGCATCATCCCGTCACCGGACCCGTGAACGCGGACTCCGTCAGGTGTTCGCCCACCGCCGTGACCCAGTATTCGTGCGTCGTCGAAGCTTCCGTGTCCGTGAACGTGGTGGCGCTCGCAGAGCCGGTGATCGCGAAGCGGCTCGTGTAGTTCTTGGAGCCTCGGTAGACGCGGTAGAAGCTCACCGCCGGCCCGGATTTCGGCGCTTCCCAGGTGAGCGTGACCGAGCCGTCCGCGTTCTTCTTGGCTTCCAGTTTGGGCGGCGCGTTCGGTCCTTCGGGCAGCGGTTTGCCGCCGATCACCGTCACGCTCCCAGGCGGTCCTTCGCTGACCGTTTCACTGAGTTCGTATCTGGGCGCGCCCGTCGATTTGCGGTACAGCGCGGCGATTTCGTAGGTCAGGTTTTTCGCCGTCGCTTCCGGCGGTTTGAAGTCGATGCACGACCGAGAAAGGCTGAGTTCGCTCAGGCTGCTCGGACACGTGAGTTCTTTGAACGGCGCGGAGGCGAGCGGTTTGTAGACCCGGTAGCCGAGCACGTTGCGTTCGGAGTTGGCCTGCCATTCGAGCTCCACGACCACCGTGGGTTCGTTTTTGACGTAGACGGTGTTGTAGCCGGCGACGATCCCTTTGGGCGCAACCGGCGCGCCCCGGATCAGCGTCACGGTGATCGAGAGCGGCGGACCGACCACGCCGGTGGCGTTCACGGCCTGGGCGGTGATCTGGTAAGCGCCGTCGGAGAGCCCGGAGATCGGCCACGAGAACCGCCACAGCGTTTCCGATTTCGGTTCGAGCGTCGCAGCAGTGGACTGCCTGCTGCCGTCGACCGACCACTCCACGCGCGTCGCCGAGCTCGGCGCCGTGACGTTGAAGGCCAGTTCGGTGTACGCGCCTTCGACCACAGGAGCGGTGGGCGTGGGCACGGCGGGCGAGGGGGACACGAGCTGGAGGTTGCTCACGCTCAGGCCCGTCGCCTCGCCCGCGGCGGTGAACGTGGCCACTTGGCGCACGACCGGCGTCCGGCCTTTTGCGGTCCATTTGACTTCGACGGTGACGCGCTTGAGGTCGGCCGGCTGGTTGTCCAGCGTGCCGACGCCCGAGTACGCGGTGCTGCTGTCGGCGCAGAAGGTGGTGTCGTGGACCCCGTAGCCGTCCTTCGGGTCGTCGATCGAGCACTCGCTCGCGGTGACCGTGTACGTGACGCCGTTGCGCACGATCTGCCAGCCGGAGGCTCCCGATGCGTCGGCGAGCCCGGTCATCGCCTGGAGCTGCGATTCGACCGCGGTGGGAGAGAGCTGCGCGTAGCTGATCGTGTGGGCGTCTTCGACGATCCCCCGCGCGAGGCTCGTTGCGGTTTCCCGCGCGCGCGTCGCGCCGGCCGCCTTCACCGAGTCGTCGAGCAGGGCGAACAGCGACATCACGCCCACGACCAGGACGACGGCCGCGATGAGCACCTCGATGATCGTGAAGCCCGCCTCGTCGTTGCGCCGGGCGCACCTCGAGCGCGGGCGCGCCTGGCATGCACGCGTCTTCTTGTTGTGGAGAACCGTCGGCATGAGCACCCGGCTCGATGGTCGGCTCCCGAAAACGTCCGATTGAGTCCGTCGCGGTCGCTGTGGCCGAAGATACGATCGCCCCGGGGCCTCGCGCCGCATCGCTCGGAACTGTCGCGCTCTAGACTGCGTGCGCGACGGCCTGCGAGGGGGACTGGTGTATCGGTAACACGGTGGTCTCCAAAACCGCAACGCCAGGTTCGATTCCTGGGTCCCCCGCTCGACTCCCCTCAGCAGCCTCCCGTTGCGGATGTGCCGGCGGCGCACTGCTCCCAGGCCTTGCGCGCATACCCGTTCGAGCCGCCCCCGCCGATCGCTGAGGATTCGGTCCATTCGAAGATCCCGGTGCCGTTTTCGAGATGGATCTTGTTGCCGACGATCCCGCCCTTGAAGGTCGTGCCCCCGTTGATGTTGACTTCGGCGGCGGGCGCGTAGATGTCGGCTTCGAAGGTGCCGCCGTTCGCCTCCACGAACGGTCCTTTGCCGTAGATCTGGACGAGGAAGGCGGCGGGGCTTTTGGCTTCGTTTTTCATCACGAAGGAGCCTTCGACTTCGAATTTCCCGGTCCCGGCTTTGCATGGGCTGCCGGCGTCTTCGGGCGAGTCGATGAAGATTTCGACTTTCGCGGCCGCCGCGATTTCGAGCGTGGAGTTGCGCTTGGCCTTGAAGTTGCAGAGGTAGTACTTGGAGCCCGCGAGCTTGAGCTTGCCGTTGCTTTCGAGTGCCAGTTCGTAGGTGCTCGATTTCCAGCTCGTCGTGCCTTCCAGCGGGTCGGCGGCGCCGATGCGGGCGTCGTCGTTGCTGGCGGACGTCGCGTGGGTGGTCGTGTAGGGCGCAGCGAACGGGCATTCGGAGGCGCTGCGCGCTTTTTCGTAGGGCGGGTTCGACAGCGTGCCGCCCACCCCGCCCACGGTCACGCCGCTGGCGTTGCGTTCGGAGCCGGCGGCCGGCTTGAAGCTGCCTTTCGGCGGACACAGTTCGTAGCCGCCCGCGAAGGCCGCGCTGCCTTCGCCGATGATCTTTTCGTTGCTCGCCACGACGCCGGGGACTTTCACGCTCCCGCTCACCTTCAGTTCGGTCAGCGCGAGGATGCCCGCGACCGTGAACAGGCCGTTGACCGAGGTAGTTTCGACCCGGACCTGCAGGCGCTGGGAGACGGTGCCTACCTTGCCTTCCGCGGTGATGCAGCGGGGCACGTTTCCTTTGGTCACGCTGACGGGTTTGCCCGCGCATGTGGAGGAGGAGGTGAGCGGCAGCGAGGTCCAGTACCGGTAGGAGGCGTTGTTGCCGAGGCTTTCGGTGGCCGAGACCGCACAGAAGGTGCCCGAGGCCGGCACTTCCGTCGCGTTCGTGTTGATGCATTGCGATTCGCTCGGTTTGAGCTGGGTGATGCGGTAGCTGGCGACCTGGAGCCCCGCTTCGGCGGCCTCCAGCGCCGCCTTCACATCGGCGTCGCGCGTGGTGGATTCGGAGGCAAGGCTCGCCACGCTGACCGCGGCGCCTGCCAGCAGTCCGACGATCAGTAGGACCACGACCGCGGTGCCGAGCGCGAAGCCGGTCTCGCCGCGGGCGGCGCGGGAGGCGGCGCGGAGGGCTCCGGCACGTCGCTTCGAGGTGTTGGGATCGGGCATCGCGGTCATCGCTTCATTCCGTCGGTTCTGCGACGAACGTGGATACCCGCACGGCACCGGGCGCTTTGCCCGCGGTGCTGGCGGTCACCACCACGGTCAGCCGCTTGTAGTTTTCTTTGGCCGGACAGCCGGTGCCGCAGTTTTTGTCGGTGTGCCAGGTGATGAAGTCGTAGACCTGGCCGCTGACGTTGCCGTCGACCCATTCGCAGGCGCCGACCTTCGACGTGCACGCGCGCCCGCTCGGGGACGTCGCGACGGTCCCGCATCCCGTTTCGGTCGTGCTCGCGCATTCGGTGCCTTTCGCCGCGAGCACCAGCGACTCTGATTCTTCCGCCGACGTGCCGTACTGGTAGCTCGTCGAGGTCGCGTAGTAGTCGGGGTTCAGCGGTTCTGAGGAATGCGTCGGCGCGGCGACCATCGCGAGCTGGGCGTAGGGGTAGCTCTGCAGTCGCTCGAGCTCGAGCTGCGCGCGGTGGGCCATCGCCGTGCGCCGTTCCGAGTTCAGGCTGAGCCTGCGCGCGCCGTCGAACCCGGCGATCATCCCGAGGATGCCTACGGTCAGCAGGAACGCCGCGACCATCACTTCGATGATCGTGAAGCCCTCGGCGGGACCCAGCACCGCGACCGGCCGGGTGAGCGTGCGCGTGGTCATCCTCACCCCGCCAGATAGAGGTTGCGCATGAACGCGCCGTTTTCGAGGACGACCTTGTGCGTGTAGGCGCCGCCGGTCTGTTTGAGCGTTCCCTCCGCCGGCACTTCGAGCTTGACCGTGGCCACGGTCGCGGCGGTCGAGCTCGGCGTGTAGCTGAACACCGAGCTCCCGTTGAGGATCGCTGTCGCCACCTGCGTCCCGGCCGTGGGAAGGGATTCCCCTTCGCTGGCCGCGCGCCGCACGCATTCGTCGAACGTCGTGCCGGTCTCCGCGACCGAGCAGTCGTACTTGATGATCAGGCTCTTGCCGCCGATCCGGGCGAGGAACTCGATCGCGCCGGCTTTCGCTTCTTCGACCTTGGTGGCCTGTCTGATCTCCTGGATCATCCGTGCGAGGCCCGCGCGGTTCTGCTGCATCGTGAGCACCCATTCGGCGTCGCGGGATTGCACCTGCGTGCTCGACTCCAGGAGCACCATCGTGCCGGCGAAGACCGTGATCGCGATCGCGCTCGCGACCAGCAGCTCGATCAGGGTGAAGCCGGCCTCCGCAGCGGCGAGCCCGCGGGTGCGCTTCCCCGCGGCCCGAGCGCCGGCCGGTGGAGGTAGGCGCGCATCGACCCGGACCCGCCTGCGCGCGCCCGCGGCGATGTGCGCGATCTTGACATTCCTCAGCATCATGTACTCGGGGGACCCGTACGTATCGGTCTGGCCGAGCACTCTCATGAGCCCCGCGAGGGCGGTGTCGGTGTGGGCTCCCACCGGCTGGGCGCCTACGGGATCGGCACGGTGTGCTCAGCCGCGACGAGGAGCTGCGCGTCTAGCCCGGCACTCGCCGCTGCAGGCCGTCGGCGCCTGCGATCAGCACCAGGCTGACCAGCTCGGGCGCGAACAGCCCGTGCTCCACCACACCCGGCGTTCGGTCCAGCAGCTCTGCGAGCGTCGCGGGGTCGCCCACCTCGCCGAGGTAGTCCGCGATCAGCCCGCCGTCGGGGCTCGGCGGGACGTCGCGCAGCTGCGCCGGCGCGAGCGTCGCGAGCGTGTGCGCCGCTTCGAAGGGCACGAGCTCCAGCGGCACGGGTGCGCGCAGGCTCGCCACGGCCTTCTCAGCGGATGCGATCACCACGAACGTGCTCGCCGCGCTCGCCACGATCTTCTCCCGCGTGTGCGCGCCGCCGCCGCCCTTCACGAGCCATCCGTGGGGGTCGACCTGGTCGGCGCCGTCGATCGCGATGTCGAGCCCGCCGAGCTGCGACAGCGTGGACAGCGGCAGGCCGAGCTCGCGCGCGTCCCGCTCGGTGGCGGGCGAGGTGGCCACGCAGCGGATGTCCGTGAGGCCGCGGCCCGCGAGCGCGGGCAGCAGGAACGCAACGGTGGAGCCGGTCCCGAGGCCCACCCGCATTCCGTCCTGCACCAGCTCGGCCGCCGCGATCGCCGCGGCTCGCTTCTGCTCGTCGACCGTCGACGCGCCGCTCAGCGACGCTGCGCTCCGCTCAGCCGCACCAGGGGGCGCCATGGCGCGGACGTTACCGAGCGGCTCGGTTCCTTGAGGCGGAGGCGCTCGGGCGAGGCGGGGCTGTGGAGGAGGAAGCCCTGGCCCACCGCGCAGTCCAGCTCGCGGGCGAGCGCCAGCTGGCGGTTGGTCTCGATCCCCACCGCGACCGCCGTCAGGGCTCGCTCCTTCGCGAGCGCGATCGTCGCCGCGAACATCGCGCGGCGCTCCTTGTCGCGGTCGAAGCTGCTCACCAGCAGCGGATCGAGCTTGAGCACGTCGAGCGGGAGGTTGCTGGGGAGCCCGAGCGAGTACTGGCCCGAGCCGAACTTGTCCAGGGCGATCGACACGCCCAGGCGCTTTACGTCTTTGAGCGCCTCGCGGGCACGCTCCGGGTCGCGCGCCACCGCGTCCTCGCTCACCTCGATGCACAGCGCCCGGCCCGGCAGGCGGCAGTACGCGAGCTCCTCCCGCACGCGCTCGGCGAGGTCGAGCTCGGTCAGCTCGCGCGCGGACACGTTCACGGAGATCGGGATGGCGATGCCGTGGCGGCGCCACACCTCCGCCTGCGCGCAGGCCGAGTGCAGCACCCAGTTGCCGATCTGCACGATCAGGTCGCTGTCCTCCGCGCGCGGCAGGAACGTCGACGGCAGCACCATCGCCTCGTCGAGACGGTCCGAGCCCTCCAAGCGCCAGCGCACCAGCGCCTCCACGCCGACCGCGGTGCCGCCGGCGAGCGGCAGGATCGGCTGATAGGCCAGCCACAGCTCCTTGCGCGGGAGCGCGTCGCGCAGTCGGCTCTCGAGCTCCACGTGCGTGCTCAGCTCGCGGCGCAGGCGCTCGTCGAACAGCTCCGGGCGCCGCCCGCCCTGGCTCTTCGCGCGGTACATCGCGAGGTCCGCTTCGCGCAGCATCGCCTCCGGGTCGGCCTCGGGGTCGCGCGACACCGCGACGCCCACGCTCGCCAGCATCGAGACTTCCGCGTTCCCCACCGGGATCGGGTCCTCCAGCGCGTCGATCACCCGCGCGCCGAGCGCCACCGCTTCCTGCTCCCCGTCGATGTCCTCCGCGAGGATCACGAACTCGTCGCCGCCGAGCCGCGCCACCGTGTCGCTGTCGCGCATCAGTGCGTTCAGCCGGCCCGCGATCGCCACGAGCAGCTGGTCGCCCACGTCGTGGCCGAGGTTGTCGTTGACCGCCTTGAACTTGTCGAGGTCCACGAACAGCATCGCCACCGCGCCGTTGGAGCGGTGCACGCGTGTCAACGCCTGCCGCGCGCGGTCCATCAGCAGCAGGCGGTTCGGCAGGCGCGTGAGGGGGTCGTGCAGCGCCTGGCGCTCGAGCGAGACACGGTCGGTCACGTCGCGCGCCGCGGCGTACCAGGTGTCGCCGTCGCAGCGCGCGCTCCACGCGAGCCAGTGCCACGAGCCGTCCTTGTGGCGGTAGCGGTTGGTGAGATCCTCGAGCTGAGCGTTCCCGCCGGTGTTCGCCAGCATCGCCTCGAGCGTCTCGCGCACGTCGTCCGGGTGCATGAACTCCTGCATCGGCCGCGCCAGCAGCTCCTCCGGCGTCCAGCCGAGGAGGCGTTCCCACGCCGGGTTCACCAGCGTGAAGCGACCGTCGAGCGAGATCGTCGCGAGCAGGTCGCTCGTCATCTCGAACAGCCGCGCCACGTTGTGCTCGGCGGCTGCGTGAGGCTCATCCGCGGCCGCGCGCCCGGCCGGCGCCGGCGGCTCGGTGGCGGCGAGGAGCTCGGCGGGCGCCAGCGGCTCGCCCGGACCGAGGGGCTCGATCTGCGCAAGCGTCTCGCGCGCGGCGAGCGGCTCGCCCGTGCCCGGCGAAAGGTTGCGGGAGCTGATCGCTTCCATCCTGGGGACCACGTCGGCTCGGACGGGCCGCAGCGCGGGTCCGCAATAGCCCCAGTGGACGGATTGACGAGCGGCTGGATTCCGCTCTAGGAAGCGGCTGAGAGGCGGGAGGGCGCGTCGCCCCGCGCTTCCGCCTGGCGCGGGCCGCGCAGCGCTTCCCGTGCGGAGTCCTCGACGCGCAGGAAGCGCCACAGCGCCATGCAGGTGAGGATCGTGAGGATCACCGCGCTCGACACGCACCACTCGCAGATCGCGTGGATCGAGAACAGCTCGCGGTAGGTCAGGTAGGCGCTGAAGCCGAAGCCGGGGAGCGTCAGCGCGATCGTCGCCAGGCGGCTGTTCTCGCTCGCCGGCGCCAGCAGCGAGCCGAGGATCGCGATGTAGCCGAGCAGGCCGATCAGGGCGACCGGCACGCCCGCGAGCTTCGAGTACACCGAGGTCTGCACCTTCGTGCAGCTTTCCCCCGCCGTGCACGCCGGCTTGATGCCCGCGTAGTGCACGTAGGTCAGATAGCTCGCCAGCCCGATCCCGATGACCGTGAGCACGATCATCACGATCCGCAGCGTGCGGGCGTTCACCGCTAGCCCTTCAGCTTGGACTCGATCGCCGCTTCGAAACCGGAGGGTTCGGTGAGCGAGACTTCGCCGAGCTTGTCGAGCTTGCCGCCCGTCCGGCCGATCAGGAACGACGGCGTCCCGTTGAAGCCTTCGTTGCTCGCCAGCTGTGCCTCGGTGGTGAGCTGGTTTTCATATTCCGGGTTCTTGCGGTCTTCGGCCCAGACCGACATGTTCAGCCCGGGCACCTGCTGGGCGAGGTTCTGCAGGTAGCCTTCGGTGGCGTATTCGGTGTCCTCCTGGCCCTGCTCGTGGTAGAAGAGCTCGAGGTAGTTCCACATCAGGTTCTGCTTGCCCGCGGCCAGCGCCGCCACCTGCTGCCGTTTGAACTCTTCGGGTTCGCGCGTGGCCGTCTCGAGCGACTTGTATTCGATCCGCAGCTTGCCCGTGGCGACGTACTTTTTGATCAGCGTCGGCAGCGCCCCGAGCGTGAATTCGCGGCAGATGGGGCACTCGAGGTCGCCGAAGTAGACGAGCGTCACGGGCGCTTTGGGCGAGCCGAGCACGTTGCCCGACTGGGTCGTGCCCTTCAGCTCCGAGTTCACCGTCGCGACGTTCGCGTTCGCTTCCGTCTTGTTGGTGACCGCGTGGTTCGATTTGCCGCCGCCGCTCGTGGTGATCGCGATCACCACGATCGCCACCACGACGATCGCCACGACGATCCCGAGCTGGGTCATGCGCGTGCGCCGCTTCGCCCGCGCCAGCTCAGCCTCCTCGGCCGCCTTGCGCTGCGCGCGCGCCGCTTCGCGCCGCTCCTTGCGGGTGAGGTCCTCCTCGTCGCTTTCGACCCTGGCCATCGCGGGAACTTTTACACGTTTCTGCTCAACCGTGGCTAAGGATCGGTGATCGTCGCGCTCGAACGCGTCGGTTCTCCGAGCGGCGTCTGCGCCGAACGCCCCATCCCGCCCCGGCGCGTGGGACCATGCGAACGGCCGCGCCACCCGCGCGCGTGCCCCCGTAGCTCAGCTGGATAGAGCATCGGACTTCTAATCCGAGGGTCGCAGGTTCGAATCCTGCCGGGGGCGT
>JAICYC010000003.1 GCA_025934395.1 Solirubrobacteraceae bacterium | reverse complement strand
CCGGGGGGGGGTCGCCGCGGGGCGCGCGGGCGGCCGGCCCCGCGTCCGGCGTTGCGCGCCCGGGGTGGTCGGGGCCCCCCCCCCCCCCCCACGGCGCGGGGACATGAGGGACGGGTCCCCGCGCGCGTGCGCCACCACCCATCGCTGAGCGTCCGAGCATCTCGGGAGGTCGACGGCCCGACAGGGAACGGGACTCGTCGCGCGCAGTCTTCTGCGTGGCGGCGGAGAAGTCCAATACCTGTTTGCACTTGGCGGCATAAGCCGTGCGCATGCGCCGCGGCCGCCGAGGGCGCGCAGGGCTCGCGCTGGAACTCACGCGCCGGATCGGCGACACTGAGGCGATGGGGGAGCAAGGGGATCTCCTCGCCAGGACACGTGCCGTCTACGCAGCGTTGAACCGTCGCGAGTTCGACGCGGTCACGGCCGCCTTCGGGGAGACGTCCACGTGGGACGTCTCGCGCTGGGGCCTCGGCACACACGCGGGCCTCGAAGCGATCCGCCGCTTCTTGGAGGATTGGTTCGGCAGCCTCGATGCCTACGAGGTCCACATCGAAGAGCTCGAGACGCTCGGCGGCGGGGTGGTGCAGGGCGTCGTCACCCAGGTCGCCCGCCAGGCCGGCGGACGGGGGGTGCTGCGCGTGCGCTCGGCGCCCGTGTTCGTGTGGGTGGACGGGCGGATCGCCGCCGTCACGCTGTACCCCGACATCGAGGAGGGGCGCGCCGCAGGCCTGCGCGCCGCGGGGCCCTCCTCCCAGACGAGCGTGCAGCTCCACGACGCGATCGTCGCTGCGATCCGCGCGCGCGACGTGCCCGCGCACCTGCTCGCGCCGGACTTCTCGATGGAGGTGCGCGCGACACCGGCGACCGACTACCACTACCACGGCGCGCCGGGCCTGCGCGAATGGACGAGCGACCTGTTCGAAGCGTTCGGCCCCAACGCCGAGTACCGCGTCGAGGAGGTGATCGCCGCGGGTGCAGGGTTCGTCGTGGCGATGTTCGCCGTGGTGGGGAGGGCCGTCGGCTCCGGCGAGCCGCTCGAGCTGCGCTGGCCCGGCGTGATGTGGTTCCGCGACGGCTACGCCACGCGCGCGGTGGGCTACGGCTCGCGCGTCGAGGCGCTCGCCGCGGTCGGCCTGCGCTAGGCGCGCCGCCGCGCGCCCGCCGTCAACGCCAGCCGTCCCGGCCGGCGCGTCTGCAGGCGCGCTTCGCGGCTGCGCGCGTGCGCCGGCTTGCCGCCGTCGCCGGGCCGCTGCGCGAACGCGGCGGGGTGTCCCAGGTGGTAGCCCTGCGCGAAGTCCACGCCGAGGTCCTGCAGGAGCTCGAGCGTGGCCGCGTCCTCGACGCCCTCGGCCACGGTCTTCAGCTGGAAGTCGTGCGCGAGCGTGAGCATCGCCTGCACCACGTGGTTGCTCGCGGAGCTCGTCGCCAGGTCGCGCACGAACTCGATGTCGAGCTTCAGGTAGTCGAGCGGCAGCCGCTTCAGGTAGGACAGCCCCGCGTAGCCGGTGCCGAAGTCATCCAGCGCGATCTTGCACCCGAGCTGCTGCAGCCGCGAGCAGAACGCGATCGCCGCGCTCTCGTCCTCGATCACCGCCGTCTCGGTGATCTCGAACACGAGCGTCCCCGGCCGCACGCAGCGGTGCTCGATGCAGCGCGCGATGTGTTCGAGCACGTCGGGGTCGCCCACCGAGCGCGCGGAGATGTTGAGCTCCACCGGCGTGCCCGCGCCCGCGAGCCGCGTGGCCTCCTTGATCACCCACCAGTCGATCTCACCGATCAGCGCGTAGCGCTCCGCGGCCGGCAGGAACTCGCCCGGCGCGACGATCCGGCCGTCGCGTTCGCGCATCCGCAGCAGCAGCTCGTGCTGGACCGTCTCGCCGGTGCGCAGGTTCACGATCGGCTGCGCGTAGAGCAGGAAACGGTCCTCCGCGAGCGCGTCCTCCACCCGGTTGATGCACGCGAGCGTCTCCGCGTCGCGGCGCTGCTCGGCCTCGCGCTCACGGCGTTCGGAGACGTCCTGGAACACGACCACGAGACCCTGGAGGCCCTCGCCGGCGTGGAACGGCGCCGCGGTGTAGGCCACGCGCACCTCCGCGCCGCTGCGCGAGCGGAACACCCCGTCCTCGATGCGCAGGGTCTCCTGGCCCTCCAGCGCTTCGCCGAGCGGGCTGCCGGAGAGCTCACACGTCTCGCCGTCGGGGCCCGGCGGGCAGATCGCCTCCGCCGCGCGGCGACCGCGCAGCTCGCCCTCCGACCAGCCGAGCATCGACTCGGCCGCGCGGTTGACGTGCGTGATGCGACCGGTCGCGTCGAGCGTGAACAGGCCCTCGCCCATGCTTTCGGTGAGCGCCGCGGCGAAGTCGCGCGAGTGCTGCAGCTCCGCTTCGGCAGCCGCGCGGGCGGAGACGTCCACGGCCAGCCCCACGATCGCCGCGGGGCTGCCGGTGTCGTCGAAGATCAGCCGGTTGCGCACATACGCGGTGAACAGCTCGCCGTTCTTGCGGCGCACGTCCAGCTCCCCGTCCCAGCGCCCGTCGCGCTGCAGCTCGGTCGCGAGGCGTTCCGCCTGGGCGGCGTCTTCCGGGACGATCAACTCGCGCGCGCTCGTGCCCACCGCTTCGGCGCTCGTCCACCCGTACAGGGCCTCCGCTCCGCTGTTCCAGCTCAGCACCGTCCCCTGCAGGTCGGTCACGATCACCGACGCGTCGATCTGGTCGAGCAGCTCGGTGCGGAGGTCCAGGCGATCCGCCGCGGACCCGGAGCCTTCCGCCGCCGGCAGCTGCTGGAGCGCCGTATCCCACACGTCGAGCCTGTCCAGGCTGCGCGCGGGGTGGGCTGCCGCCCGCAGGTCACCGTCGGCGCGCTCGGATCCGCGCTTTCCCGGCAGCGTGCGGTGCCGGCGCGTCGCGTAGAGCCGCTGGTCGGCACGGCGCAGGATCTGCTCGAACTCGAGCCCGTCCGCCGGATAGAGCGCGAGCCCGATCGAGGCGGGGGCGCGCATCCGCAGCGCGTCGGCCAGGCGCGCCGTGCTCGCCTGCGCGTCCTCGGGGCTGATGCCCGGCAGCAGCGCCGCGAACTCGTCGCCGCCCAGGCGGCCGACCGCGTCGGCCGAGCGCAGCTCGGTCTGGAGCGTGTGCGCGACCCAGCAGAGCAGCTCGTCGCCCGCAGCGTGCCCGAACGTGTCGTTGACGGGCTTGAACTGGTCGATGTCGAGCATCACGATCGCGCCCGTCCCGCCGCGCCGGCGCATCGTGGCGATCTCCGCCTCGGCGCGCTCCTCGAAGCCGCGACGGTTCAGGCACCCCGTCAGCGGGTCCGTACGCGAGGCGAGCGCGAGCGAGCGGTTCTGGCGCTTGTGGTTCTGCGCCTGCCACGCGCTGATCGTGCCCGTGCAGATCAGCATCGCCGTGAAGCCGATCTCGACGTCGATGCCCGACCCGCCAACGGTCAGCACCACCATCACGTAGCTCGCCACGCTCACGAAGCCGACCGCCACGACCGAGCCGAGCGGGTAGCTCATCGAGGAGAACACCACCGGCAGGAAGTACACGAAGATCAGCGGGCTCGCCGTGCCCCCGTCCGCGAGCGCCCCCGGGATCAGCATCGCGAAGTCCATCAGCGTCCAGGTCAGGAAGAACGGCTCGCGCCAGCGGCTGCGCACGATCTGCTCGCGCGGGAGCAGCGCCACCAGCGACGTGGAGATGATCGCGACCACGAACAGCCCCAGCAGGAACCCGCGGTGGGGACGATCCCACGTCAGGCCCACATACAGCTCCCCGAGCCCGGCGACCACGTAGGTCAGCCAGATCCCGGTCACGATCGTCGCTTCGCGCATGCGCAGCGCGGCGACATCCATCACGTATGTGTCATCCCTGCTCACACCTCCATATCGGCTGTGTGCGCCAAGTTCTGAGCCTCGTGGGCTCGCGCTAGACGCGCTCGAACGGCGATCCGCGCCCGATCGAACGGCCGCGCGCGGCGTCGATAAGGTGCGCGCATGCCATATGTCCCGCCGCGAGAGGTGCTCCAGCGTTACGCGGACGTGCTGATCGGCTTCGCGCTCGGGGGCGGCGCGGGGATCGAGCCCGGCGAGACGGTGCGCGTGGTCGCGCCCGAGACCGCCAAGCCGCTGTACGCGGAGCTGTGCCGCGCGGTGTGGCGCGCAGGAGGGCACGTGCTCCCCGGCTACCAGCCCGACGATGAGCCCGGGATGGCGCTCGCGCGCGACTTCCTGCTGATGGCCAACGACGAGCAGCTCGACAACTTCCCAGCGCACCAGATGCGCGGGCTCGTCGACGAGATGGACCACCAGGTGTCCGTGATCGCCGAGCGCGACCCGCGTGCGCTGGAGGCGGTCGAACCCGCGCGGATCATGCGCCGCGGCGTGGCCATGCGCAAGCTCCTGGACTGGCGGGGGGAGAAGGAGAACGAGGGTCGCTTCACGTGGACGCTCGGCCTCTACGGCACGCCCGCGATGGCCGCCGAGGCGGGCCTCGACGAGGAGGCCTACTGGGAGCAGATCGTGCACGCCTGCTTCCTCGACGACGCCGAGCCGATCGCGCGCTGGCGCGAGGTCCAGGAGCGGATCGAGCGCACGCGGGAATGGCTCGACGGGCTCGCCATCGAGCGCGTCCACATCGAGGGCGAGGATGTCGACCTGCACATCACGCTCGGCGAGCAGCGCCGCTGGCTCGGCGGTCGCGGGCGCAACATCCCGAGCTTCGAGCTGTTCACGAGCCCCGACTGGCGCGGCACCGAGGGCTGGATGCGCTTCAACCAGCCGCTGTACCGCTACGGCAACCTCGTCCGCGGGATCAGGCTCGCGTTCCGCGAGGGCCGGGTGGTGGAGTGCACCGCCGAGGAGAACGCGCAGCTGCTCAGCGAGATGGTCTCAACCGACGGAGCCGATCGCGTGGGCGAGTTCTCGCTGACCGACAGGCGCCTGTCGCGGATCACCCGCTTCATGGCCCAGACCCTCTACGACGAGAACGTCGGCGGGCCCTACGGCAACAGCCACATCGCGCTCGGCCGCGCCTACCAGGACGCCTACGACGGGGACCCCGCCGCGGTCGCCCCCGAGGAGTGGCAACGACTGGGCTTCAACGACTCGAGCGTCCACACCGACATCGTCTCCACGAGCGACCGCACCGTCACAGCGACCCGGAGGGACGGGTCGGAGACGGTCATCTACAGCGACGGCCAGTTCGCCGTGGACTAGCGCGCACCGGCTCCGCCGGGAGGCCTCCGGCTGCACTTAAACGGCGAGAGGCCCGGCAGGGGGGCGCCGGACCTCTCGCGCTAATGGTGAGAGGCCCGGCAGGGGGGATGCCGGACCTCTCGGTGCTACTTGGACCATGGAGGGGGTCCTGCTTGCTGGTTAAGGGCTACCCCCGGCCTCTGGGGCTCAAACACCTGCATCGCTGCGGTCGCGCGAGCTGCCGCTCCCGCGCTTGCCGCCTGCGCGATCGCCCTTGTTGCCACGGGCCGTGCGTGCTGCGGCGCGCGCGATGCCGGTGGGCTGGCGCATCAGGCCGATGACCTTCTCGAGCAGCTCGGCCTGCTGTTTCATCAGCAACGCTGTGTCCTGCAGCGCCTGGCCTGCCGACTCCATCGCCTCCGCCTGCTTGCGCAATGTGGCTCCGCTGTCGGCCAGCAGGTCGAACGCCGCCTGGGCAGGGCCGAGCAGCCCCTCGACCCGGCTGCGCTCGCTCTCGACGATCTGCTGCACGAGCTCCAGCTGGCGCTGGGAGGCGCGGATCAGCTCGCGCGGCAGCTCCGAGCGTCCCGCGGCGGCGGCGGCTCCGGAGATCACCGACTCCATCACCTGGCGCCACTCCGAGAGCAGATCGCGACCGCTGGGCTCAGCCATCTCGCATCGGACGCCATGATCGCAGCAGCACGGACGACGCCCGGTCGCCACCCGCTCAGGCCCGCGCGGGGGGCGCGGCGGCGGGCGCGAGCCGGTAGCGCCGCGTCACGGAGCTGTGCTGGAGCACACCCACCGCCACGAGCGTGCGCGCATACCGGTGCGCGGTGCTCGGGCTGAGACCGAGCTCGGCCGCGAGCTCGACGATCCCGCGCTCGCCGCCGCCCGGCTCGAAGGCGGCGAGCAGCGCCAGGCCGCGCACCAGCGAGCGCGAGAGGTGGTCATGAGCGTCTGCGGCCCCGCGCGGCACGCCCGCCGCCTCGGGCGCGCTCGCCCCTTCGCCCGCAGGCCCCAGGTCCTTTTCGCGCAGCGTGCGGGTGATCTGCCCTCGGGGAAGGGCAATCGCGATCGACCCGGGCTGTCTCTCGGACACGACCGGGATCCTGGCACAGCAGACGATTGTCTACAAGCGCGAGGGTCGGAGACGCCGGCGGGGAACCGGGCGGCGCAGGTCAGCCGGTCGCGGCGGCGGCCCACGTGGCACGCCAGGTCCGCAGCGCGGTGCCGTAGCCGCAGCGGGGAGACTGCGAGTAGGTGAGCTCTTCCGCCTCGGCGGCGCGGCCGGCGTTGGTGAAGCGCAGCGCGAACGCGGTGTGCTGGGTCCAGTAGATCGTTTCGCCGCCCGCGCGCGCACACACGAACTGATGTGTCGGGAACACGGCGATCCAGGCCCGCGCGGTGCGTGTGAGCGGCGCCGAGCTCACCCTCCCGTCGCTTGCCGTGTCGGTGAGGACGAGCCCGCAGCGGGCGCCTCCGAGGCAGCCCTGCGCGATCCGCCAGCTTGCGGTCGTGCCCAGGGCGTTGCTGTAGCCGATCGACCTGACCACACGCCCCGAGGCGACCCATTCGCCTTCCTGGGGCTGGTCGCCCGGCCCGGCCGCCGCGATCGCGGCACCGGGCGCTTGGTGGGAAGCGCCCGAGAGCGCCGGGATCACGATCGCCAGCGACAACACGGTCGCCAGCGCCGTCAGGGTGGGGAGCATCCAGCCCGGCGTCCGCAGCGAGGGCGCGCCGGGCTCGAGGACGACCGTCGTGCGCGCCGCGACGTCGCCGAGCCGCTGTCGCCGCGCCGGGCCGGTGCGCCACAGCGAGATCAGCCCCGACGCGTACAGCAGCGGAAGCGCGTCGAAGATGCGGAGCGCGTTGCGGAGCGCGATCTGGCGCGCCGTTGCGGGCGACCCGTCGAGCGTCACCACGCGCACGTGGAACACGCGCTTGCCGATCGTCTGGCCACGCCGCAGCTCGTACAGGAAGAAGTAGCTGAACTCGAGCGCGAGGAACACGACCGTCCGGCCGGCCGCGTCGCCGCGACCGGCGAGCGCGGGCGCGAGCAGCTGCGATGCGATCCCCACGAGCACGAGGTCGAGGATCACCGCGTTCAGACGTGCGCGGAGGGCTGCCTGCGGCGCCTGCAGCACGTGCGTCAGACGGGCCAGATCGGGGTGCGCGACCACATCGCCGGGGACCGCGACGGTGCCGCCCTCGCTCACGGATCCCATCGTGCGAGCCTCCTCATGCGACATCATCGACTGCGCGCGCGCGCAGCGTGAACACGTGCCGCCCATCGAGCCGCATCGACCCTGCGCGGCAGCCTCCGACCGGCTGCGATAGTGGGGCGGGTGGCCGAGCTGGAGGTGACCCACTTCACCGACCCGGGCTGTCCCTGGGCGTACTCGGCGAGCCCTGCGATGGCGGTGCTGCGCTGGCGCTACGGCGCGCAGCTGCGCTGGCGGCTCGTGCCGATCGGGCTCGCGGAGGACACGCGGCGCTATCTGGAGGCGGGTCGCACGCCCGCTGCGACAAACGCGAGCTGGGTGGGCTACAGACGGCGCTTCGGGATGCCGTTCACCTCCCAGCCACGCGAGCGGATCCCCGCCACCGGACGGGCGTGCCGCGCGCTGGTGGCCACGCGCCTGCTCGCCCCGGGCCGCGAGCACGACGCGCTGCGCGCGCTCCAGTTCGCGTGGTTCACGAGCACGCTCGTGCCCGACGAGGACGACGCGATCGCGGCGGCGCTCGCGCCGGTGGACGGTCTGGACCCCGCCGCCGTGGTTGCAGCGATCGACGACGAGCGCACCGAGGAGGCCTACCAGCGCGACCGCGCGGAGGCGCGCAGCGCGGAGGGCGGCGCGGGCGAGTTCCAGGGCAAGGCGCGCAGCACCGACGGGCCCGTGCGCCACTCCGCGCCGTCTCTGATCTTCACCGCCGCCGACGGGCGCAGCGTGGAGGCGGGCGGCTTCCAGCCGATCGAGGCCTACGACGTGCTGATCGCCAACGTCGACCGCTCGCTGCAGCGCCGCGGGGCCGCCGAGGATCCGGCAGCCGCGCTCGCGGAGTTCCCGGGCGGGCTCGTCACACAGGAGCTCGCCGCGGTGATGGCGCCGAACCTCGCCGACCCCGATCGCGACGGCGCCGAGCGCGCGCTGGTGTCGCTCGCCGGGGAGGGCGCCGTGCGCCGCACGCCGCTCGGCGACGACGCGCTCTGGCAGCTCGCCTGAGCGCCGCGGCGCGCTCGCGGCGCTCACGCTGCGAGCCCTCCGGGCAAGTAGCCTGCATCGCTGATGGCAATCCACGTGACGCTTCCCGACGGCAACCAGCTCGAGCTGCCCGAGGGCGCCACCGGCGCCGACGCGGCCGCGGCGATCGGGCCGGGGCTCGCGCGCGCGGCGCTCGCGATCGAGGTGTCCCATCCCGAGGCGGGCGAGGGGCCGGAGGTGCGCGACCTCGCGCGCCCGCTCCCGGACGGCGCGCACGTCTCGATCCTCACCAGCCGCAGCGGCGAGGCGGCGCTCGCGCTGATCCGCCACGACGCCGCCCACGTGCTCGCGGCGGCGGTCATGGAGCTCTACCCGGGGGTCAAGATCTCGATCGGCCCCGCGATCGAGGACGGCTTCTACTACGACTTCGAGTTCCCCGCGGGCACCTCGATCTCCGAGGCGGAGTTCCCCGCGATCGAAGAGCGCATGCGCGCGCACGTGAAGGCCGCGGAGACGTTCGAGCGCGAGGACGTCGCGCCCGCACAGGCGCGCGAGCGGTTCCTGGCCGAGGGACAGGACTACAAGGTCGAGCTGATCGACGACCTCGTCGCGGCTGCGAGCGCGGAGGACCCGCTGCAGACGGTGTCGCTGTACACGAACGGCCCGTTCACCGACCTGTGCCGCGGACCGCACGCCCCGAGCACGTCCACCGTGTCCGCGTTCAAGCTGCGCTCCGTCGCGGGCGCGTACTGGCGCGGGGACTCGGACCGCACGATGCTCACCCGCATCTACGGCACCGCGTTCTTCTCGAAGTCCGACCTCGCCGAGCACCTCGAGCGGATCGAGCAGGCCAAGGAACGCGACCACCGCAAGCTCGGGCGCGAGCTGGGTCTGTTCACCTTCTCGGACGTCTCCCCCGGAGCGGCGTTCTGGCTGCCCGCGGGGACCGGCGTGTTCAACGCGCTCGTTGCGATGTCGCGGCGGATGGGCGCCGAGCGCGGTTACAGCGAGGTCAAGACGCCGCAGATCTTCGACGCGGAGCTGTGGCGCACGTCCGGGCACTGGGGCAAGTACCGCGAGAACATGTTCACCCTCACCGTCGAGGAGCGCGAGATGGCGGTCAAGCCGATGAACTGCCCCGGCCACTGCCAGCTGTTCGCGAGCACGCGCCACTCCTACCGCGATCTGCCGCTGCGCTACTCCGAGCCGGGGCTGCTGCACCGCAACGAGCCCTCGGGCGTGCTGCACGGCCTGCTGCGCGTGCGCCACTTCGCCCAGGACGACGGGCACATCTTCTGCACCGAGGAGCAGGTCCAGGACGAGGTTCGCGGATGCCTCGAGATGGCGTTCGCCACGTACGCGATGTTCGACTTCGACGTGCGTCTGGAGCTCTCGACGAGGCCCGAGCAGCGGATCGGCGACGACGAGCTGTGGGATCGCGCCGAGCGCAAGCTCACCGAGGCGCTCGCCGAAGCGGGTCTCGAGTACGACCTGAACCCGGGGGATGGCGCCTTCTACGGCCCCAAGATCGACATGCACATGACCGACTCGCTCGGCCGCTCGTGGCAGCTCGGCACCGTCCAGCTCGACTACCAGATGCCCGCACGCTTCGGCCTGCAGTACACCGGCGCCGACAACCACGAGCACACGCCGGTGATGATCCACCGCGCGATGTTCGGCTCCTACGAGCGCTTCATCGGGATCCTGCTCGAGCACTACGGCGGCGAGCTGCCGCTGTGGCTCGCGCCGGTGCAGGCGATCGTGCTCCCCGTCTCGGACCGCTTCGCCGGTTACGCGCAGACGGTGTGCGAGCAGCTCAGCGACGGGAGCGTGCGCACGGAAGTCGACGCTCGCAGCGAGTCGGTGGGCCGCAAGATCCGCGACGCGGAGCTGCGCAAGATCCCGTACATGCTCGTCGTGGGCGAGCGCGAGCAGGCGGAGAACGCCGTGTCGGTGCGCGCGCGCCCGGCCGTCGCGGCCGAACGGGAGGGCGCCTCCGGCAACGGATCGGGGCCGGCGCAGGACGGCGCGATCCCGCTCGCGGAGTTCATCCGGGACGTCCGCGGCCAGCTATAATCCCGCACGTTGACGACCCGCACATCTTCCCAGCGACGCGCGTAGAGCCCGCTTGACGCACGGTCGATACAGCTAGTGCCGGTACCTCGCAGGTTCGACCGGCGCCCGCCGGAGCGGGACACCACGAGGATCAACGAGCGCATTCGCGTGCCCGAGGTGCGGCTCATCGACGACGAGGGCAACCAGGTCGGCGTGCTCAAGACTCCCGACGCGCTCGCGTTCGCCCAGGAACGCGAACTCGACCTCGTCGAGGTGGCGCCCGAGGCCAAGCCGCCCGTGTGCCGGGTGCTGGACTACTCCAAGTACAAGTACGAGCAGGCGCAGAAGCAGAAGCAGGCGCGCAAGCACCAGCAGCAGATCACCGTGCGCGAGATCAAGTTCCGCCCCAAGATCGCCCAGCACGACTACGACACCAAGAAGCACCACGTCGAGCGCTTCCTGCGCCACAAGGACAAGGTCAAGGTCACGATCATGTTCCGCGGGCGCGAGGTCACGCACCCGGAGCGCGGCACCGCGATCCTCGACCGGCTCGCCGACGAACTCTCCGAGCTCGGCGTCGTCGAGCAGCGCCCGATGCAGGAAGGGCGCAACATGACGATGATGATGGCGCCCTCCAAAGCGGTGCTCTCGGGGCGGCTCGAGGACGGCGCACCCGCCGCCGACGGCGCGCCCGCTGCCGACGGCGCGCCCGGCCCCGACGGGGTGCCGCCGTCCGACGCTCCAGCAGCAGCGAACGGGACCAGCGCAGCCGAGGCGCCCGCGGATGACGCGCCCGAGCCTGCCGCCGACGCGGCGCAGGACGTCGCCGCGGAGGCCGATGCGCCCGCCGCCGGCGGGGCCAGCGCCGCCTAGCGCGCTTCGCGCGGCCCGGCAACGGCGCGCGGCCGTGGCATAATCTCCGCCTTCATGCCCAAGATGAAGACCCATTCCGGCGCGAAGAAGCGCTTCAAGGTGACCGGCGGCGGCAAGATCCGCGCGCGGCACGCGTTCACGAGCCACATCCTCGAGAAGAAGTCGCCCAAGCACAAGCGTGCGCTCGGACGGCCGGCGATGATCTCCGAGAACGACACCCCACGCGTCAAGCGGATGCTGGGGGTGGGCAAGTGACGCGCGTCAAGCGCTCCGTGAACGCGCGCAAGAAGCGGCGCGCGACGCTCGAGCTGACGAAGGGCTTCCGCGGCGAGGCGCACTCCAACTACAAGCGCGCCAAGGAGGCGCTGCTGAAGGCGGACTCCTACGCCTACCGCGACCGGCGCAACCGCAAGCGCGACTTCCGCCGCCTGTGGATCACGCGCATCAACGCCGCTGCGCGCACCAACGGGATGAGCTACTCGCAGCTCATGCACGGGCTGAAGCTCGCAGGCGTGGAGCTCGACCGCAAGGTGCTCGCCGACATCGCCGTGCACGACGCAGAGACCTTCCGACGTTTTGCCGACGTCGCCCGCGAGGCGTCGGCTGCCTGAGCCACCGGTTCACGCAATCGACAGCAGGCCTTACGGGCGCCGCTCCTCACCGGGACGGCGCCCTTTTTGCATCTGGACCCATCACAAGCCCACTCCCGCCACCACCGTCGCAACATCCAAATCGATCAACAGGAAGTCTCCCGACGCGCAATGACCACGATCGCCTCCCCCCAGAACGCACGCGTGAAGGCGCTCCGACGGCTGCACACCAAGCGCGGCCGCGAGCGCGACGCCACGTTCATCGCCGAGGGGGAGGACCTGCTCGCCGCCGCTGCACGCGCCCGCCGCCCGCCGCTGGAGGGCTACCGGCTCGCGGGCAGCGGCCTCGGCGGCGCATCCTTCCACGACGTCGAGCGCGACGCGCTCGCCGCCGCCTCCGCGCTCGGGTCCGGCACGCGCGTGATGGCCGTCTACGAGCAGCGCTGGGGCGCGGCCGCGGGGCCGGTGTGCGTGTACCTGCACGGCGTGAGCGACCCCGGCAACGTCGGCACCGTGCTGCGCTCCGCGGAGGCCTTCGGCGCGTCGTGCGTGGCGCTCGGCCCGGGCTGCGCGGACCCGCACTCGCCCAAGGCGGTGCGCGCGAGCATGGGCGCGATCTTCTCGGTCGCGCTCGCGCGCACCGACGACGTCGGCGAGCTGCCCGGCGAGCTCGTCGCGCTCGACGCGCACGGCGAGGAGGACCTGCGCGATGTGTGCGCCGCCGCGCCCGCGCCGATCAGCCTGCTCGTGGGCGCCGAGCGCGAGGGCCTGCCCGCGGAGCTGCTGCGCCGCGCCGCCCGCGTCGCCCGGATCCCGATCCGCAGCGAGTCGCTGAACGCCGCGATGGCTGCGACGGTCGCGCTGTACGAGCTCACGCGCGCCCGCGCGGGGGACGAACCGTCGCTTCGCAGGGGCAGCCAGGCGAGCGACGGCCACGCGGGCGGCCGAACATCTAGGGTGCGCGCGTCATGATCGATCGGATCGAGCAGCTGCGCAGCGAGGCGGAGGGCGAGATCGGCGCCGCCGCCACGAGCGAGGAGCTCGAGCAGCTGCGCGTGCGCTTCCTCGGGCGCAAGGCGGAGCTCCCGCAGCTGCTGCGCGGCGTCGCCCAGCTCGATCCCGCCGAGCGCGGCAAGGTCGGCGCGGCCGCCAACGCCGCCCGCCAGGCGCTCGAGGCGCTGATCGAGGAGCGCACCGCGCAGCTCGCAGCCGCGGAGCTGTCCGCGGGCCTCGTGCACGACGCCGTCGACGTCACGCTCCCCGGCGCGCCCGCCCAGCCGCTGGGATCGCTGCACGTGCTCACCAGCACGCGGCGCGAGCTCGAAGACATCTTCCTCGGCCTCGGCTTCACCGTCATGGAAGGCCCGGAGATCGAGACCGTTCACTACAACTTCGACGCGCTCAACCACAGCCCCACGCATCCCGCGCGGGCGCGCACCGACACCTTCTACGTGCAGCGCTCCGGCGAGGGCCCCGAGGTGGTGCTGCGCACGCACACCTCACCGATGCAGGTGCGCGCGATGGAGGCGCACCCGCCGCCGCTCTACGTGGTGATCCCCGGGCGCGTCTACCGGCCCGACTCCGACGCAACCCACACCCCGCAGTTCCACCAGATCGAGGGGCTCGCGGTCGATGAGGACATCACGCTCGCGGACCTGAAGGGGACGCTGCTGTCGTTCGCGCGCGCGGTGTTCGGCGAGACCCGCGACGTGCGCCTGCGCCCGCACTTCTTCCCGTTCACCGAGCCGAGCGTCGAGGTCGACGTGTCGTGCTTCCACTGCTCCGGCAAGGGCTTCATGGCCGACGGCTCGCGCTGCCCGTTGTGCAAGGGCGAGGGCTGGCTGGAGGTGCTCGGAGCCGGTGAGGTCGATCCCAACGTGTTCGCCTTCGTGCCCACCACCGCCGCCAACGCGCCGGGATACGACCCCGAGAAGGTGCAGGGGTTCGCGTGGGGGCTCGGCGTCGAGCGGATCGCGATGCTCAAGCACGGGGTGCCGGACCTGCGCATGTACTTCGAGAACGACCTCCGGCTGCTGGGGCAGTTCTGATGCGCGTCCCGCTCCCCTGGCTCTACGAGTACTGCGACCCCGGTCTCGACGTTCACGCGATCGAGGAGCGCCTGACGATGACCGGCACCAAGGTCGAGGCGATCCTGCGCCAGGGAGTCGAGCACACCGAGGGGTTCGTGGTGGGCCGGGTGATCAGCGCCGAGCAGCATCCCGACGCCGACAGGCTGAAGGTGTGCGAGGTCGACGTGGGCGCCCGCGACGGCGCCCACGCCACGATCGTCTGCGGCGCGCCCAACGTCGCGGGGGGGCAGACGGTCGCGGTCGCGACGCCCGGCGCCGTGCTCCCCAACGGCATCGAGCTGGACCGGCGCAAGCTGCGCGGGATCGTCTCCGAAGGGATGATCCTCGCCGAGGACGAGCTCGACCTCGTGGCCGGCGCCGAGCGCGCGCCGGGGATCATCGTGCTGGACGAGCTGATGCTCGACGCCGAGCTCGCCCCGGGCGCGCCGCTCGCGGAGGTGCTCCCGATCGCCACCGACGTGCTCGAGCTGGAGATCACGCCCAACCGGCCCGACTGCCTCGGCGTGTACGGGGTCGCGCGCGAGCTGCACGCCGCAACCGGAGCGCCGCTGTCGGAGCCGCCGTGGGTCGCAGACCCCGGCGCGGAGGGCGCGCTCGGCGCCGCCGAGGTGATCGTCGAGTGCCCCGACCTCTGCCCGCGCTTCACCGCGCGGGTCTTCGAGGACGTCGCGATCGGCCCGTCGCCGCTGTGGCTGCGCGCGCGACTCGCCGCCGCCGGACAGCGGTCGATCAGCAACGTCGTCGACATCACCAACTACGCGATGCTGCTCACCGGCCAGCCGCTGCACGCGTTCGACCTCGACCGCGTCGCCGGCGCGAAGCTCGTCGTGCGCCGTGCGGGCGCGGGCGAGCGGGTGCAGACCCTCGACGGCCAGACGCGCACGCTCGACGACGAGATGGTGGTGATCGACGACGACGACGGACCCACGTCGATCGCGGGCGTGATGGGCGGTGCGCGCTCCGAGGTCGGGTCGGACACCACGCGCGTGCTGATGGAGGTCGCCACGTGGTCCGGGCCCAACATCCACCGCACCTCGTGGGCGCTCGGCCTGCGCAGCGAGGCGTCCTCTCGCTTCGAGAAGCAGCTCCAGCCCGAGCAGTGCATGCACGCCCAGGCCGTCGCCGCGCGTCTGATGGTGGAGCTGTGCGGCGCCACCCTGCTCCCGGGCACGATCGACGTCGGCGGTGCGCCCGCCGAGCGCGAGGTGATCCGGCTGCGCCAGGCGCGCGTCGGCGCGCTGCTCGGGCTGCCGATCGAGCGCGAGCGCCAGGCGGAGATCCTGCGCGCGCTCGACTTCACCGCCCGCGACGCCGCGGACGGGCTCGACGTGGGCGTGCCGCCGCTGCGGCGCAGCGACGTCACGCGCGAGGTCGACCTGATCGAGGAGATCGCGCGGATCGAGGGGCTCGAGCAGCTGCCCGCAACGCTGCCCGCGCGGCGTGGCGCAGCGGGCCGCCTGTCGCACGCCCAGCGCGTGCGCCGCGCCGCCGAGGACGCGCTCGTCGGGCGCGGCCTGCACGAGATCGTCGGCTGGAGCTTCACCGAGCCCTCGCTGCTCGACCGCCTGCAGGTGCCCGCCGGGCATCCCCTGCGCGAGGTCGTCGCGATCGAGAACCCGATGTCCGACGGCCAGTCGATCATGCGCCCCACGCTGATCGGCTCGCTGCTCGACGCAGCGCGCCACAACGTCGCGCGCAACGGGCCCGACGTGGCGATCTTCGAGTCCGGCACCGTCTACCGCGCGGGCGGCGAGGAAGGCCTTGCGAGGGAGCACCACGGCCTGGGCGCGCTGCTGCACGGGCACCTCGGTGCACGCACGTGGGGCGGCCAGGAGGGCGCCGAGGCCGGCTTCTTTGCCGCCAAGGCGCTGCTCGAGTCGCTGCTCGGCCACCTCGGCGTTCGCTTCACCGTCGAGCGGGAGGAATGGCCGTTCCTGCATCCCGGGCGGAGCGCCGCCGTGCACGCCGATGCGCAGCTCCTCGGTCTGCTCGGCGAGCTGCACCCACTCGTGAGCGAGCAATGGGACCTCGATCGCGCAGCCGTGTTCGCGATCGATCTCGGCAAGGTCGCGGCCGCCGCGCCCGAGGTGCGGGCGTTCGTCCCGTTCGGCTCGTTCCCGCCGCTGCGCCAGGACCTCGCGGTGACGCTCCCCGACGCCGTGCCCGCGGCCCAGCTCACCGCAACGGTGCGCGAGGCGGGCGGCCCCGAGCTGGAAGACGTGCGCATCTTCGATCTCTACACGGGCGAGCAGGTGGGGGAGGGCCGGCGCTCTCTCGCGCTCACGCTCACCTTCCGTGCGATCGAGCGGACCCTCACCGACGAGGACGTCGCGCCGCGGCGCAAGCGGATCGTCGACGCGCTGGCTGCGATCGGAGGTGAGCTGCGTGGCTGACCCTGCGGCGGGCTCGCAACCCCATGCGCCCGGCTCACCACGCGTGCTCGTGGCGGGTGCCACCGGCTTCGCGGGCGCGCTCGCCGCGCACCTGCTCTACCGGCACCCCCGTTTCGAGCTCGTCGGGGTGACCGGCCGCTCGGAGGTGGGGCGCACGCTGGAGGAGCTCTATCCGCGCTATCGCGTGCCGCTGCAGATCGGCGAGCTCGACCTCGCTCGCACGGGCGATCTCGACGCCGCGGTGGTCGCCTATCCGCACGCCGCCGCCGCGCCCACCGTCGCCGCCCTGCGCGAGCACGGCGCGCGCGTGGTGGACCTGTCCGCCGACTTCCGGCTCGCCGCGCTGCCCACCTACGAGCACTGGTACGGACAGCACCCGCGGCCCGAGCTCCTGCGCGACGCCGTGTACGGGCTCACCGAGCTGCACCGCGACGCGATCGCCGCCGCGGCGATCGTGGCCAACCCGGGCTGCTATCCCACCGCGTCGCTGCTGGGGCTCGCGCCGCTCGCCCGCGCCGGCGTGATCGCCGACGTCGTGATCGACGCCAAGCAGGGCATCTCCGGAGCGGGGCGTGCGTTCGACGACACCACGCACCTCTCCATGGCGGGCGAGAACATCCTGCCCTACAAGGTCGCCCAACACCGCCACACGCCCGAGATCGAGGAGCAGCTCGCCCGGCTGAATCCCGCGCTGGAGGGCCTCGCGGTCCAGTTCCAGGCCCACCTCGTGCCGCTCGACCAGGGCGAGCTCGCGAGCATCTACGTCACGCCCACCCGCCCCGTCTCCCAGGACGAGCTCGACGAGCTGATGCAGAGCGCCTACGCACGGGAGCCGTTCGTGGAGGTCGCCGCCCAGCCGCCCGGCACCCGCGAGGTCCAGGCGACCAACTACTGCCGCATCTTCGCCGCCTCCGACCAGCACACCGGCAAGCTCGTGGTGCTCTCCGCGATCGACAACCTGTGGAAGGGCACCTCCTCGCAGGCGCTGCAGAACCTCAACGTGATGTTCGGCCTCCCCGAGACGGAGGGCCTCTCATGAGCCCGTATGCCGGCGCTCGCCGGCGTCCTCGCTCGCTGATGTGCACAGCACATTTCGCTCCCTGCGTCCTTGGAGAGCTTGACCTACGGGCTCATGAGCGCTGTGTTTCGAGTACGGGAGCTACCCGTGGCTGAGGCGTTCTTCAGGAGCCGCTGGGTCGAGCGCCCGCCGCACGTGACCGAGCTCGCCGGCGACTCGGGGCTGCCGGGCGGGTTCCGCGCCGCGGGCGTCACGGCCGGGCTCAAGCCGAGCGGCAACCCCGACCTCGGGCTGCTCGTGTGCGACGCGCCGGAGCCCGTCAGCGCGGCCCGCTTCACCGCGAGCGGAGCAGCCGCGGCGCCGGTGCTGCTCACGCAGGAGCGCTGCAACCTGCACTCGCTGCGCGTGGTGCTCGCCAACTCCGGGTGCGCCAACGCCGCAACGGGCCGTCGCGGGCTCGAAGACGCCGCCAAGACGCAGGGCGCCGCTGCAGCCGCCACCGGCACGGACGCCGCGCACGTCGCGCTCGCCTCCACCGGCGGGATCAGCCAGTACCTGCCCGTCGAGGCGATGCTCAAGGGCGTGCTCGCTGCCAGCGCGCGGCTGAGCGCCCACGGCGACGCGAGCTTCCAGGAGGCGATCCAGACGACCGACGCGTTCGAGAAGCGCGCCAACCTGCAGGTCGAGCTCCCGTCCGGGACCGTGCGGCTGAACGCCCAGTGCAAGGGCGCGGGGATGATCTCGCCGAACTTCGCCACGATGCTCTGCTTCATCGAGACCGACGCGGCGCTCTCGGCGGAGACCGCGGACCTGCTGCTCGGGGTGTGCGTGAAGCGCAGCTTCGACCGCGCGAGCGTCGACGGCCAGCTCTCCACCAACGACACCGCCCTGCTGCTGTGCTCCGGCGCGAGCGGCGTCACCGTCGCCCCGGAGAGCGAGGACGAGCTGCGCTTCGGCGAGGCGCTCGACGCGCTGCTGCGCCAGCTCGCGCTGATGATGGTCGCCGACGGCGAGGGAGCCGGGCGGCTCGCGCGCGTGATCGTGCGCGGGGGGAACCCCGGAGGCGTGGAGGCCGCCGCGCGCGCCGTCGCCAACTCGCCGCTCGTGAAGGCCGCGCTGCACGGCGGCGACCCCAACTGGGGGCGGATCGTCCAAGCGGTGGGCGGTGCGCTGCCCGGCACCGCGCCGCTGCAGCTCGACGTCGCGATCGAGGGCATCCAGGTGTGCAGCGCCGGCGCCGCGCTCGACTACGACCGGGCCGCGCTGGACGAGGCGGTCAAGCGCCACGAGGTCGAGTACGAGGTGGGCCTTCCCGGCGAGGGCGCCGACACCGAGGTGTTCTTCTCCGACCTCTCCCACGAGTACGTGACGGTCAACGCCGACTACACCACATGAGAGACGTAGGCACACTCCTCGAGGCCCTGCCGTACATCCGGCAGTTCCACGGCAAGACGATCGTGATCAAGTACGGCGGCGCCGCGATGGAGGACGAGACGCTGCGCGAGGAGTTCGCCCGCGACGTGGTGCTGCTCAAGTACGTCGGGCTCAACCCGATCGTCGTGCACGGCGGCGGGCCCGAGATCACCGGTTACATGGAGCGGCTCGGGCTGCCCGTGCAGTTCGTGGAGGGCCTGCGCGTGTCCGACCCCGACACCGTCGAGGTCGCCAAGATGGTGCTCGTCGGCAAGGTCAACAAGGAGATCGTGCTGCGCATCAACCGCCACGGGCAGCCCGCCGTGGGGCTCTGCGGCGACGACGGCACGCTGTTCCGCGTCGCGCGCCGCGCCTCGCCCGGCGGGCAGGACATCGGCTTCGTGGGGCGCATCGAGCGCGTCAACACGGGCGTGATCGAGCACGTCGCAAGCGACTACATCCCCGTGATCGCCTCGGTGGGCGCGGATCGCGAGGGCAACTCCTACAACGTCAACGCCGACGAGGCCGCGGGCGCCGTCGCGGGCGCGCTCGGCGCGATCAAGGTGGTGTTCCTCACCGACGTGCCCGGCTGGCTCGCGGATCCCGCCGACCCCGGCAGCCTGATCGGGCAGGCCGGCGCCGAGCAGGTGCGTGGCGCGATCGGCGGGCTGCAGGGCGGAATGCGCCCGAAGCTCGAGGCGTGCCTGCGCGCGATCGACGACGGCGTCGGCGCCGCGCACATCCTCGACGGGCGCGTGGCGCACTCGCTGCTGCTGGAGCTGTTCACCGACGCGGGCGTCGGCACCAAGATCGAGTCCTCCTCGTGAGCGCGCACCCGGGAGACGCGGGCAGGTGCTGAGCGAGCTCCAGGCGCTCGAGCGCGAGAACGTGATCGGCACGTACGCGCGCAACCCCGTCGAGTTCGTTCGCGGCGAGGGCGCGCGGCTGTGGGACGAGGACGGCAACGAGTACCTCGACCTGCTGTGCGGGATCTCGGTGACGAACCTCGGGCACTGCCACCCCGAGGTGGTCGCGGCGGTGCGCGAGCAGGCGGGCACGCTGATGCACGTCGGCAACCTCTTCTACACCGAGCCCGCGATGCGGCTCGCCGCGCGCCTGTCGGAGTCGAGCCTCGGCGGGAAGGTGTTCTTCTGCAACTCCGGCGCGGAGGCCGTCGAGGCCGCGCTGAAGCTCGCGCGCAAGGCGCGTGCGGGCGGCGACGTGGTCGTGATCCACGGCGCCTTCCACGGCCGCACCTACGGTGCGCTGTCCGCAACGCCCCAGGAGTCCAAGCAGGCGCCGTTCGCTCCGCTGGTGCCCGGCTTCCGCGCGTGCGAGCCCCGCGCAGACGCGATCGCCGCGGCGGTCGACGCGAACACCGCCGCCGTGCTGCTCGAGCCGATCCAGGGCGAGACGGGGGTGCACGTGCTCTGCGAGGACGTGCTCGCCGCCGCGCGCGCCGCCTGCGACGAGCACGGCGCGGCGCTCGTCTTCGACGAGATCCAGACCGGCATGGGGCGCACCGGCACGCTGTGGGCCTACGAGCAGACGGGCGTCGTGCCCGACGCGATCACCGTCGCCAAGGCGCTCGCGGGCGGGCTGCCGATGGGCGCGCTCGTCACCGGGCCGCGGCTCGCAGACGTGCTCGCGGCCGGCGACCACGGCTCGACCTTCGCGGGCAGCCCGACCGTCGCGCGCGCAGCCCTCGCCGCGCTCGCAGCGACGAGCGCCCCCGCCCTGCTCGAGAACGTGCGCAGGCGGGGGGCCGAGCTGGCGGAGGGCCTGGCGGGGCTCCCGCACGTGCTCGAGGTCCGCGGGCGCGGGCTGATGCTCGCCTGCGAGCTCGACGTCTCCGCCCCCGAGGTGGTCCGCCGCGCGCTGCTCGGAGAGCGGCTGGTGACGAACGCCACCGGCCCCACCACGCTGCGGCTGCTGCCGCCGCTGACGATCGATGGCGCCCAGGTGCAGTCCGCGCTCGAGCGCCTCGCCCCGGCCCTGGAGGGCTGAGCGTGCGCCGCGAGCTCGGCCACGGCTTCGAGCTCGACGACGATCGCGGGCGGCTCGACGTGGCCGCGATCCACGCCTACATCAGCGGCGAGTCCTACTGGGGCAGGGGCCGCCCGCGCGAGCTCGTCCAGCTCGCGATCGACGGCAGCAGGCGCGTCGTGGGCCTCTACCACAGGGGCGCGCAGGTGGGCTTCGCGCGCGCCGTCAGCGACGGCGCGACCGTCGCCTACCTCGCAGACGTCTACGTGCTCGCCGAGCATCGCGGACGCGGGCTCGGGCTCGCGCTCGTGCGCGAGATGATCGAGGGCGAGCGCGACGACGGCGGCAGGGGCGCGCGCTCGCCGGCCGCCGGGCCCGGAGGTCGCGACGTGCGCTGGCTGCTGCACACCGCCGACGCCCAGGGGCTGTACGCGAAGCTCGGCTTCACCACCGGGCCGCCGCAGTACCCGCTGATGGAACGCACGCGCGACGGCGGGGGTGAGGGAGGCTGAGATCGCCCGGCTGCGCCGCAGCGGGCGATCTGCAGCGCGCGAGCGATAGCCTGCGCGCCCTGTGAGCCACGCCGAGTCCCCACACACCGCGCAGCCGCGCACGGCCTCCTACGAGGCGGATCCCGACCGCGTGCACCGCGTGCTGCTGCTCTACTCCGGCGGTCTGGACACGAGCGTGATGCTCAAGTGGATCCAGGACGAGTACGGCGCCGAGGTCGTGTGCCTCACCGTCAACCTCGGCCAGCCCGGCGAGGACTACGACGTGGTCAGGGGCAAGGCGCTCGCGCTGGGCGCGCGCGACTGCCACGTGGTCGACGCGCGCGAGGAGTTCGCCGCCGAGTACCTCGTGCCCGCGATCAAGGCGAACGCGCTCTACGGCGGCGGCTACCCGCTGTTCACCGCGCTCGGACGCCCCTTGATCGCCAAGCTCGCGGTGCAGGCCGCGCGCTCGAGCGGCTGCGACACGAACGCGCACGGCTGCACGGGGAAGGGCAACGACCAGGTGCGCATCGACGCAACCGTCGCCACGCTCGCGCCGGAGCTGAGGGTGATCGCCCCCGTGCGCTCTTGGCAGATGGGGCGCGAGGAGGAGATCGCCTACGCGCGCGAGCACGGCATCCCCGTCAAGGGCGGCACCGAGGCCGCGCCGTACTCGATCGACGACAACCTCTGGGGCCGCTCCTCGGAGGGCCGCTGGATCGAGGATCTCGACCATGCGCCCGAGGACGACGTGTTCCAGCTCGTCACGCGCCCCGAGCTCGCCCCGGAGGAGCCCGAGGAGGTGCAGATCGAGTTCGACGCCGGCGTGCCCGTCGCGCTCAACGGCGAGCGGCTCGGGCTGGTGGCGCTGATCGAACGCGCCGCCGAGATCGGCGCGCGCCACGGCGTGGGGATCGTCGACCACATCGAGGACCGGATCGTGGGGCTGAAGGTGCGCGACATCTACGAGGCGCCCGCCGCGGCGCTGATCCTTCCCGCCCACCGGGAGCTGGAGCACCTCGTCTGCACGATCCACCAGAACCAGTTCAAGGGCGACCTGGACCGGCAGTGGGCGTTCCTCGTCTACGCGGGCCTGTGGTGGGAGCCGCTGCGCACCGACCTCGACGCCTACATGGACGCCGTCAACGCGCAGGTGACGGGCACGATCGGGCTGAAGCTCTACAAGGGGCACGTGCGGGTGACCACCCGGAGCTCGCCCAACGCGGTCTACGACGCCGCGCTCGCCACGTTCGCGGAGTCGGGCGGCCTGTTCTCGCAGACCGCCTCGCCCGGGTTCATCGAGCTGTGGTCGCTGCAGTCGCGCATGGCATGGCGCCTGCGTAACAGCTGACCGCCCGGGGTAGCATCACCGCGATGGGTTCAACCGGCTACAAGCTGCTCGGGTTCGCCGTGTGGCGCGGCGGGCGCTGGTACCTGCGCCGTCGCCTCTCCTCGCGCCGCAGCGTGCTCGCGCGGCTGCTGCTCGCCGGCATGCTGGCCGCGGGCGGCGCAGCGCTCGTGCGGCGCATCGCCGCCTGAGGCGTCCGGCGCTCGCTCTACCGTCCTGCTCGGCATGGTGGAGGAGTCCGACAGGCCTGGAAGGGGCGAGCCGCCCGAAGGCCCGCGCCGCGAGCCGGGGATCTTCGCCGAGCGGCGTGCGCTGCGGGCGGCCGACAGCGGCGACGCCGCGCTCGTGCGTCGGGCGGAGGCCGCCGAAGCCACCGTGCACACGCTCGAACGCCACGTCACGAGCCTGCAGCAGCGCCTCGACGAGGCCGAGCAGGAGCGCCAGCGCCTCGCCGACCTGCTCGACGCCGAGCGCACCGTCGCGCTGGAGCGCGAAAGCGAGCTGCGGCGCGTCAAGCAGCGCGAGTACGCAGAGCAGCAGCTGCGCGTCGAGGCCGAGGACCGCCTCGTGGGTGCCGATCGCGAGAGCCGCGCCGACATGGCCGACCTGCGCGAGCGCCTCTCCGCGAGCGAGCGGGAGGCGGGCGAGCTGTCGGCGCGGATGCACCTGCTCCAGCGCCAGCTCGCCGAGGCCGAGCAGTCCGCCGCCGCCGAGCGCGCCGCCGCCCGCAGCCTCGACGGCGAGCTGCACGCCCGGCTCGCCCAGCTCGAGCAGCGCGGCGTCGAGATGCAGGCGCGCCTGGACGCCGAGCGCGCAGCGCGGGAGGGCTCGGACCGCCTGATCGCCGCGATGCGCGACGGCCACCGCCGGATGGAATCGCTCGTCGAAGAGGTGCGGGGAACCGTCGGTCGCCTCGGTGCCGCGATCACGGCGGCGCAGCCCGCCCCTCCGCCCGCGCCCCCCGCGCCGCCCGCGCCGCCCGCGCCCACGTCGGGCGCGGCGCCCCCGCAGGCCGTGGGCGAGGACCTCGCAGCGGCGCTGCAGCGGCACGCGCGTCCGCTGCACCCGGGCGGAGTCCCCGTGCTGCCGCCGGTGGGCGAGCGCCCACCGCGCGTGGCCCCGGGCGCGACGACCCCCACGAGCCCAATGCACGCGCGCGCGCCCCTTCCGCCGCGGGCTTCCGGCGGCGAGCGCGGCGAGGAGATGAGCCAGGCGCTCGCAGCCGCCGTCGAGCGGCTTCGCGCGCGCGCCGAGGGGGCCACCGAGGGAGAGGACACCACGCCACTGCCCGCGCCCCCGCAGGCGCGTCCCGCCTCGCCCGAGGCGGCGCCTGCAGCGGCGCCCATCGAGGCTCCGCCGAGCCTCGCCGAGGGCTCGCACGGGTCCCCCGGGGGGCCGGCGACCGAGGCCGCCGAGCAGCCCCCGCACGACCCCGGCCACAAGCACGCGATGTCGCTCATCGGCCGGTTTCGGAACCGTCGCAAACAGCGACGGAGCCGCTGAGCCTCCGCCGCTCGGCCGCATAGCATGAGGTGTCAGTGAGCACGCCGTCCTGCGCCCACCTGCACGTCCACTCCGAGTACTCGCTGCTCGACGGAGCGTGCAAGATCGAGGCGCTCGCCGAGCGCGCGGCGTCGTTTAACCAGCCCGCGCTCGGGCTCACCGACCACGGCGTGATGAACGGCGCGGTGGAGCTCTACAAGGCCTGCAGGACCCACGGGATCAAGCCGATCGTGGGCTGCGAGATCTACTTCGTCGACGACCACGCCGCGGGGAGGGCCGACCGCGGCGAGCGCAACCACCTGACGCTGCTCGCCGCCGACGACACGGGCTACCGCAATCTCGTCAAGCTCTCCTCGGCGGGGTTCCTCGAGGGACTGCAGCGCGGCAAGCCGACCGTCGACATGTCCCAGCTCGAGCAGTACTCCCGCGGCGTGATCGCGCTCACGGGCTGCCTCGCCTCGCGCTTCTGCCAGCGCCTGCTGGACGAGCGCGAGCACGACGCCCGCGCGCACGCCGACGACCTGCTCCGCGTGTTCGGCGCCGAGAACGTCTACTTCGAGGTGCAGAAGAACGGCCTCGACGCGCAGGAGAAGTGCAACGAGGGGATCGTGCGGATCGCGCGCGAGGTCGGCGGGCGGCTGGTGGGCACCGGCGACGTCCACTACCTGCGCCGGGAGGACTACGAGCACCACACCGCGCTGCTGTGCGTGCAGACCAAGAGCACGCTCGCCGCGCCGAAGCTCACGTTCGACACGAACGAGTTCTACCTGCGTGACAGCGCGGAGATGGCGAGCGCGTTCGCGGAGTGGCCCGAGGCGCTCGCGAGCACCCTCGAGATCGCCGAGCGCTGCTCGGTGGAGCTCGAGCTGGGCAAGCAGCTGATCCCGAGCTACCCGACGCCGGACGGGAGCTCCGAGCGCGAGTACCTGCGCGCGCGCGTGGGGGAGGGGCTGCGCCTGCGCTACGGCGACCCCCCGCCCACCGAGGCGGTCCAGCGCATGGAGATGGAGCTCGACGTGATCGACCGGATGGGCTTCAACGCCTACTTCCTGATCGTGTGGGACTTCGTCCGCTACGCGAAGGAGAACGGAATCGCGGTCGGTCCCGGCCGCGGATCGGCCGCGGGCTCGCTGGTGTCCTACTGCCTGGCGATCACCGACGTCGACCCGCTGCGCTACGACCTGCTGTTCGAGCGCTTCCTGAACCCCGAGCGCGTGTCGATGCCCGACATCGACATCGACTTCTCCGTGCGCGGTCGCGAGCGCGTGATGCGCTACGTGACCGAGAAGTACGGGCGCGAGTCGGTGGCGCAGATCGTCACGTTCGGCAAGATGTTCCCGCGTGCGGCCACGCGCGACGCGGCGCGCGTGCTCGGCTTCGACTACGGCACCGGCGATCGCCTGGCGAAGCTGATCCCCGACCCGATCATGGGTCGCGCGCCGTCGTTCGAGGAATGCCTGAAGGACGGTCAGCCGCTGCGCAAGGCGTGCGACGAGGACGCCAGCGCGCGCCAGATCGTCGACGTGGCGCGCGGCCTCGAGGGGATCGTGCGCAACTCCTCGATCCACGCGGCGGCGGTCGTGATCGCCGACCGCCCGCTGACCGACATCGTGCCGCTGCAGCTGGCCGACGCGGGCACCGACGAGAACGGCGAGCGGGCGTTCCGGATGGTCACGCAGTTCTCGATGAAGCCGATCGAGGAGATCGGCCTGCTCAAGATGGACTTCCTCGGGCTGCGCAACCTCGACGTGATCGAGGACGCGCTCGACATCATCGAGCGCTCCACGGGCGCCCGGCCCGACATGACCACGCTGCCGCTCGCCGACGAGCGCACCTACGAGATGCTCTCCCGCGGCGACTCGGTGGGCGTGTTCCAGTTCGAGTCCGAGGGCATGCGCGAGGCGCTCAAGAAGGTGCGCCCCACGGAGTTCGAGGACCTGATCGCGCTGAACGCGCTGTACCGGCCGGGCGCGATGGACCAGATCCCCGTCTACGCGCGCGGCAAGCACAATCCCGAGTCGATCCAGTACGCCGACGAGCGCCTGCGCCCGATCCTCGCGTCCTCCAAGGGGGTGATCCTCTACCAGGAGCAGGCGATGCAGATCTCCAAGGAGCTCGCAGGCTTCTCGGGAGCGAAGGCCGACGACCTGCGCAAGGCGATCGGCAAGAAGAACCGCGCCGCGATGGCGGCGCTCAAGCCGGAGTTCGTCGAGGGCGCTCGCGCCTCCGGCACCCGCGCGGAGGTGATCGAGTTCCTGTGGCAGACCAACGAGCGCTCCGCCGACTACTCGTTCAACCGCTCCCACGCCGCCTGCTACGCGCTGATCGGGTACCGCACGGCGTGGCTGAAGGCGAACTTCCCCGCCGAGTACATGGCGGCGCTGATCTCCTCGGTGATGTCCACGAAGGACAAGGTCCCGTTCTTCGTGGCGCGCTGCGAGGAGATGGGGATCGAGATCCTCCCGCCCGACGTGAACCTCTCAGACCACGAGTTCACCGTCGGCCCTGCCGGCGAGGGCGCGGTGGGCTCCAACGGGACGATCCGCTTCGGCCTGGACGCGGTCAAGGGCGTCGGCTACCAGGCGGTCGAGGCGATCAAGCGGGCGCGCGAGGGGGGCGAGTTCACCACCCTCTGGGACTTCTGCGAGCGCGTCGACAACCGCACCGTCAACAAGAAGGCGATCGAGGCGCTGATCAAGTGCGGCGCGTTCGGCTCCACCGGCGCGAGCCGCAAGGGGATGCTGACCGTGCTCGAGCAGGCCCAGGCCGCGGGGCAGAAGATCCAGCAGGACGCCCTGATCGGGCAGGGGTCGATCTTCGATCTCGACGAAGGCTCCGGCGGCGCGGCGGCGCCCGGTGCGGGGCTGGGGCGCCCCGTGCACCCGCCGATCCCCGGCGAGGAGTTCGACCAGGCGGAGATGCTCGCCGCCGAGAAGGAGGCGATCGGGCTGTTCGTCTCCGAGCACCCGCTGAAGCCGCTGCGCGAGGTCCTGCGCGCGCGCGTGGACTGCCCGCTGGCCGCGCTCGCCGACCGCCGCGACAAGGACTGGGTGACGGTCGGCGGGATCGTCACCGAGAGCAAGCGGATCCGGACGCGCAACGGCGACCACATGATGTTCGCCACGCTCGACGACCTCGAGGGCGCGGTGGAGCTGCTCGTGTTCGGCAAGACGCTCGCCGAGCAGGAACGCGGCGGCAGCCCGACGCTCGCCGTCGACGAGATCGTGCTCGTGAAGGGTCGTGTCGACCACAAGGAAGCGGGCACGACGTGCGTGGTCGTCCAGAGCGTGGAGCGCTTCGCGCCGACCCGCGAGGAGATCGAGGACGCCGCCGCCAAGGCACAGGCCGCCGCGCGGATCGCCACCGCGCACGCCCAGCCGGTGCGGTTGCGCGTCGCCGCCGAGGCGCTCAGCGCGGATGCGATCGAGGAGCTGCGCCAGACGATCGAGGACTCGCCGGGCGCGGCGGAGGTGTGGATCGACCTCGACACCAGCGCGGGAACGCGCCGGCTGCGGCTGGGGCCGGAGTTCCGCGTGCAGCACACCCCCACGCTGCGCGCCGAGCTCGAGCAGGTGCTCACCCGCTCGGCGAGCATCTCCGAGCGCGAAGCGCCTGCCGCGCAGGCAGCGCCCGCGATCGACGCACCCGCGATCGACGCTCCCGCGGGCACGGCGGCGGTCGCGAGCACGGCCGCAGGCGCCGGTGCCTCCGCGGCCTCGATCGCCGGCTGAGACGGGCGGCTAGCCGCGTTTGGGCGCGCCGCGCCGTGCGGGCTTGCGCAGGGCCGGCCTGCGCGCGCCGGGCTGGGCGAGCTTCATCGCGAGGCCGACTTCCTCGCGCGACGGTCCTTCACGGTTCTCGCCCGGCGTCTCCAGCACGCACGGCAGGCGCTGCAGCCCGCGCGCGGTGAGGAACGCGCGGCAGCCCGCGCGCCCGAGCTCGCCCTCGCCGATGTTGGCGTGGCGGTCGCGGTTGGAGCCGAGCGGTGTCTGTGAGTCGTTGAGGTGCAGCGAGCGGATCCGGCCCCGCCCGAGCACGCGGTTGCCCTCGCGCACGACGGCTGCCATCTTCGCGGGCGTGCGGATGTCATAGCCCGAGGCGAGCATGTGGCAGGAGTCCAGGCACACGCCGAGCCGCTCGCCGCCGCCGGCGCCGTCGATCAGCACGGCGAGCTCCTCGAAGGAGCGCCCGAGGGTGCCGCCCGTCCCGGCTGTGTTCTCCAGGTGCAGCTCGCATCCCTCGCTGTCGGACAGGGCGGCCGCGATCGTCTCGCTGGCCCGTGAGATCGCCCTGCCCGCGTCGCCGGTCTTCGCGGACCCCGGATGCAGCACCACGCCGGCCGCGCCGATCGCGTGCCCGGTGCGCAGGGAGTGTGTCAGCGACGCGAGCGTTTTCGCACGGATGTCGCGGTCCTCGCTGGCGCAGTTGAGCAGGTAGACCGCGTGGATCAGCACCGCCTCGACCGGGCTAGCGGCCATCGCCTCGCGGAACGCCGCCACGTCGTCGTCGCGGTAGGCGGTGGGTTTCCACTGCCGCGGCGACTGGTTGAAGATCTGGATCGCCGTGCAGCCGCGCTCCTCGCCCCGTGCGATCGCCTTCGGGAGGCCGCCGGCGGGGGACACGTGCGCTCCGATCAGCATGGCGGCGGATTATGAGCGACGCGCGGGTTGCGAGGATGGGTGCCATGGGCGGATCCGAGACCAGGCGCCTGCTGCGACGCCCCGCCTACGCGCGCTACCTCGCGATCATCACGATCTCGCGCGCGGCGGGCACGATGTTCAACGTCTCCGGCGTGCTGCTGCTGCTGCAGCGAACCGGCAGCCTGTCGCTCGCCGGCGCGGTGACCGCGGCGGCGATCCTGCCCGGCGCGGTCACCGGGCCGCTGCTCGGCGCGTGGCTCGACGTGGCCGGCAGCCGGCGCCGCCTGATCGTGCTCGACCGCGTGATCACGCTGCTCGCGCTCGGTGCGCTGCTCGTGTTCGCCGGCCACGCGCCCGACTGGGTGCTGCCGATCATCGGCGTCGCCTACGGGATCACCTCGCCGCTGTCCTGGGGCGGCTTCGCGTCGGTGATGCCGGAGATCGCCGGCCAGGAGCTGATCGACATGGCGTACACGTTCGAGGCTGCCGCGGTGAACGCCGCGTTCATCGTCGGGCCCGCGCTCGCGGGCGCGATCGTCGCCGCAGCCTCCGCCGAGGCGGCGATCGGGGTGCAGATGGGGGTGGGCGCGCTGATCACCGTCACGATCGCGCTCGACGCGGCCTTCGACCTGCGACCGCAGCTCGCTCCCGCCCCTGAGCGGATCCGCGATGCGGTGCGCGAGGGTGTTTCGAGCCTGTGGCGGATCACCGCGCTGCGAGCCAACTTCCTCACCTTCACCGTGTACGTGACCGCGTGGGGGATGCTCGTCGTGGCCTTCCCCGCCTACGCGCTCAGCGTCGGCGCCCGCGCGTCCTCGGCGGGCTACATGTGGGCCGCGATCGCGCTCGGCTCGACGGTGAGCGCGTTCGCGCTGCGCGCCCGGGCGCTGAGGCTCACGCCGCGCGTGCTGGTCGGCGGCTCGTTCCTGGTGATGGGCGTCGGCGTCGCCGTCTGGCCGCTCGCCGACGACCTGGCGGTGGCGCTCGTCCTCGTGCTGCTGACAGGACTCCTCGATGGGCCGAGCTTCGTGGCCCTGCTCGCGCTGCGCCAGCGGGCCACGCCCGAGCACCTGCGAGGCCAGATCTTCTCCACCGCACAGAGCCTCAGCCTGGCCGCCTCGGCGCTCGGAACGGCCGGTGCCGGGCCGTTCCGGGACGCGTTCGGGACGACCGCCACGCTCGGGGCGGTCGCGGGGCTGCTGCTCCTGTCGGCCCTGTTCGCGCTGGGGATGCGCGAGAGCGACGCGAGCGCCGTGCCCGCCGAGGCGGCGCTCGGCGCCGAGAAACTACGCTAGCCCCCACATGAGAGTTCGCTTCGCCCCGTCGCCCACCGGCGCGCTGCACATCGGCGGCGCGCGCACCGCGCTGTTCAACTGGCTGCTCGCCCGCCACGCGAGCCGCGCCGACGGCGAACCGGGCGAGCTGGTGCTGCGGATCGAGGACACCGACCGTGAGCGCTCCACCCCGGAGAACGTGGAGCAGATCCTCGAGGCGCTGCGCTGGCTCGAGCTCGACTGGGACGTGGGACCGATCATGCAGAGCGAGCGCAGCGACCGTCACGCCCAGGCCCTGCAGGCGCTGCTGGACGCCGGCCGGGCGTATCGGAGCAGCGCCACCGCGGAGGACGTGCGCGCATACAAGGAGCAGCACGGCTCCGACCGCGGGTTCCGCGGCGAGCCGGAGGGAGAGGGGGCCGTGCGGCTGCGCGTCCCCGACGACGGCGCCACGGTGGTGGAGGATCTGATCCGCGGCCCGAACACCTTCCAGCACATGCACATGGACGACCCCGTGATCGCCCGCGCGGACGGGTCGGTCCTCTACAACTTCGCCGTCGCGGTGGACGACCTCGACGCGGGCATCACGCACGTCGTGCGCGGCGAGGACCACGTCTCCAACACGCCGAAGCAGCTACTGGCGATCGAGGCGGCCCGCGACATCGGCCTCACCGACGCTGCGGTTCCCCGCTACGCCCACCTGCCGCTGCTGCACGGGCCCGACGGCAAGAAGCTCTCCAAGCGCCACGGCGCGGCGTCGGTGCAGGAGCTGCGCGACGCGGGATACCTGCCCGCGGCCGTCCGCAACTACCTGGCGCTGCTCGGCTGGGGCGCGGGCGACGACGCCACCGTGCTCTCCACCGACGAGCTCGTGGAGCGCTTCACCCTCGAGCGCGTCAGCCGCAACCCCGCCCGCTTCGACGAGGTCAAGCTGCGCTGGCTGAACGGCACCTACATCCGCGAGCTGCCGGCCCAGGCCCTCGCAGAGCGATTGGAAGCCTTCACGGGCCGCCGGGGGCTGGGGGAGGCGGCGCGCATCAGCCAGGAGAAAGTCCAGACGCTCGCGGACTTCTGGCCGCTGGCGGGGCCGCTGCTCGACGCGCCCGTCGACGACCCGGCCGCGCGCGAGCGCTGGCTGACCGAGGACGGTCGCGCAGCGCTCGCAGACTCCCGCGAGGCGCTCGCCGCGCTGCCCGCCTTCGACCAGGCCGCCGTGGAGGGCGCGCTGGCGGCGGTCCTCGAGCGTCGCGGAGCCAAGCCGCGCGAGGTCTACCAGCCGCTGCGCGTGGCGCTCACCGGCAGCACGATCTCCCCGGGGATCTTCGAGAGCGTCGCGCTGCTGGGGCGCGAGGAGACGCTCGAGCGCATCGACGCCGCCCTCGAGGGCAGCGCCACGCGCGCCTGAGTCGCCGCCGGCGCCGCGCGCCCGTAGTTCGCGGCGCAATTGGCCCTCAATTCTCGGCGCGGACATGCCGATAGAGGCCACACAACACGGAACACCGGCACCGAGCCGGGTCACCCAAGGAAGGGAACCAGAGCCAAATGCAGGCTAGCGTCGCGGCCAAGAAGCTCAAGCAGGCGAAACCACGCCGTCCCACGGCGTCGCGGGCGCGCACGTCCGCAGCTCCCGCGGCTCCCGCAGAGCGCCACCAGAACGAGGGGCACGGCCGCCGGCTGACGCTCGCGTTCGAGGCGCTCGAGGCGTTCCCCGCGCTCGCAGAGTCCCGCAACCGTCTCCTGTCGGTGATCGACAAGGACCACGTCGCCACCGCCGACGTGGTCGCTGCGGTCGAGTCCGACGTCGCGCTGATCATCGCCGTGCTGCGGCTCGCCAACCACACCGCCGAAGGGCGCACGCGCGCCGACACCGCCGTCGCCGCCGTCGAGGCCCTCGGCCCCGCCACCGTGCAGTCGCTCGCGAACCGCATGCGCACGTTCGACTTCTTCGAGCGCGCGAGCGTGTGGGACGCGGCGCCGGAGCGCTTCCGCCTGCACGCGCTCGCCACCCAGCACGCCGCTGACCGTGTCGCCGCCGAGGTGGGCTACGAGGCCCGCGACCGCCTCACGGTCACGAGCCTTCTGCACGACATCGGCAAGCTCGTGCTGCTGCACGCCTACCCGGGGTACCCCGCCCAGGTGCACCGGGGCGCCCGCACGCCCGAGGAGCGGGTCCACCAGGAGCGCCGTGAGCTCGGCGTCGACCACGCGCTCGTGGGCGGCGTGCTGATCCGCCGCTGGGGCCTGCCGTCCTCGATCGCCACGCCGATCGAGCGTCACCACAACGCCGACGCCGACGGCGAGGCGTCGTTCATCCGGCTCGCCGACATGCTCGCGCACTACGCCCACGGCGGGCGCGTCTCGCCGAGCGAAATGATGCGCGCCGCGCGCACCGTCGGCCTCGGCCCCGAAGAGCTTCGCCGCGTGATGTACGAGCTGCCCAGCCAGCAGGGCCAGCGCCAGCGGCACGTCGACCCGTGTCCGCTCTCCGGACGCGAGCTCGGCGTGCTGCAGCGTCTCGCCGAAGGCAAGGTCTACAAGCAGATCGCCCACGAGCTCACCCTCTCCACGAGCACGGTTCGCACCCACCTGCACAACATCTACGGCAAGCTCGGCGCGGTCGACCGCGCACAGGCCGTGCTGATCGCAACCGAGCGCGGTTGGCTCTAGACGCCCGCACCGCATCGCCCGCGCGCCCGCTCGTGACGACCTGGTTAGTGCTGCCGGCGGTCGTCGCGCTCCTGCACCTGCGCCTGCTCCGGTGGGAGCACTAGGATCGGCCCGGCGGACGCCGCGGCCCGCACCACCGGCCGATGATCTCGATCACCACCAAGTCCCCGTACGCGCTGCTCGCGCTGACCGAGCTCGGGCGCACCGGCGGCGCAGATCCGGTCCCGATAGGCGAGCTAGCGCGTCGCCGCGAGGTGCCCGTCCAGTTCCTCGAGCAGCTGTTCGCCGTGCTGCGCCGCTCGGGCATCGTCAGCTCGCAGCGGGGCGTGAAGGGCGGCTACCGCTTCGCGCGCAAGCCCTCGGAGGTCACGGTGCTGGAGATCGTCGAGCTGCTCGACGGGCCGCTCGGGCGCGATGCGCAGGGCGTGTTCTCCGAGGCTGCCGGCGCCGCACGCGCGGTGCTCGCGCAGACGACGATCGCCGACGTGATCGAGCGCGAGCTGCGCGAGGCGGGCGCGTCGATGTACCACATCTAGCCCGCCGCCCCCGAGAACCGCCGTGTCTGGGCTGGACCGCAGGGGGTACTAGACTCCCCAGACCGATGGGAGCGCGCGGGTCGGGAAGGCCGGTCGCGCGACCAGGAAGGGCGGAATGCGCCCCATCTACAACGTGAGCTCGATGGCGAAGTCCGAGTTCGCCCTCTCTTACACCGCAGAGGCCTCGTCGATCCGGCAGGCGCGCAGCGCGCTCCGCGCGTTCGCCGATACCCAGGGGGCCACGCGGGAGAAGCAGGACGACATCGCGCTGTCCTGCTCGGAGGCGCTCACTAACGTGGTCGAGCACGCGTACACGGAGCCGGGCGGTGAGATCCACGTTTGCGCAAGCCGCGACGGCGAGCAGATGCTGGTGGTGATCGCAGACGACGGATGTGGACCGGGCTTTCCGAAGAGGGTCGGCCTGCGGCTCGGGATGCCGGTGATGTCCGCCTACAGCGATCAGCTGACGTTGAGCCGGCGGCCGGGCGGGGGCTTCGAGGTGCGGCTGCTGTTCGCGCTCTGCTGAGGCGCTATCGCCGTTGCGGCTCGCGGAACAGCCGCGGAAGCAGCGACTGCTCGCCGGGGTCGTATCCGTCACCGGCCAGCTCGAACGGAAGGTCGCGGAGGACCCCGGTCAGCTCGAACAGCGTCTGGATGTGCTTGGGACCCGGGATCAGGCGAATCTCCTGGCGCCGCTGCCGGCAGCGCTCGCACGCCTCGATGAGCGCGTGGATCCCGCTGGAGTCGATGAACGACAGCCCGCTCAGGTCGAGCGCGATCGTCGCGTGGGGGGGCAGATCCTCCACCGCGCGCACCAGCACGGGAACGCTCGCGAGGTCCAGCTCACCGACGAGGGTGAGCACTCGGCGCTCGCCGTCCAACGTCTCCTCGACCTCGAAAACCGGACCTGACATACGGGTTGCCACCTTCGTCCATCTCAGGTTCGGCCGGATTGTCGCGGGCTGTATGTCCCGCGCACACCCCCGTCGCCGTGCAGCGCGCCTCGTCCTCGAGCGAAGGATCGAGTCGCTGGGAAAATAGCCTGCGCGAGGGCCGACTTCAAGTGGGAAGGCGCGCGTCGAGCGCACCCGCGCCCTTGTAAAGCAGCGCGATCGCGGGACCGATAAGTCCTGCGATGGGCGACGCGCTTGCACCGGAACGCCTGCTCGCCGTGATCGAGACCCAGAACGAGATCGCGTCGACCGACCTCGACCTCGATGACGTGATGGTCCGCGTCGCCGAGCGGGCGCGCGAGCTGATCGGCGCGGCGGCGGCGGTGGTGGAGCTGTTCGATGCCGGCGAGATGGTCTACTGCGCCGCGAGCGGCACGGCGAGCGAGCACATCGGGCTGCGCCTCGACGCGAGCACGAGCCTGTCGGGGCTGTGCGTGGCCGAGGGCCGGGTGCTCTACTGCGCCGACGCCGACACGGACCAGCGCGTGGACCGCGACGCCTGCCGCCAGGTGGGGGCGATCTCGATGCTGTGCGTGCCGCTCGTCAGCGAGACCGCGACGGTGGGTGTCCTGAAGATCTACGACCCCGAGCCGAACGCGTTCGACGAGTCCGACGCCGAGACGCTGCGGCTGCTCTCCGGCCTGATCGGCGCGCACATGGCGCACGCGAGCGAGTACGAGCAGCAGCGCCGGGCGAGCCGGCACGACGCGCTCACCGGGCTCCCGAACCGCCGCGACTTCGAGGAGCGCCTCGCCTCGGAGGCTGCGCGCGCACGACGCCACGGCGACGAGCTCACGATCTGCCTGATGGACCTCGACGGCTTCAAGTTCGTGAACGACACCTTCGGCCACGCGAGCGGCGACTCCGTCCTGCGCACCGTCGCCCGCCATCTCGACGCGCTCCGCGGCGAGGACGGCGCGTTCCGCTCCGGCGGAGACGAGTTCGCGCTGGTGCTCGTCGGCACCGACGAGGTCGGCGCGTCGATCGTCGCCGAACGGATCGCCGACGCGGTCCGCGACGACCCGGCCTCGCTCGGCGTGACCCTCTCGTGGGGCGTGGCGTCGCTCGACGGCGGCGACCCCGCCCTCACGATGGAGATGGCCGACGACGCGCTGTACGAGGCCAAGGCCGAGCGCGCGCGTCGCTCGGAGGGCCGCTGAGAGCGCCGCGGCGGCGCGGTCGCGGTCGACTATCGTCCGCGCATCGCCCAAATCCCGATCAACATTGCGGAGCTTGTCGGGCGCACGCCGATCGTGTCCCTTCCGAGCATGCTCGCGGGCACGCCCGCGGCCGAGAACGGCGTTGAGCTGTTCGCCAAGCTCGAGGCGCTGAACCCCGGCGGCAGCGTGAAGGACCGCATCGGCGTGGCGATGATCGAGGCGGCCGAGGCCGACGGCGCGATCGAGCCGGGCCGCACCACGATCGTCGAGGCCACGAGCGGCAACACCGGGATCGCGCTCGCGTTCGTGTGCGCGGCCAAGGGCTATGACCTCGTGCTCACCCTGCCGCAGGGCATGAGCCGCGAGCGCGAGAGCCTGCTGCGGCTCTACGGGGCGCGCGTGGAGATCACCGAGTCGCTGGGGGGGATGGCCGAGGCCGTCGCCGCCGCCCGCGAGATGGCGGAGCGGGACGACGTCTTCCTGCCCGACCAGTTCTCCAACCCGGCCAACCCCGAGGCGCACCGCCGCGCCACCGGCCCGGAGATCGCGGCCGACCTCGACGGCAGCGTGGACGTGCTCGTCGCGGGCGTGGGCACCGGCGGCACGATCACCGGTGTCGGCGAGCACCTGCGCGAGCACGTCAACCCCGCGCTGCAGATCGTCGCCGTCGAGCCCGAGGGATCTGCGGTGCTCAGCGGCGGGCGAGCGGGACCGCATCGCATCCAGGGCATCGGCGCGGGCTTCGTCCCGCCCGTGCTCAACCGCGCGCTGATCGACGAGGTGATCGCCGTGAGCGACGACGACGCGATCCACACCGCGTGGAGCTGTGCCAGGCGCGCGGGTCTGCTCGCGGGGATCTCGTGCGGCGCCGCGATGCACGCGGCGCTGCTGATCGCCGCGAGGCCCGAGTCCGCGGGCAAGCGGATCGTCGTGATGATGCCCGACTCGGGCGAGCGCTACGTGTCGCAGACGTTCTTCGCGCCCGACCGGTGACGCGGCGGGCGAGCGCCCGCGCAGGCCGCTCTGAGAGGTCGGTCACACGCCCGTCACGCGCCGCCGGCCGGGCGCGTTCTCGCCGCTACGCTGTGGGGCATGGCCGGTATGCACACGCTCGCGCGGGTGGCCAGGGAGGTGCGCCGGGACGTCCACGCCGCACGCGATCGCGACCCCGCCGCGCGCACGGCCAGCACCGGCGAGATCCTCGCGACGTGGCCCGGCATCCACGCGGTGCTCGCCTACCGGGTCGCCCACGCGCTGAAGGACGCGGGCGTCCCGCTGATCCCGCGCGCGCTCTCGATGGTCACGCGCGTGATCACCAACATCGAGATCCATCCCTCCGCGCGGATCGGCCAGGGCCTGTTCATCGACCACGGCGCAGGCGTCGTGATCGGCGAGACGGCCGACATCGGCGAGAACGTCACGCTCTACCAGGGCGTCACGCTCGGCGGCACGGGCTTCGCCACCGGCAAGCGCCACCCGACCGTGCAGGACAACGTCACGATCGGGTCCGGCGCGAAGCTGCTCGGCCCGATCACGATCGGGCACGGCGCCAAGATCGGCGCCAACAGCGTGGTGATCACCGACGTGCCGCCCAACTCCACCGTCGTCGGCGTGCCCGGCCACCCGGTGCGCGTCGACGGCCGGCGCATGGAGGGCCCCGACGCCGACTGGATCCACCTGCCCGACCCGATCGCCGAGGCGATCCAGGCGCTGTCCAGCCGGATCGGCGCGCTCGAACGGATGGTCGCCGAGCTGTCCGACACCGAGCCCGCGCCCGTCGCCGAGGTGCGCCCGCTGCGGCAGCTGCGCGGCACGAACCCCGCCGGGGGCTAGCGGCCCGCCGGCGCTGCGTCAGGCGGCGTCCTCGGTCGCTTGTGTGCAGTGCACACGGCGCTCCCTGCGTCCTTGCCTGACTTGGCCAGCGGACCGCTAACGGTTCACGTTCCTTTGGCGCGTGCGAGTCGGATTGCCGGTCGCTAGTCGCTCCGGCGCTTGCCGTACCAGACGACCGCGCCTACGACGACATATAGAAGGGGGATCGCGAGCAGTGCCACGAAGGCGTGTTCGGAGGTCGCGAACGCGAGCACCGCGAACACGATGATCATGGTCGGCACGCCGAACCAGCCGCTGCCCGGACGAATCTCCATCGTGCGTCAAACATAGTCCGCCGCGGAGGGTGCCGGCGCCGAGAGCGCACCTAGACTTCGGGGTGATGCAGAACCCGCACGCCGAATACATCGAGGAGCTGCTCGAGGGGCTCAACGAGCCCCAGCGCGAGGCGGTCACGCACGGGGAGGGGCCGCTGCTGATCCTCGCCGGCGCGGGCAGCGGCAAGACGCGCGTGCTCGCCCACCGGATCGCCTACCTGATCCACACCGACCAGGCGCAGGCGAACGAGATCCTCGCGATCACGTTCACCAACAAGGCCGCCAGCGAGATGCGCGAGCGCGTCGAGCGGCTGCTCGGGCACGCCACGCGCGGGATGTGGCTGATGACGTTCCACTCCGCGTGCGCGCGGATCCTTCGCACCGACGCCCCGCGACTCGGCTACACGCGCCAGTTCACGATCTACGACCAGGCGGACGCGCGGCGCCTGACCAAGCGCGCCGCCGACGCGGTCGGCGTCGACCCCAAGCGCTACACGCCCGCCGCCCTGAACAACCAGATCTCCGCGGCCAAGAACCAGCTGCGCGACGCGGCGGAGTACCGCAGCACCGCGGCGGGGCCGTTCGAGGAGATGGTCGCCGACGTCTACGACATCTACGAGCGCGACCTCGTGCGGATGAACGCGATGGACTTCGACGACCTGCTGTTCAGGGTCGTGAACCTGCTCGAGCTGTTCGACGACGTGCGCGAGCGCTACACCGAGATGTTCCGTCACGTGCTCGTGGACGAGTACCAGGACACCAACCACGCGCAGTACCGGCTGCTGCAGCTGCTGGTGGGCGGGGGTCGCGCTCCCGGTGGCGGCGAGGGCGAGGGGGGACGCCCGTCATACGCGGGCCCGATCGGCCATCGCAACCTCGCCGTGGTCGGTGACGACGCGCAGTCGATCTACAGCTTCCGCCAGGCCGACATCAGGAACATCCTCGACTTCCAGGAGGACTTCCCCGACGCCCGCGTGGTCAAGCTGGAGCAGAACTACCGCTCGACCGAGACGATCCTGTCCGCCGCCAACGCCGTGATCGCGAACAACCGCGGCGGGATCGCGAAGCGCCTGTGGAGCGAGCTCGGCCAGGGCGAGCAGATCCACCTGCGCGGGCTCGACGACGAGCACGCCGAGGCGCGCTATGTCGTGGGCGAGATCGAGCGCCTGCTCGACGAGGGCGCGGCCCGCTCGGAGATCGCCGTGCTCTACCGCACCAACGCGATGTCGCGCGTGATCGAGGACACGCTCGTGCGCCGTGAGATCGCCTACCAGGTGATCGGCGGCACCAAGTTCTACGAGCGAGCGGAGATCAAGGACGCGATCGCCTACCTCACGCTTCTCGCCAACCCCCAGGACCTCGTCAGCTTCACGCGGATCGCCAACTCGCCGCGGCGCGGGCTCGGCGCGACGTCGCTCGCGCGCGTGATCTCCCACGCGCAGACGCTCGACGTCCCGATCTGGGAGGCCGCCGCCAGCCCGCAGGAGGTTCCCGGCCTCGGCGCCGCCGCCGTCAAGGCGCTCGACCGCTTCATGAGCACCATGCACGAGCTGCGCGAGCTCTCCGGCGAGGCGCCGATCGCAGAGCTGCTCGAGTCGCTTCTCTCGCAGACGGGGTACGTCGAGGCGCTCGAGGCGGAGCGCTCGATCGAGGCGCAGGGCCGGATCGAGAACCTCGAGCAGCTCGTCGAGGTGGGACGCGAGTTCGACACGGCCGCCGCGCCCGGCGACGGCGGGCTCGACGTGTTCCTGCAGGAGATCGCGCTCGTCGCCGACGCCGACACCCGCAGCGACGACGCGGGGCTGATCACGCTGATGACGCTCCACAACGCGAAGGGGCTCGAGTACCCGACCGTGTTCATCGCCGGCTGCGAGGAGGGCGTGTTCCCGCATTCGCGCGCGCTGGACGAGGGCGGCCTGGAGGAGGAGCGCAGGCTGTTCTACGTCGGCATCACCCGCGCGATGCGCGCGCTCTACCTCACCTACGCCCGCCGCCGCGCCGTGTTCGGCGCGAGCACGATCGGGCTGCGCAGCCGCTTCCTGGACGAGATCCCGGCCGAGGTGCTCGACGAGCCGCTGGAGAGCGTGTTCCGCCCGGGCCTCGGCTCGATCGGGCGCCGCGCGATGCACGGCGCGGGCGCCGGCGAGAACGGCGCGGCGGCGCCCGGCGCCTGGCGCGAGGCCGCTCGCGATCCGACCGGCCCGGTCACCGCGTACCGCCTCGGCGAGGACATCGTCCACGCGGGCTTCGGCGAGGGGGTCGTCACCGGGGTCGAGCCCGGCGGGGTGATCGTCGTGCGGTTCGCCGCCGACGGCTCGGAGCGCAAGCTGATGGCGGAGTACGCGCCGCTGCAGCGGCGATGAGAGGCGACCGCGATCGAAGCGGAGGCATAGCATCAGGACGATGAGCGCCACGATCATCGACGGCAAGGCGGTTGCCGCGCGCGTGCGCGCGGAGGTCGCCGAGCAGGTCGCGGAGTTCACCGCGCAGACCGGGCGCGCCCCGGGCCTCGCCACGCTGCTCGTCGGCGACGACCCCGCCTCGCACACCTACGTGGCGGGCAAGCAGCGAGCCGCCCGCGAGGTCGGCATCGAGCCGTTCGACCGCCGGCTGCCCGCCGACGCGAGCTTCGACGCCGTCGCCGAGGAGCTCGGGCGCCTGGGCGAGGACCCCGCGGTGAGCGGGATCCTGCTGCAGCTGCCGGTGCCCGACCACCTCGACGGGACGGCGCTCACCGGGATGGGTCCCCCGGAGAAGGACGTCGACGGGCTCACGGCCGTGAACACCGGCCTGCTCGCGCTCGGCCGCGGGGGGCTGCGCCCGTGCACGCCCGTGGGCGTGATCGACCTGCTCGCCGACACCCGCGTGCAGCTCGAAGGCGCCGAGGCGGTCGTCGTCGGACGCTCCAACCTGTTCGGCAAGCCGATGGCGCAGCTGCTGCTGGGCGCGAACGCGACCGTCACCACCTGCCACTCGCGGACGCGCGATCTGGCCGCCGTGTGCGCCCGCGCCGACGTGCTGATCGCAGCGATCGGCCGCCCGCGGATGATCGGGGCGGAGCACGTCAAGCCCGGCGCCGTCGTGATCGACGTCGGCATGAACCGGATCTCGCCCGAGGAGGCCGGCAACAAGAGCGGGCTCGTGGGAGACGTGGACTTCGCGGCCGTCGCGGAGATCGCCTCGGCGATCACGCCGGTGCCCGGCGGCGTGGGCCCGATGACCGTCGCCGAGCTGCTGCGCAACACACTTCAGGCTGCGCGCTACCAGGCCAACGTCAACGCGTGGCTCAGCGCCGCGGAGCTGGGGCGAACGTGAACCTCCGCCAGCTCAGGCTCGGAGAGCTCGTCGCGCTCGCGGGCTGCGTGCTCGTGATCGTCGCGCTCACGCGCCCCTGGTATCAGAGCCCGATCGGCAACCTCGACGTATGGGACACGTTCGGCCCCGGCGCCGTCCTGATCCTCGCGGCGCTGTGCGCGGGGCTCGCGATGATCGTCAGCGCCCTCACCGAGCGCAGCGCCGCGCTCCCCGTGGCGAGTGCCGTCTGGTGCGTGCCGCTCGGGCTGTTCGCCGTGATCGCGGGGGTCGTGCGCGTGCTCGAGCGCCCGGATCACGCCAGCGCGCTGTGCGCGGGCAGCTGGCTCGCGCTCGTGGGCTCCGCGCTGATCCTCGTCGGCGCCTGGCTCGTGCTGCGCGACGAACGCCCGTCGCTGTACCCGCCCGCGCACCCCGAGCCGCGCCCGCGGCCCTAGCCGATCGACTGCAGGACCCACGATGGGCTTCGACCTCACCCGCCTGGGTCGCGCCGACCGCATCATCGGCGTGAGCGCGGTCCTGTTCTTCATCTTCCTGTTCTTCGTCAAGTGGTACGGCGGGAGCGCGAGCTCGTCGCTGGGGAGCGTGAACATCGGCGCGAGCATCAACGGGTGGCACGCGTTCCACAACAGCCGCTGGATCTGGCTGCTGACGATCAGCGTCGCGCTCGGCGCGGTGGCGTTCGCCGCGGGTGCCGCGAACGTCAGGAGCCCCGCATCGACGGGCGCGATCGTCACCGCGCTCGGGGCGCTCTCCACACTGCTGGTCCTCTACCGGATCGTCCACCACCCGCACGGCGGCTTCAGCGGCACGGTCGGCAACGTCCACGTCTCCTCCTCCTACGGCATCAGGATCGGCATCTGGCTCGGGCTGATCGCAGCGGCCGGCGTCACCTACGGCGGGTACGAGGCGACACGCGGGCCTAGAATGCCCGCACCGTGATCACCCGAGACGAGGTCCTGCACGTCGCGCGGCTCGCGCGGCTCGAGCTCTCCGAGGACGAGATCGAGCCGATGGCGCGCGAGCTCTCCGCCGTGAGCGACTACGTCGCCACGATCGCCGAGCTGGACCTCGACGGCGTGCCGCCCACCTCGCACGTGGTGGACATCTCCGGGGCGCTGCGCGCGGATGAGCCCCGGGAGTGCCTGCCGCGCGAGGAGGCGCTCGATCAGGCGCCCTCCGCGGGGGAGGACGGGTTCCTCGTCCCGAGCCCGCAGGCCGGATGAGCGCCGGGCTGCTGGAGCTGGGCGCGGCTGCGGCCCGCGCGGAGATCGACGCCGGGCGCCTCTCCGCCGCCGAGCTGTTCGACTTCTACCGCGATCGCGCGGCGGCCGACCGCGACGCCGACGGCAGCGGCCTCGGGTGCTTCACGTGGGTCGCCGCCGAGGCGCCCGCGGGCGCCCGCGACGGGTCCCCGCCGCTCGCGGGCGTGCCGCTCGCCGTCAAGGACCTGTTCTGCACGCGCGGCGTGCCTAGCCAGTCCGGCTCGCGGATCCTCGAGGGCTACCTGCCGCCCTACACCGCCACGGTCGTCTCGCGGCTCGCCGAGGCGGGCGCGCCGCTGTTCGCGAAGACCAACCAGGACGAGTTCGCGATGGGCTCCTCGACCGAGAACTCCGGCTTCGGACCTTCGCGCAACCCGTGGGATCGAGACCGCGTACCCGGAGGCTCCTCGGGGGGGAGCGCCGCCGCGGTGGCCGCCGGGCTCGCGCCGTGGGCGCTCGGCACCGACACCGGCGGCTCGATCCGCCAGCCCGCCGCGCTGTGCGGGATCGTCGGGATGAAACCGACCTACGGCTCGGTGTCGCGGTACGGCATGATCGCGTTCGCGTCCTCGCTCGACCAGGCCGGACCCCTGACCCGCGACGTCGGGGACGCGGCGCTGCTGCTCCTACACATGGTGGGCCGGGACCCGTGCGACGCCACCTCGCTCGAGTTCCCCGGGTCGCTCGCGACCCCGACCGCGGAGCGCCTCGACGGCGTGCGCCTGGGGGTTCCCGGCGAGCTGTCGGGCGAGGGGATCGAAGCGGGCGTGCTCGACGCGTTCAACGCCGCGCTCGAGCAGGCCCGCGGGCTGGGCGCGGAGATCACCGGGGTCACGCTCCCGCACGCGCCGCACGCGCTCGCCGCCTACTACGTGATCGCGCCCGCCGAGGCCTCGTCGAACCTCGCGCGCTTCGACGGCGTCCGCTACGGCATGCGCCACATCGACGATGCGCGCCCGGAGGACCTGGTGGCGATGTACACCCGCACGCGCCACGACGGCTTCGGCCCGGAGGTCAAGCGGCGCGTGATGCTCGGCACCTACGCGCTGTCGTCGGGCTACTACGACGCCTACTACGGCCGCGCCCAGCAGGTGCGCACGAAGATCGCCGAGGACTTCCGCGCCGCCTTCGAGGAGGTCGACCTGATCGTCACGCCCACCGCCCCCACGGTGGCGTTCGAGCTCGGCGAGAAGACGGGCGACCCGCTCGCGATGTACCTCAACGACTACTGCACCGTGCCGATGTCGCTCGCCGGGATACCCGCGATCTCGATCCCGTGTGGCCTCAGCGAAGGGCTCCCCGTGGGGATCCAGATCGCGGGCCCCGCGTTCAGCGACGCCCGCGTGCTCGACGCCGCGCACGCGCTCGAGGGCGCGCTCGGCTTCGACGGGAGCGCGGCGCTTGTCTGAGGCAGCAGCCGGCAACGGCGCCGCGCCCGGCGGCCTCGAGGCGGTGATCGGCCTCGAGATCCACGTGCAGCTCGCCACCGCCACGAAGATGTTCTGCTCGTGCGCGCTGTCGTTCGGCGAGCCGCCGAACACGCACACCTGCCCCGTGTGCCTCGGGCTGCCCGGGAGCCTGCCCGTCGCGAACGCGCGGGCGGTGCACTTCGGCCTGATGATCGGGCTCGCGCTCGGGTCCGAGCTCGCGCCGCGCTCGATCTTTCACCGCAAGAACTACTTCTATCCCGACCTGCCGAAGGGCTACCAGATCTCCCAGTACGACGAGCCCCTGTGCCTCGGCGGCGCGCTCGGCGAGGTGCGCATCCACCGTGTGCACCTGGAGGAGGATGCCGCCAAGCTGATCCACGTCGGCGCGAGCGGGCGCATCCACGGCTCCGACGCGAGCCTCGTCGACTTCAACCGCGGCGGCACCCCGCTCGCCGAGATCGTCACCGAGCCCGACCTGCGCACCCCCGAGCAGGCGGGCGAGTGGCTGCGGCTGCTGCGCACCACGCTGCGGGCACTCGGCGTCTCGGACGTGAACATGGAGGAGGGCTCGCTGCGCTGCGACGCCAACATCTCGCTGCGCCCCGCCGGCAGCGGGCAGCTCGGCGTCAAGACCGAGCTGAAGAACATGAACTCGTTCCGGTTCATCGAACGCGGGATCAAGGCCGAGATCGCTCGCCAGGCGAAGGTGATCGAGACCGGCGGCACCGTGGTGCAGGAGACGCTGCACTTCGACCCCGACTCCGGCGCGATCACCTCGCTGCGCTCCAAGGAGGAGGCGCACGACTACCGCTACTTCCCCGAGCCCGACCTGCTCCCGGTCACGATCGAGCCCGCGATGCTCGAGCAGGCGCGCGCCGCGATGCCCGAGCTTCCCGCCCAGCGCGCGCAGCGCCTCACCGCCGAGCTCGGCCTCAGCGAGGACTCCGCGCGGGCGCTCGCGTTCCGCGGCGAGCTCGCGCCCTACTTCGAGGCGGCGCTCGCCGCGGGCGCGGACCCCGCGCCGGAGCCGCAGGCGCTCGCCAACTGGGTCACGGTCGAGCTCCTCCCACGCCTGCAGGACGGCGAGGACCCCGGCGGCTCGCGGGTCGCGCCGGCGGCCCTCGCCGAGCTCGTGGGCCTCGTCGGCGCCAAGCGCGTGAGCGTCGGCGCCGCCCGCCAGGTGCTCGACCGGCTCGTCTCCGACGGCGGGGACGCGGGAGCGATCGTCGAGCAGGAGGGGCTCGGGGCGATCGGCGGGGGCGAGGAGCTCGAGGCAGTCGTCGCAGCCGCGATCGCCGCCAACGCCGACGCGGCAGAGCGCGTCCGCCAGGGCAACGCCAAGGCGATCGGCCCGATCGTCGGGCAGGTGATGCGCGAGACGAAGGGCCGCGCGGACGGGACCGAGGTCGCCTCGCTCATCAACGCCCAGCTCGGCGTGTAGGCGTTGCGTCCCCGCGGGGCGCCGCGGGCCGCGCCGTTGCAGTTGTCGAGATCCGCGCGTCCGAGAGGTAAGCTGAGCGGTGCAATGAACGAATCGACCACACGCTCCTTCGGCTCCACGGTGGTGGCGGCGCTCGTCCTGATCGTCGCAGCGTGGCTCCTGTTGCACTTCATCCTCGGGATCCTCTCCTTCGTGTTCTCCACGGTGCTGCTCATCGTCGCCGTGGTGGCCGTCATCTGGGCTCTGCGCATCCTGCTCTGACGGGGCGGCGGGCGCGATGGCCTATGTGATCATCGCCATCGCGTTCGGGCTGGCGGGCGGGATCGTCGGGCGCATCAAGGGAAGCTCGTTCTTCCTCTGGTTCCTGATCTCCGCGCTCGTCCCGATCTTCGGGCTGCTCGCGGCGGTCGCCTACCGCTTCGAGCGTGACGAGCTGCGCCGGCGCTGCCCGCGCTGCGGGAAGGTCACGAAGATCTACGACGCGATCTGCACACGCTGCGGCACCGAGCTCGAGTACCCCGACGTGCCGATCGCGCCCGAATCGTGGCAGCGCGAGCCCGAAGTGCGCGCGCCGACGCGACACTGAGCTCCGGCGGACGTTAGGGCGCCCTGATGAGGCTTCGGCGAGCCTAATCCGGTTCGTTGCCTACGCTGTCGCAGATATGAGCAGCCAGACGCGCGCCGCCAGCCGCACCGACACGCTGATCGAGCGCTGGATCCATCGCGCGGGGTTCGCCGACGAGGCCGAGTTCGTGCTGCGGGTCGTGCAGCCCGCGCTCGTGGGCATGATCGACGGGACCGTCTCCTCGCTCGCGCCGATCTTCGCGGCGGCGCTCGCCTCCAGCTCGCACACCGCGCTGCTCGTCGGCTTCTCCACCGCGCTCGGGGCGGGCGTGAGCATGGGCTGGTCGGAGGCGCTGTCGGATACGGGGGAGGAGACGGGCAGGGGCTCCGCGGTCGTGCGCGGCGCGATCACGGGCGGGATGACGGCGCTCGGCGGGTTGTTCCACACGCTCCCGTTCCTGATCTCCGACGTCAACAAGGCGCTGGTCGTTGCCGGGGCGGTCGTCGCGGTCGAGCTGTTCGCGATCGCGTGGATCCGCAACCGCTTCCTCGACGTGTCGCTGCGCTCCTCGCTGCTGGTCGTCACCGTGGGCGGCGCGATCGTGCTCGCGATCGGCGTCGCGATCGGCTCCTCCTGACGGGCGCCCGGGTGCGCAGACCCGCGTGCGAGCGCCTCCGTGGGCGCCGTCTGCGGCCCGAAACCCGCTGGTACACTGGCGTTTTTTCCCAGTGAAACCAGGAAAGGAGGTCGGCGCGATGCGAGCGGTTGATGCTCTCATGGAATGTCTCAAGGCGGAGGGCGTGGACGTCGTCTTCGGGCTGCCGGGCGGCGCCAACCTCCCCACCTACGACGCGTTCGTGGACGCCGGGATCAGGCACATCCTCGTCCGCCACGAGGCCGGTGGCGGCCACGCGGCGGAGGGATACGCGAAGGCGACCGGCAAGGTCGGCGTGGCGTTCGCCACGAGCGGGCCGGGCGCGACGAACCTGCTCACCCCGATCACCGACGCGATGATGGACTCCGTGCCGGTGGTGTTCATCACCGGCCAGGTGCGCACCGAGCTGCTCGGCACCGACGGCTTCCAGGAGGCCGACACGATCGGCATCACGATGCCGGTGGTCAAGCACTCGGTGATGATCCAGGATCCCCAGGAGATCCCGCGCGCGATCCACGAGGCGTTCCACATCGCACGCAGCGGGCGGCCCGGCCCGGTGCTCGTCGACATCCCGATGGACCTCTCGCGCGCCGAGATCGCCTACGAGCCCGTGATCGACGTGCGCCTGCCCGGCTACCAGCCCAAACTCGAGGGCAACCAGAAGCAGATCCGTCAGGCCGCCAAGGCGCTCGCCTCGGCGCAGCGCCCGGTGATCTACGCGGGCGGGGGCGTCGTGAACGCGGAAGCCTCCGAGGAGCTCGTCGAGTTCGTCACGAGCGACCGGTTCCCGATCACCTGCACGCTGATGGGGCTCGGCGCGTTTCCCGCGCCGCACCCGCAGTGGCTGGGGATGCTCGGGATGCACGGCACGCGCGCCGCCAACTACGCGATGGACGAGGCGGACCTGATCTGCGCGGTGGGCGCGCGCTTCGACGATCGCATCACCGGCAAGCTCTCCGAGTTCGCACCGCGCGCCAAGTTCATCCACATCGACGTGGACCCCGCCGAGATCTCCAAGAACGTGCCCGCGCACATCCCGATCGTGGGAGACGCCAAGCACGTCCTCTCCAAGCTCGTGGTGGAGTACCGCGCGATCGGCGCCGACCCCGCGCGGCTCGACGCCTGGTGGAGCCGGATCGAGGGCTGGCGGGCCAAGCACCCGCTGGGCTTCGAGGACTCCAGCGACAACGAGATCAAGCCGCAGTTCCTGATCCAGGCGATCTACGAGGCCACGGGCGGGCAGGCGATCATCACGAGCGACGTCGGCCAGCACCAGATGTGGACGGCCCAGTACTACGACTTCCCCGCGCCGCGCCGCTGGATCAACTCCGGGGGGCTCGGCACGATGGGGTTCGGGCTGCCGGCCGCGATGGGCGCCCAGGTGGGGTGCCCCGATCAGCTCGTGGTGTGCGTGGCCGGCGACGGCTCCGTGCAGATGAACGCCCAGGAGCTCGCAACCTGCGCCCAGAACGAGATCCCGATCAAGGTGTTCATCATGAACAACGGCTACCTCGGGATGGTCCGCCAGTGGCAGGAGCTGTTCTGGGACCGCAAATACAGCCAGGTCGACATGGGCGACTTCCCCGACTTCGTCAAGCTCGCCGAGGCGTACGGCGCGACGGGCATGCGCCTGCACGACAAGTCGACGCTCGTCGAGGACCTCAAGCGCGCGATCGCGACCGACGGCCCCGTGGTGGTCGACGTGCGCGTCACGCGCGAGGAGAACACCTACCCGATGATCCCCGCCGGCTCGGCCGCGCGCGAGATGGTGGGGTGATGGGCGTGGGCGAACCAGGCACGAAGGAACCCCTCAGCCTCGAGGAGCTCGAGGCGGCGGCCGGCCTGCGCACGGGGCGCAAGCACACGCTCTCGATCCTCGTCGAAAACCGCTCCGGTGTGCTGACGCGGATCGCGGGGCTGTTCGCGCGGCGCGGCTTCAACATCGACACGCTCACGGTCGGCCCGACCGAGGACGACAAGATCTCGCGCGTCACGCTCACGGTCGACGGAGCGCTGCATCCGATCGATCAGGTCACCAAGCAGCTGCACAAGCTCGTCAACGTCCTGAAGATCCGGGACCTGGAGCCCGGCGACACCGTGGCGCGCGAGCTCGCGCTGTTCAAGGTGTCCGCCGACGGCGTCCAGCGCGGCGAGCTGATGCAGATCGCCGAGATCTTCCGCGGCAAGGTCGTCGACGTCACCAAGCGCGCCGTGATCATCGAGATCACGGGCACGACCGACAAGATCGCGGCGTTCGAGAGCATGGTCCGCCCGTTCGGCCTGATCGAGATGATGCGCACCGGCGAGATCGCGATCTCGCGCGGGCGCAGCGAGACCTGACGCTTGCCCACCAGAGCCGGCTCACCCGCCCCGTTCGCGCTGCAGGAGCGCGACGCGGGACGGCTCGCCGGCGTGCTCGCCGAGGCGGTGGAGCGCGCCCGGCGCAGCGGCGAGCCGACGCTCGCGACGCTCACCGCCGAGCTGCAGGGCGCGCCCGACCCGGCTGCGGTCGCGGCCTGCTCGAGGCGCACGGGCGAGCACTGGTTCCTGTTCGAGCAGCCCGAGCGCGGACGCGCGGCGCTCGCGTGCCTCGGTGAGGCAGTCCGGATCACCGCCCACGGCAGCGACCGGATCGAGGCGGTGGCCCGCCGCTGGCGCACGCTCGCCCGCGAGGCGGCGTCCGCCGGGCGCGAGCACGGCGACCCGATCGCGGTGGGGGGCTTCGCGTTCGCCGGCGACGGCGGCCGCTCGCCCCACTGGGAGGGGTTCGAGCCCGCGTCGCTGACCGTTCCGGAGGTGAGCCTCGTGCGCGCGCCCGCGCCCGAGCGCGAGGCTGCGCGCGGGGCGGCGCCCGTCCGTCTCGTGCTCGCGGCGCTCGCCGCGCCCGACGACGACCCCGACCAGATGCACGCGCGCCTGGCGGCCCGCCTGGCCGAGCTTCGAGAGGCGCCGCTGCCGCTGCTCGACCCCGCGCCGACGGGGCGCTTCCGGGTGGCGAGCGCGATGCCCCCCGAGCACTACGAGCAGGCGGTGGCAAGCGGCGTGCGTGCGATCCGCGAGGGCCGCCTGGAGAAGGTCGTGCTCGCGCGCGAAGTCCAGGTTCACGCTCCCGCGCCGTACGACGCCGCGGCCGTGTTCGGCGTGCTGCGCGACCAGTTCCCCGGCTGCTTTCTGCTGTGCGCCGGCCGCGGCGACTCCACGCTCGTCGCCGCGAGCCCCGAGCTGCTCGTGCGGCGCGAAGGCCAGCGCGTGAGCACGCTCGCCCTGGCGGGCTCCACGCGCCGCAGCGCCGACCCCGCCGTCGACGACCACCTCGGCGAGCAGATGCTGCGCGACCGCAGCTACCGCGAGGAGCACGCGATCGTCGTGCGGCGCATCGAGCGCATGCTGCGACCCCACGCCGTGTGGGTCACCGCGGCACCGGAGCCCGGCCTCGCGCGCATCGCCAACATCCAGCACCTCGCCACGCCGATCCGCGCGCAGCTCGCCGAGCGGATCGACACGCTAGGGCTGGTCGCGATGATGCACCCCACCCCCGCGGTGGGAGGCGAGCCGTTCGCCGCCGCCGCGCCGCTGATACCCGCGCTGGAGGGGCTCGACCGCGGCTGGTACGCCGGCCCGGTCGGGTGGACCGACGCCTCCGGCGACGGCGAGTTCTGCGTCGCCCTGCGCTGCGCGCTGCTCCAGGGAAGCGTCGCGCGCTGCTACGCGGGCAACGGCATCGTGCGCGACTCCGACCCTGCGCGCGAGCTCGCCGAGACGGAGATCAAGCTCGCGGCGCTGCTGCCGCTGCTCAGCGGCTGAGCGCCGCCGCGACGTCGTCCCACACGCGCCGGTGCAGGCGCACGTTGGCGCCGCGGTCGGTGCACACGTGCACCACCCCCGTGGTGTCCGCCGCGAGCGTTTGCTCCAGGGCGCCGCGGAGCTCGCGAGCGTCGGCGGGACGCTCGTAGCCGAGGCCGTAGGCGGCGGCGGCCGCCGAGAAGTCGACGCCGGTGGGCGTGAGCACGTGGCGGCTGTAGATGTCGAGCGCGCCGCCGGCGGTGCCGGGCTGCGCGGAGGGGTCCGCCGCCAGGGCCGCGCCCGTGCGGGAGATCGGCAGGAAGTCGAAGATGCCCCCGCCGTCGTTGTCCAGCAGCACGATCGTGAGCTTCACGCCGAGGCGCCTCGCCGCGAGCAGCCCCCCGATGTCGTGCGCGAGCGTCACGTCACCGATCAGCAGCACGACCGGCCCGCGGTTCGCCGCCGCCGCGCCGAACGCCGCCGAGACGGTCCCGTCGATCCCGTTGGCGCCGCGGTTGCAGAGCACGCGCGGAGGGTCCTCGCGCACGGGCCAGAACGTCTCGATGTCCCGCACGGGCATCGAGGAGGCGACGAACAGCGTCGCCGCCGCCGGCAGCAGCACGCCCAGCTCGCGCGCGATCACGGGCTCGCTGAGCGCCTCGCCGCGTCCGCCCGCCCGCCCTTGCTCGCCGAGGGTGCCGCCCACGGTGGCGCCGCCCCCGCCGCGTAGCGCAACGTCGATCGCCGCCGCGGCGCGCTCGTCGGCGCTCGTCCACTCCTGCAGCCAGTCGGGGTCGGCCGCGCCGGGCACGCCCGCCGCCGCCAGCGAGGCGAGCGCGCCCGCCGGCTCCAGCGGCAACGACTCCGCGAGCGCCGCGTCGGGGTCCTGCCATGCGCCGTCGGGATCCAGCGCCGTCTGCGGCACGCCCTCCAGGCTCGCCAGCCACGCGCGCAGCGGCTTGGACACCGGCAGGTCGCCCACGCGCAGCACCGCGTCGGGCCGGATCGCGCCCGCGAACGCCTCGTCGCGGAGCAGCGCGTCGTAGTGCGCCACCGCTGCGCCACCGCGCCGCGCTCCGGACATCGGGTCGGCGAGCAGCGGCCATCCCGCCGCCTGCGCGAACGCGCTCGCAGCCTCCCCGAGCGGGGTGCTGCGCTCGTGGCGGCCTGCAACCACCACGCCCCGGCGCGCCCCGCCCAAGAGCTCCGCGAGCTGCGCCTGCGCCGCCGCGCCCGCGGCGGCGGGCGGGCGCGCGACGTACGGCGCGCCCATCGCGCGCCCGGTCGCGTCCGCGGGAAGGTCCAGCTCGCCGACGAGCGGCTCGCGCAGCGGGAAGTTCAGGTGCACCACGCCGGGGCGGCCCTCCAGCGCGGTCCAGAACGCCCGGCACGCGAGCGTGCGGATCCACCGCAGCTCGCGCTCGCCCGCCTCGTGCACGGCCACCTCGACGAACCACTTCGCCGCGCTCCCGAACAGGCCGAGCTGGTCGATCGCCTGCCCGGCGCCGTTGTCGCGCAGCTCGGCCGGGCGGTCCGCCGTCAGCAGCAGCAGCGGCACGCGCGCCTCGCGAGCCTCCACGGCCGCGGGCAGCAGCTCGGCCGCAGCGGTCCCCGACGTGCACGCCACCGCCACCGGCACGCCCGTCGCCTTCGCCAGGCCGAGCGCGAAGAAGCCCGCGCAGCGCTCGTCCACGTGCGAGTAGCACCGCAACCGCCGCTCGCCCACGAGCGACAGCACCAGCGGCGCCGAGCGCGACCCCGGCGACGTGCAGGCCGCCCGCATCCCGCAGCGCGCGAGCTCGTCGACGAACGCGCGCAGCAGCATGTAGGTGTCGGTTGGCGGGCTCATAGGATGCGGTCGTGCCCGAGACGCTCGTCCTGCTCCACGGGTTCGGCGGCACGAGGCGCGCCTGGGATGGCGTCTGCGATCAGATCGAGCGTGAACGCTACCGCCCGCTCGCGCTGGACCTGCCCGGGCACGGCCGGATGGCCGGGTGCGGGCGCCCGATCACCTTCGACGCGTGCGTGCAGCACGTGCTCGCGGCCGCGCCCGAGCGCTTCGTGCTGTGCGGGTACTCCCTCGGCGGCCGCGTGGCGCTGCACGTCGCGCTCGCGGCGCCCGAGCGCGTGCTGGCGCTGGCGCTCGTCTCGTGCAGCCCCGGGATCGAGGACCCCGGCGAGCGCGCCGCGCGCCTGGCTCGCGACGATGCGCTCGCCGACGAGCTCGAGTCGGCCTCGTTCGAGGCGTGGATCGAGCGCTGGCGCAGCCAGCCCGTGTTCGCAGGCGAGCCCGAGCCCGTGCGGCGGCGCGCGGGCGAGGATCAGCGCCGCAACGACCCGCTCGCGCTCGCCGCCGCGCTGCGAGGGTTGAGCGTGGGCGCGATGGCGCCGCTGTGGGGCAGGCTCCCGGAGCTGTCGATGCCCACCTCCGTGATCGTGGGCGAGCGCGACGCGAAGTTCCGCGCGCTCGGCGAGCGAACGGCGCGCGAGGTGCCCGGGTCCGCGTACGTCGTGATCTCCGGCGGTCACGGCCTGCCGCTGGAGAGCCCCGCCGAGCTGGCGAGGGCGCTAGAGCGGCTCCACCCCTAGCCCCGGCCCGGGCGGCAGCGCGATCTCCCCGTCGCGTGCGGGGAGCGGATCGGCGACCCCGTCGAACAGCGCGAGCGTGGCGAGGCCGCAGCACGGCAGGGGCCCCCGCGAGGCGAGCGCCGCGGCGGCGTGCAGCGCCGCGGCGATCCCGAGCGGCCCGTCGAGCGTCGATGCGAGGTACACCTCCGCGCCCGCCGCGCGCACGAGCGTCGCGGCGGCCAGCAGCGCCGCGACCCCGCCGCAGCGCGACACCTTCAGGCAGACGGCGTCGGCGACCCCCGCGCCGAGCGCCCCCGGCTCACCGGCGGTCTCGTCGATCGAGACCCGCACGGGCACGCGTTCGCGCACCTCGCGCACCGCCCGCAGGCCGCGCGTGGGCTCCTCGACCAGCTCCAGCCCCGCGGGCGCGAGCGCGTCGATCGCGCGCACCGCCTCCTCGACCCCCCACGCGCCGTTGGCGTCGAGCCGCAGGTCGAGCGCCGGGCCGGCGCCCGCACGGGCGGCTGCCACGCGGCCCGCGTCGTCGCCGATGCCCACCTTCACCTTCACGCAGCGAAATCCCGCGGCGCAGGCGTCGTGCGCCTGCGCGGCGACGCCCGCGCGGTCGAGCGCGGTGAGCGTCGCGTTGACGGGCACGGTCGCGGCGGGCACGTCGGTGAGCATCGCCGCGAGCGGCCGCCCCTCGCGCCGGCCCGCCCGGTCCCACAGCGCGAGGTCGATCGCGGCGAGCGCCTGCGGGATGTCTGCCACCGCGCGGCAGGCTTCGATGACCGCGGGGCCGTTCATGCCCTCGCGCTCGGCGGCGGCGAGCACCGGCTCGTAACCGCGGAGCGCCGCTTCCACCGCGCCCGTGTCCGAGCCGTCGTAGCCGGGAAGCGGCGCCGCCTCCCCGTAGCCCACCGCGCCGTCCTCGCCGGTGAGCTGGACCTGCAGCAGCACGCGGCGGTCGACCTCGCCGTGCGCAGCGCTCATCGGGCTCACCAGCGCGAGCTCGGTGCGCTCGCACTCGAGCTTCACCCCGAGACGCCCCCGCCGGCGAGGATCCCCGCCGCGAGCAGCAGGCAGAACACCAGCTGCAGGGCGCCCGTGCGCGCGAGCGCCCCGTTGAGCGTGGGCCCGTCGGTGTGGGTGCGCACGAGCGCCACGAGCCGCAGCGCGAGCGGGATCGTCAGCCACGGCAGCAGCAGCCAGGCGGTCTCGGAGCCGAACACCCACGGCAGCGGCGCGCTCACGTACGCGCCGGCGAGCATCGCCGCGTACAGCGCCCGGGTGCGCTCGCGCCCGAGACGAACCGCGAGCGTGCGCTTGCCCGCGCGCGCGTCGGTGTCCACGTCGCGCACGTTGTTGACGACGAGGATCGCGGCCGCGAGCAGCCCCACCGGCACCGAGGTCACGAACGCCTCCCACGGCAGGTGCTGGATCTGCACGAAGTAGGAGCCCGTCACCGCGACCACGCCGAAGAACAGGAACACGAACAGCTCCCCGAGGCCCTCGTAGCCGTACGGGCGGGGGCCCCCCGTGTAGAGCACGCCGGCGAGGATCGACGCGGCGCCGACCGCGAGCAGCTCCCATCCCGCGACGACGATCAGGTACACGCCGCACCCCACCGCCAGGCCGAACGTGACGTAGGTCGCGAGCAACACCTGGCCGGGGGGCACGAGGCCTCCCGCGGTCACGCGCACCGGGCCGAGCCGGTCCTCGGTGTCGGCGCCGCGGCGCGCGTCCGAGTAGTCGTTCGACAGGTTGGTGCCGACCTGGATGAACACCGCCCCGAGCAGCGCCGCCGCGAACGCGAACCCTTCAAAGGTGCCCGCGCCGAGCGCCAGCGAGGTGCCGACGAGCACGGGCGCGATCGCCGCGGGCAGCGTGCGAACGCGCGCCGCCATCACCCATATGCGCACCGCGCCCAAGCTCAGGCCCGCTTGGGAAAGCGCGAGAAGTCCGGCCGGCGCTTCTCCTTGTAGGCGTCGCGGCCCTCCTGGGCCTCGGCGTTCTCGTAGAAGAGCAGGTTGGCGTCGTGTGCGAGCTGCTGCAGTCCCGCGAAGCCGTCCTCCGTGGCGTTGAAGCTCGCCTTCAGCATCCGCAGCGCGAAGGGGGAGAGGGCGAGCATCTCGCGGCACCACTGCACGGTCTCCTCCTCGAGGCGCTCGAGCGCGACGACGGTGTTGACGAGCCCCATCTCGAGCGCTTCCCGCGCGTCGTACTGGCGGCACAGGAACCAGATCTCCTTCGCCTTCTTCGGGCCGACGAGGTTCGCGAGCACGCTCGCCCCGAAGCCGCCGTCGAACGAGCCCACGCGCGGGCCGACCTGGCCGAAACGAGCGTTCTCGGCGGCGATCGTGAGGTCGCACACGACGTGCAGGACGTGGCCTCCGCCGATCGCGTAGCCCGCCACCATCGCCACGATCGGCTTGGGCAGGCGGCGCATCTGGACGTGCAGGTCGGTGACGTGGAAGCGGCCCACCGCCGCCAGCCGGCCCTCGGCGTCTTCGGGGAGGTAGCCCGTGTCGCCCCGCACGCGCTGGTCACCGCCCGAGCAGAACGCGTCGGGGCCCTCGCCGGTCAGCACGATCACGCCCACCTCGGGGTCCTCCCGCGCGAGCTCCAGGGCACGGGAGATCTCGATCACCGTGCGCGGACGGAACGCGTTGCGGACCTCCGGACGGTCGATCGTGATCTTCGCGATCCCCGCGTCGGGGCCGCCCGACTTCTCGTAGCGGATGTCCTCGAACCCGTCCGCGGCGCTGGTCCAGGTGGTGCTCACGGCGCGAAGGCTATCCACCTGCGACGCACGCCCGTCGGCTTCGGCCTGTGCGCGTGCGCGCCGCCGTCGAACTAGCCTGTGCGCGATGGTGGTCGACGGATGGCTTGCGCGCGCCGCCGCCCGGCGGCCGGGCGCGCCGGCCCTGCAGACGCCCGCGGGCACGCTGTCCTACCGCGAGCTGGACGTCGCGGCGCGCGCAGGGGCGGCCGCGCTGCGGGCCCGCGGTGTCGCCCCGGGCGATCGCGTCGCGATCGCGCTTCCCGCGGGCCTCGACTTCGCGACCGCGCTCCATGCCTGCATGACCCTGGGCGCCGTCGCCGTCCCCGTCGACCTGCGCCTCGCGGCGCCCGAGCGCGAGCGCGTGTGCGCGGGGGCGGCGCTCACGCTCCTGGAGCCGCTCGCCACGGGCGAGGCCGGGGCACGGGCGGGCGACGGCGCGCGTGCGGCGACCGCCGCCCCGTCCCGGCACGACCTTGCGAGCACCGCCCTGATCGTCCACACCTCCGGCACGACCGCAGCGCCCCGCCCCGTCGAGCTCACCTACGGAAACCTGCTGTGGAGCGCGCTCGGATCCGGCGTCGCGCTCGGCGTGGACCCCGAGGAGCGCTGGCTGTGCACGCTCCCGCTCTCGCACGTTGGCGGGCTCTCGATCCTGATCCGCTCGGCGATCTACGCGACCACCGCCGTGGTGCACGAGCGCTTCGAGACCGAGCGCGCGCTGCACGCGCTCGAACACGAGCAGATCACGCTCGTGAGCGTCGTCGCGACGACGCTCGCGCGCCTGCTCGATGCCGGCCTCGCGCGCCCCGCGGCGCTGCGCTGCGCGCTGGCGGGCGGCGGCCCGGTCCCGGCCGCGCTGCGCGAGCGCGCGCTGGCGGAAGGGGTGCCCGTGAGCCTCACCTACGGGCTCACCGAGACGTGCTCGCAGGCGACCACGCTGCCGGTCGCCGCGATCTCCGAGCCCGGGCACGCGGCGGGGCCGCCGCTGTTCTGCACGCGTCTGCGCCTCGCCGAGGACGGCGAGATCATGCTCGCGGGGCCCACCGTTGCGCGCTCGGCAGCGCTCGAGGGCGGATGGCTGGCGAGCGGCGATCTCGGACGGCTCGACGCGCGCGGCTGGCTGCAGGTCGTCGGGCGCAAGGCCGACACGATCGTCAGCGGCGGCGAGAACGTCGCGCCCGCCGAGGTGGAGGCGGTGCTCGAGGCGCACCCGGACGTGCTCGAGGCCGCGGTGCTCGCCCACGCGGACGAGCGCTGGGGCGAGGCGGTCGCGGCCGTCGTGGTGGCGCGCCCGGGCGCGGTGCTCGACAGCGAGCAGCTCGCCGCGCACTGCCGCAGCGCGCTCGCGCCATACAAGGTGCCGAAGGACTTCCTGGCGCGCACCGAGCCGCTGCCGCGGACCGCGTCGGGCAAGCTGCTGCGGCGGGAGCTGGCCGCGTGAGCTTCGACGCGGAGCGCTACCGCGACGACAGCGCGCGCGCGTGGGAGGCGGCGGCGCCGGGATGGGTGCGCCATCACGCCCGGATCGGGGCGTGGGCGGCCCCGGTGGCCCACTGGCTCGTGGAGGCGATCTCGCCCCAGCCCGGACAGACCGTCCTCGAGCTCGCGGCGGGCCTCGGCGAGACGGGGATGCTCGCCGCGGAGCTGGTCGCGCCCGCGGGCAGGGTGATCGTCTCCGACCAGAGCGCGGGGATGCTCGACGGGGCGCGGCGGCGCGCCGAGGCGCTCGGGCTCGACAACGTCGAGTTCGAGGTGCTCGGCGCGGAATGGATCGACCTGCCGCTGGCGAGCGTGGATGCGGTGCTGTGCCGCTGGGGCTACATGCTGATGGCGGACCCCGGCGCGGCGCTCTCGGAGACGCGGCGCGTGCTGCGACCGAGCGGCCGCGTGGCGCTCGCCGTGTGGGACGCGCTCGAGCACAACCCGTGGGCGCGGCTGCCCACGCTCGCGCTGAGCGAGAACGGGATCGCCGGCGGGCCCGGCTCCGGGGACCGCCCCGGGCCGTTCACGCTGGGCGACCGCGCGCTCCTGCGCTCGCTGATCGAGGACGCCGGCTTCACCGAGCCGCACATCGAGGACATCGCGCTGATGCGCCGTCACGAGAGCTTCGATGAGCTGTGGGAGTTCCAGCTCGACGTCTCACAGGCCTTCCACGAGGCGGTGATGTCGCTCACCGAGCCCGAGATCGCGGCGGTTCGCGCGACGCTGCGCGAGCTGCTGGGCCCGCACACGGCCGCCGCGGGGACGATCGAGCTGCCGGGGCGCACGCTGGTGGCGGTCGCCGAGGCCTGATCGCCGACGGCGAACGCGAACAGATAGCCTGCCGCGCATGATCTACGACGACGACGCAGACCTGAAGCTCCTCGACGGCAAGACCGTCGCGATCATCGGCTACGGCTCGCAGGGCCACGCCCACGCGCTGAACCTGAAGGACTCCGGCGCCGACGTCGTCGTCGGCCTGCGCGAGGACTCGGCCTCGGTCGCGCAGGCGCGCGAGCAGGGGCTCGAGGTGCTGCCGGTCGTCGAGGCAGCGAGCCGCGGCGACCTCGTGATGATCCTGCTGCCCGACGAGAAGCACCGCGAGATCTGGGAGTCGGAGATCCGCGACGGCATCGCCGAGGGAAACATGATCCTGTTCGGCCACGGCTTCTCGATCCACTACGGCGAGGTCGAGCCTCCGCCGGGGGTGGACGTGGCGATGGTGGCGCCGAAGGGCCCGGGCCACCTCGTCCGCCGTCAGTTCACCGAAGGCAGCGGCGTACCCGGCCTGCTCGCGATCGCCCAGGACGCCTCGGGCGGCGCGCGCGCGCTCGCGCTGGCGTACGCGAAGGGGATCGGCTGCACGCGCGGAGGCGTGATCGAGACCTCGTTCAAGGACGAGACCGAGACCGACCTGTTCGGCGAGCAGGCGGTGCTCTGCGGCGGCGCCTCCGAGCTCGTGCAGGCGGGCTTCGAGACGCTCGTGGAAGCGGGCTACGACCCCGAGATGGCGTACTTCGAGTGCCTGCACGAGCTCAAGCTGATCGTCGACCTGATGCACGAGAAGGGGCTCGCGGGGATGCGCTACTCGATCTCCAACACGGCAGAGTACGGCGACTACACCCGCGGCAAGCGGGTGGTCACCGACGAGACGCGCGCGAACATGAAGAAGATCCTCCAGGAGATCCAGTCGGGCGACTTCGCGCGCGAGTGGATCGCCGAGAACCGCGCCGGCCAGGAGAACTTCAAGCGGATGCGCGCCGAGCAGGCGGACACCCAGGTCGAGCACGTCGGCGCGGAGCTGCGCTCGCACATGGACTGGATCAAGCCGGCCTTCTAGAGCCCGGCCGTGATCGCCTACGTCTTCTGGCACCGGCGCGGCGAGCAGGCTGACGGTGCCTCCTACGAGGACGCGCTGCTCGGCTTCCACCGCTCGCTGCATCGCTCGCCGCCCGTGGGGATGCTCGGCTCGGCGACCTTCCGCGTGCCCCGCGCGCCGTGGCTCGACGGCGAGGGCTACGAGGACTGGTACCTCGTCGAGGACTTCACCGCGCTCGGCGTGCTCAACGAGGCCGCCGTGGGCCGCGGCCATCGCACGCCGCACGACCGCGCCGCGCGCGGCATCGCCGACGGCGCGGGCGGGCTCTACTCGCTCCTGGAGGGCGAGCGCGCGCTCGCGGACGGGGAGCCCGGGACGCCGGCGCCGGCCACATGGGTCGCGCGTCCCCCCGGCTCGCCCGAACGGCGCCTGGGCGAGCTGCTCGGCGACGGGATGGATCCCGGCCGCGCGAGCCTGTGGCGGCGGCTGCTCGTGCTCGGGCCCGCGCCGGAGTACTGCCTGGTGGCGGCCGAGGCGAGCGCTGGCGTGGCGAGCACGCGCCTGCCCGACGGGTGGACGGCGCGCACCGTGCAGCGCGAGGTGCTCTACCCGGGATGACCGCGGCGCGCCGGGAGCGGTTCGCTAAACTCGCGTTCCTCGCCGCGACTGGCGCTCGGGTGGAGCTCACCACCGGGAAGCGGCGAGAACGCACCACCGCCGCGCGCCTGGGCACCCTCATAGAAGCGACCCGCCCCGAGGTCCCACCGAACGAGGAGTCCCCATGACGACGAGCCCCCTCACCGAGCAGCGTCTCACGATCCCCGCCGAGCTGAAGCCCGCCGACGGGCGGTTCGGGTGCGGTCCCTCCAAGGTTCGTCCCGCCGCGCTCGCACGGCTCGCGGGCGACGGCGCCGCGGTGATGGGCACCTCCCACCGCCAGAAGCCCGTCAAGGCGCTCGTCGGCGAGATCCGCGCGGGGCTGCGCGAGCTGTTCTCGATGCCCGACGGCTACGAGGTGGCGCTCGGCAACGGCGGCACCACGGCGTTCTGGGATGCCGCGGCGTGCGGGCTCGTGCGCGAGCGCTCGGCGCACCTCACCTTCGGCGAGTTCTCCCAGAAGTTCGCAGCGGTGAGCGCGGGCGCGCCGTTTCTCGGCGACCCGGTCACGATCGCGGCCGATCCCGGCGGCGCGCCCGATCCGGCCGCGCTCGCGGGCGCCGGCGGCGAGGGCGCCGACGTGCTCGCGTGGGCGCACAACGAGACCTCGACCGGCGTGATGGTGACGCCGGTTCGTCCCGCACCGTCAGCGGCACAAGCCGGCAGCGAGGGCGCGCTCGTTGCGATCGACGCGACCTCCGGCGCGGGCGGCCTGCCGGTCGACATCGCCCAGACCGACGCCTATTACTTCGCTCCGCAGAAGGGCTTCGGGTCCGACGGCGGGCTGTGGCTCGCCGTGCTGAGCCCGGCCGCACAGGAGCGCATCTCCGAGCTCGCCTCCGCGGGCGGGCGCTGGATCCCCGAGTCGCTGTCGCTCGCCACGGCGCTCGAGAACTCGCGCAAGGACCAGACCTACAACACCCCCGCGGTGGCGACGCTGCTGCTGCTCGCCGACCAGGTCTCCTGGATGCTCGGCGGCGGCGGCCTGGACTTCTGCGTGAAGCGCACGAGCGCGTCCTCGCAGCACCTGTACGGCTGGGCGGAGCGCACGTCCTACACGGCGCCGTTCGTCGCCGACCCCGCGCTGCGCTCGCTCGTGGTCGGGACGGTCGACTTCGACGACGCGGTCGACGCGGCCGCGGTGGCCGCCGCGCTGCGCGCGAACGGGATCGTGGACGTCGAGCCATACCGCAAGCTCGGGCGCAACCAGCTGCGGATCGGGATGTTCCCGGCGATCGACACCGCCGACGTGGAAGCGCTCACCGCGTGCATCGACTTCGTCGTGGAGGCGCTGGACGCATGAGCGCCGAGGGCAGCGACAACGCCCGGATGAAGGTTCTCGTGAAGGAGAAGATCGGCGACTCCGGCGTCGCGCTGCTGCAGAGCCACTTCGACGTCGACCTCGGCATCGACTGGGAGGACGGCGAGCTCGAGCAGCGGATCGGCGGCTACGAGGGGATCCTGATCCGATCCGCCACCAAGCTCACCGCGGACCTGATCGACCGCGCGGACCGGCTGCGCGTGATCGGCCGCGCGGGCGTCGGCGTGGACAACGTGGACGTCGAGGCCGCCACCCGGCGCGGGATCGTCGTGGCGAACGCGCCCGAGTCCAACGTGGTCACGGCCGCAGAGCACACGATGGCGCTGCTGCTCGCGCTCGCACGCAACGTGCCGCAGGCGTACGCGTCGCTGACGGCGGGCAAATGGGAGCGCTCGAAGTTCTCCGGCGTCGAGCTCTACGAGAAGACGCTCGGGATCATCGGCTTCGGGCGCATCGGCCAGCTCGTGGCGCAGCGGGCGCGGGGATTCGGCATGCGCGTGCTCGCGTTCGACCCGTACGTCAGCGCGGAGCGCTACCGCGAGCTCGGCGTCGAGACGGCGGCGGATCCTCAGGAGATCTACGCGAACGCGGACTTCATCACGATCCACCTCCCCAAGACGCCCGAGACCCAGGGCTTCCTCGGCACGGAGCAGTTCGCGGCGATGCGCGACGGCGTGCGCATCCTGAACGTGGCGCGCGGCGGCCTGATCGACGAGGAGGCGCTGCAGGCCGCGCTCGACGCCGGCAAGGTGGGCGGTGCCGCGATCGACGTGTTCACGAGCGAGCCGATGACCGAGCACCCGCTGTTCTCCTACCCCAACGTGATCGTCACGCCGCACCTCGGCGCGTCCACCGCCGAGGCGACCGACCGGGCCGGCTACCAGAGCGCCGAGCAGGTCGTGGCGGCGCTCGAGGGCGGCGTGGTCTCGACGGCGGTCAACATCCCCGCGATCGCCGCGGAGGACATGGAGATGCTCGGTCCGTTCCTGCCGCTCGCCACACAGCTCGGCCGCCTGGCGATGGGGCTCGCGGAGGGCAGCTCCGTCGAGCGGATCGAGGCGGCGTTCCTCGGCCGCATCGCCGACTACGACACGCGCCTGCTCGGGCTCGCGGTGATCGTGGGAGCGCTCGGCGGCCGCACCGAGGAGGACGTGAACCTCGTCAACGCGCCCACCATGGCCCAGCAGCGCGGGATCGTCTTCGAGGAGAAGGTCGTCTCCGAGGCCGAGGACTTCAACGAGCTGATCCGCGTGACCGTGATCGCGGGGGGCACCCGCAAGGGCACGAGCGAGCGGGTGGCGGTGGCGGGCACCGGCATCGGCCCGAGCCGCCTGCCGCACCTCGTCGAGGTGCAGGGCAGGCGCCTGACGATCGAGCTGGAGCCCTACGTGACCGTGTTCCGCTACGAGGACCTGCCCGGCATGATCGGGCGCGTCGGCACGTTGTTCGGCGCCCACGGCGTCAACATCGCCTCCGCCGCGGTCGGGCATGCCCCCGACGGATCCGAGCGCGGCGAGGGGGCCCAGCGGCTGGCGGCGATGGTCGTCACCACCGACGCGCCGGTGCCGCGCGACGTGCTGGAGGAGATCGTCGCCTCGGAGGGCTTCGTGGGCGGCTGGTCGGTCGACCTGAGCTGACCGGCGCGCGTAGGCCCCGGCGCGCCTGAGTGCGCGAACGCACACTCCTCGCAGGCGGCGGACGAGTAGTCTGCCTGCGCGATGCGCGCGGTGGTCATCACCAAGCACGGGGGGCCCGACGCCCTGCAGGTCCAGGAGCGCCCCGACCCGCCGCTGGGTGCGGGCGAGGTTCGGATCGACGTCGCCGCGAGCGGCATCAACTTCGCCGATGTGATGGCGCGCATGGGGCTCTACCGTGACGCGCCCCCGACGCCGTGCGTGGTCGGCTACGAGGTCGCGGGCACGGTGCTCGAGGTCGGCGAGGGCGCGAACGGCGTCGTTCCGGGCGCGCGTGTGCTGGCGGGCACGCAGTTCGGCGGCTACGCCTCGCAGGTGGTCGTGCCGGCGGCCGACGTGGTCGCGCTGCCCGACTCGCTGAGCTTCGAGCAGGGCGCGGCGATCCCCGTCAACTACGCGACCGCATGGGCGGGGCTGATCGGCTACGGCGCGCTGCAGCCGGGCGAGCGCGTGCTCGTGCACTCGGCGGGGGGCGGCGTGGGCATCGCCGCCACCCAGATCGCCAAGCGCTCGGGCGCGGAGGTGGTGGGAACCGCCTCGCCCTCCAAGCACGAGCGCATCCGCGAGCTCGGCGTCGACCAGGCGGTCGACTACACCAACGACGGCTGGGAGCGCGGGCTGGGGCAGTTCGACGTGATCCTCGACGCGGTCGGCGGCAAGAGCTTCCGCACGGGCTACAACCTGCTGAGGCCGGGCGGGCGCCTCGTCGCGTTCGGCGCCTCCGCCGTCGTCTCGGGCGAGCGCAAAAACATCCCCGCTGCGCTCAAAGCGGTGCTCAGCATGCCGCGCTTCAACATGATCAAGCAGATGCAGGAATCCAAGGCGGTGATCGGCCTGAACATGCTCACCCTGTGGAAGGACCGCGGCACGCTCGCGCCCTGGATCGACCCGCTTCGGGAGATGATGCAGGACGGCACGATCGATCCCGTCGTGGCGGGCGCGTTCCCGTTCGAGCAGGCGGGCGAGGCGCAGACGATGATCGTCGAGCGCCGCAACGTGGGCAAGGTCGTGCTCACGCCGTAGCTCAACCGCTGTACGGCTTCCTCGCCGCCGGGCTGGGCGCTCCTGTCGCGTCTTGCACAGACGTGCTCTCCTCGTCGATCGGTCCCCCCGTGCTCTGGAGGTCAGCTACGCTCCCGCCCGCCGGCGCCCCCGTCGGCCGGCGCCGCTGCGCCGTCCCAACGAGAGCACTGGAGAGAGCCATGAGATCGAGATCGAAGCGTTGCGCCGTCTGGGCGCTCGCGGCGTGTGCCGGGCTTGGCGTGGGCGCGACCGGCGCGGATGCGAGCGTGCTGCTGCCGGCATTGCTCACGAAGGCGACGAGCGGGCACGCGAAGGCGACGAGCCACCACAAGAAGAAGAAGAAAGCTTCCAACCGCGGGCCACGCGGACCGCGCGGGGCGACTGGCCCGGCGGGCCCCGCGGGCCCGGCGGGCCCAGCGGGTGCAATCGGCCCGCAGGGTGCGCCGGGAGTGGCGGGTGCCGCGGGGCCGGGCGCGGCGAAGTACTTCCTGAGCGAGGCGCCCACGGTGGAAGACCCGAACCACCCCGTGGTGACGACCGGTGCGATTCAGTTCGGCTTCTCGTGCAGGCCCGGCAAAGGGCCCGGCGAAGTCCTCGGTACGCTCCGCGACACGATCCCCGTAGGCGGGGCGGTCACGGCCCGAGGGATCGCCAACAACGGCAAAGAAACCACCCCCAACCTGCTCGATGCCACATTCCCTGCGACGCCGGAAATCGTCGTCCCCGACGAAGTGACCGCGAAAGGCATCATGGAGGAAAGCGCGACGTTCTTCATCGCCCAGAAAAACGGTGAAATGTTCTGGGAGGACATCACGTTCGCGGTCGTCGGCGGCGAAGTCCAAGCCGGCGTGCCCGCGCACTGCCTGCTGAGCGGGATCGTCCTCTAATCCGCTGGCTTCGGGGTGGCGTGGCGGAGGATCCGAGCATCTACGAGTGGGCGGGCGGACGCGACGCGTTCGCCCGCTGGCTCAACCGCTTCTACGACCTCGTCGAATCCGACGCTGCCGAGATCGCGGCGCTGTTCGGCCCGACCGGGACCGTGAGCGTGCGCCACCGCGAGCACGTGACGGATTGGTGGGCGGAGGTGATGGGCGGCCCGGCGACGTACACCGATCGGCGCGGTGGCTACGAGAGCATGCTCGCCCACCACGTCGACCTCGCGATCACGCCCGAGATGCGCCTGCGGTTCGTGACCCTGCTGAGCCGCGCCGCAGACGACGTCGGTCTCCCCGCCGACCCGGAGTTCCGCGCGGCGATCATGGGATACGCCGAGTGGGGCACGCGCCTGGCGCTGCACAACTCCCAGCCGGGCGCGGACACCGCCGCGCACGCTCCGGTGCCGCGGTGGGGCTGGGGCGTGGCGCCGCCGTACACGCCGAGCTGACTCGCCACGCGCCGCGTGCGCTGCTACTCTCGCTGGCGAATGTCGTTTCCGTACTCGCTTCTGCAGCTTCTCCTGCTCCCCCCTCGGGGGGAATAGTGCGTGGCGGCCGCGTAGCCGCAAACCCAACGGAGAGGAACAGCAAGCGAGATAGAGAAGGAGCACGAACGGCATGAGCACCACCGACCCGCAGCGAGACGACGCCAACCGCGTCCGCATCTTCGACACCACCCTGCGCGATGGCGAGCAGTCGCCCGGCATCAGCCTGAACAAGCAGGAAAAGCTCGAGATCGCCCACCAGCTCGCGCGGCTCGGGGTCGACATCATCGAGGCGGGCTTCCCGATCACCTCGCCCGGTGACTTCGAGTCCGTCCAGGCGATCTCGCGGGAGGTGGAAGGGCCGGTCATCTGCGGGCTGGCGCGCACGAGCAAGCAGGACATCGAGGCAGCGTGGAACGCGGTGCGCGACTCCGAGCGACCGCGGATCCACACGTTCATCGCCACGAGCGACATCCACATCGAGCGCAAGCTGCAGACCACGCGCGAGGACGTCAAGGGCCAGGTGCGCGCGGCGGTGGCGCAGGCGCGCGAGTACACCGACGACGTCGAGTTCTCGCCCGAGGACGGCTCACGCTCGGACCTGGAGTACATGGCCGAGGTGATCCAGATCGCGCTCGATGAGGGCGCGAGCACGATCAACGTCCCCGACACGGTCGGCTACACGATGCCCGACGAGTACCGGCGGATGTTCGAGGAGCTGTTCCGGCTCGTCCCGGACCTGCGCGCCGCGACGGTGTCGGTCCACTGCCACGACGACCTCGGCATGGCCGTGGCGAACTCGCTCGCGGGCGTGCAGGGCGGCTGCCGTCAGGTGGAGTGCGCCGTCAACGGGATCGGCGAGCGCGCCGGCAACGCCTCGCTCGAGGAGATCGTGATGCTGCTGCACACGCGCGAGCCCACGATGGGCCTGTGGACGGGGATCGACACGACCGAGATCGCGCGCACGAGCCGCCTGGTGTCGCGCCTGACGGGCTACCCGGTGCAGCCGAACAAGGCGATCGTCGGTCGCAACGCGTTCGCGCACGAGGCGGGCATCCACCAGGACGGCGTGCTGAAGGAGCGTGCCACCTACGAGATCATGGATGCCACCACCGTGGGGCTGCGCAGCAACGCGATCGTGCTCGGCAAGCACTCGGGCCGGCACGCGCTCAGCAAAGCGCTGCAGGAGATGGGCTTCGAGCTGGACGGGCAGGCGCTCAACACCGCCTTCAAGCGCTTCAAGGAGCTGGCCGACCGCAAGAAGAACGTCACCGCGATGGACCTCGAGGCGCTCGTCACCGACGAGCTGCGCGAGGACGTCCCGGGCTACTCGCTGGAGTGGTTCGAGGTCGACGCGTCCTCGCTGCGCCCGCCGCACGCGCGGGTCTCGGTGACGCTCCCCGACGGCACGTCGGCGACCGGCTCTTTCACCGGCGACGGACCGATCGACGCGACGTTCCAGGCGATCAACGCCGCCACGGGAACGGCGCCTGCGCTCAGCGAGTTCACGATCGGGGCGGTCACAGAGGGTCAGGACGCGCTCGGCGAGGTGTCCGTCGTGGTGGAGCTCGACGGCGTGACCGGCGCGGGGCAGGGCGTCTCCACGGACATCATCGACGCGGCGGCGCGCGCGTACGTGCGCGCGCTGTCGGTCGCGCTCGCGCGCTCGCAGGCGAGCGACGCCGTGGGCCTGCCCGAGCCGACGGCCTGAGCGCTTCAGGGGTGCGCCGGCGAGGGCGCACCGTGTGGGTCGCGTCGTGATGAGCGCGACGCGGCCCGCCGGCGCCGCGGAATCGACCGTGTGTCCACACTCCGAGCACGGCGGCCGACGCGCGATGTAGTGTTGCGCCGTCGCACCAGCCGGGTGCGCCAGGGGGTTGGTGAAAGCTCAGATGCTGCGCAAAGCAGTCGTGCCGCTGCTCGCGGCGCTCGTGATGCTCGTGGTGGGCGTCCCGGCCGCGGGCGCCGCCGACGTGACGACGACACTCGACTTCGACAAGCTTGCTCCGGAAACGTTCGTCACCGGCCAGTATCCCGGCCTCACCTTCGAGCGGTACATCGAAGCGGGCTTCACGTTCGGCAACCCGCCCGGCAACGGCACGTTCCACTACGACTGCATCCCGGGCCCGCGGGTGTTCGCGACCAGCCCGACGCATTCGGGCGGACAGGCCGCCGACCTCGGCTGCGACGACGACATGAACGGGGAAGACGGCGCGTTCGCGGCGCTCTCCACGCTGGCCGACAAAGTGAGCGTGTACGTGGGCTCGACCGACGCGGCCGGTCAGGAATTCACGCTGTACGCCTGGAACGTGAGCCGGGAACTCGTCGCGCATAAGACGATCACCACCGGCGCGACGGGGATCGGCAACCAGATGGAAGTCTCCACCGCGGGATTCGAAATCGCCTATCTGGCGATCGAAGGGCCGCCGTATCCACCGAAAATCAACGCGAAACCGGGCCCGCCGGGCGTGTTCGCGCCGTTCATCAGCACGCCGGAAATCCACGCGATCGACGACCTGGCGTTCGTGACGCCCGAAGCACCCGTTCCCGACCTGTCGGTCGTGTTCAACCCGACCTCCACGCCGCTCAACGTCGCCGAGGGCCAGAGCGTCAAAGTGCCCGTGTCGATCGCGCGCCTGAACGGATCGCACGGCAACGTCACGCTCAGCGTGAGCGGGCTCCCCGCGGGCGTCACCGCGACCGTCGCGCCGAGCACGCTCAAAGGGACCGAAACGAGCGCCACGATCGAACTGACGGCCACGGCGTCCGCGGCGCTGGGGGCGACGACGGCGACGATCACGGCGACCCCGGGCGAACCGTCAGCGGGCGTGGCGCCGCGGTCGATCGCCGCCACCGCGCAGGTCCTGCAGGCGTTCGAAGTGAGCGTGCCCCAGAGCCCCACCAACGTGGCTCCCTGCACCGAGTACACGTTCCCGGTGACCGTCGAATCGCCCGCGCTTCTGACCGGCAGCGTGGCGCTCGCCGCGACGCCCGTGGCGGGCGCGCCCGCGGGCACGCAGGTGAGCATCTCGCCCACTGAAGTGAGCGCGTTCAACGGCCACGCGACGCTCGTCGTGACCGGCTCCCCGGCGCTCGCCAACCACGAAGGCTTCGCCGTCGAGGTGACGGGCACGCTCGCGGGCTCGCCGAGCTCGACGAGCTTTGCGCACCTCGTCGGGTTCCCGGGGAGGATCGCCACGACGGCGAGCGGCTACGGCACCCCGAGCTTCGCCGCGCTGCCCGCGCTGGCGTCGAACGGCGCGTTCGGCTCGAGCTTCTCGCTCGGCGGGGAAGGCTTCTGCCCGGGTGACCAGGTGCAGTTCGGCAACCACCTCGCGCGCACGCCGGGGACCGCGAGCGGCGACGGCCGCACCCTCACGGGCACCGTGCCCGAGCTCGCGAGCAGCGGGCCGATCGACGTTCTCACCCCCCACGGTGAAACGCTGCGCTCCAGCTCGCCGGTGCACGTCTCCGACTACCGCGACACGTACGGGTTCGACGCGAAGAACCAGGGCGTGGGGTCCGGTCCCGGCTACCCGAAGCTCAACGACGAAATGGTGCGCAGCACGTTCCCCGGGGCGAACCTGGAACTCCCGTGGGGCCCGGGGCTCACGCCCGAAGCGATCATCATGGAGGACGTCGTCAACCAGAGCCTGAAGGCGGGCTTCTGCTTCGGGTTCTCGCTCGCGGACCTCCTGTTCCTCGACGGGCGCGAAAAGGTCGCCAACCTCCCCAACAGCGGCCCTTCGATCTTCCAGCTGACGGGCGAAACCGAACCGAGCGTCCCGCTCGGCGAAATGCTCGCCGAGGACTTCTCGGTCCAGTTCAGCGACCAGGTGATCGGCCAGGTCACGGGCCAGATCTTCGAAAACTGGATCGCGCCGGGTGGCTCGGCGCCCCAGGTGAGCGAGGTCAAGGAACAGCTCGCCAAACACGAACCGCCGATCATCGGGATGGTGCCCGGGCTGAAAGGCGGCCACGCCGTCGTCGCCTACGCGACCGAATCGCTCCCGGAAGGCAGGACGGCGATCGACGTCTACAACTCCAACGTCCCCTACCGTCCGGCCGAAGAGGAGCCCAACGAATCGAGCGACAACGCCGAACTGCACTTCGCGCGCGATCGCACCCTGAGCCAGATCATCGTCCAGGGCGACCCGTCGGGGCACTGGGAATTCGCGCAGATGGGATGGACCGGCGACAGCTCTAACCTGCTCGTCTTCCCGCAGTCCAAGCTGCCCGTCCTCGACGGCAAGTTCCCCTCCACGCCGAACCTGTTCACGATCGCGGGCGTCGACATCGCGATGGCGGGCACCGGGGATCAGATCGCAGGCGGCGCGGACGTGTCGGGCAACACGAGCTGGAACGCCGCCACCGCGAGCTTCCGGCCGAAGTCCGGGCGCCCCGACCTCGCTGCCTGGGACCCGCTGGTGGGCGCCAACGGGCCGCCGCGCTTCATCGCGGGCACCTCGCCCGGAGCGACCGTGGACGTGGCGCGGCACGGTGCGGGCGACGTCGAGCTGCTCGGGCAGGGCCTCGGTGCCCAGCTGCAGACCGGGGCGCGCACCGGCACCGACCACGTCGCCTGGAACCCGAAGGCCGGCTCGCTCACGCTCCACAACGCGGCGGCGAGCCCGATCACGGCCACGGTGATCCAGGCGCCGGGCGCGAGCGCCGCGGGAGCCGCCGCGCGCTCCGCCGCGGTGGCGCACGACGAGCGGCTCGCGCAGGTCTCCGACACGGGCTCGCGCGGCGGCTCCGAGGCGTGGCGCATGAGCGGCGGATCGCTCACCCTCAGCCACACCGGCGCGCCCACCACCGCCCACATCACGCTGCAGGCGATCGGCGCCGGACAGAGCCCGTACGCGGTCGCGCTCCCGGCGATCGCGCTCGCGAGCGGCGCGAAGGTGTCGGTGACCCCGTCGTCCTGGTCGTCGCTGCCGAGCACCGCGATCCGCGTGAGCGTGCGCCGCCACGGGCGTACGAGCGTACGCACCGTCCACGGCCGTACGCTCGGCGCGGTGCTCGCCCGCGTGACGCGCGCGACGCTGCGGCGCGCCCGCACCGGTGCCGTGCTCGCATTGGCCGTCAAGGTGGGTCACGTGCCCGCCGGGGCCACCGTGACGCTCGTGGCGGGCGTCAAGGGGCCACGCAGCGCGCACGTGCACCCGCTCGTGCTGCACGGCGCCGACACGCGGCCCGGTACGCACACGCTGTCGTTCGCGCTCGGCAGGCTCCCGCGTGGCCGCTACCGCATAACCGCCGTGGTCGGCTCGACGGCGGCCGGGGGCAGCGCGCTGCGCGCCGCCCGCCCCGCGCGGTTCGGCGCGGCCGCGAAGCTGCGCTGAGCCGCGCAGACGCCTCACGGCACCGGCCCCGCGGGCGTTGTACCTGATGAGTGCCTACGCTTCCCGCGGTGCCACCCGAGACGCGATATGCGGCCAGCGGCGACGCGCAGATCGCCTACCAGGTGGTGGGCGATGGACCCCTGGACCTGCTCTTCGTGCCCTCGTTCCTCTCCAACATCGAACTCGGCTGGGACCACCCCGCGATCGCGGCCTTCTCGATGCGCCTCGCGCGCTTCGCGCGCCTGATCCTGTTCGACCGGCGCGGCAACGGGATGTCCGACGGTCTCGCCGGCGCGAGCCCGCTGGAGGAGCAGGTCGACGACGTCCGCGCGGTGCTCGAGGCGGCGGACGCGCCCGAAGCGGCCGTGCTCGCGATCAACGAGGGCGCACGCCTCGCGCTGCTGTTCGCGGCCTCCCACCCGGAGTCCGTGCGTGCGCTCGTCCTCGCCGCGCCGGTGCCCCGGCTCGTGCGCGGGCCGGGATACGAGTGGGCCAAGACGCAGCAGCAGCGCGAAGCTTCGATCGGGCAGCTCGTGGCCACCTGGGGACGCGACGAGCCCGGCAACGCCTGGGCGGCGATGGGCGGCGACGACCCCGAGCTGCGCGCCGCGATGACCCGCTACCAGCGGCTCGCCTCGGGTCCCAACGGCGCCGCCGCGACGCTGCTGCGAGCGGGGGAGACCGACGTGCGGGAGGTGCTCGGCTCGATCCAGTGCCCCACGCTCGTGCTGCGGCGCTCGGGCGACGAGGAAATCGACGTGCGCCATTCGCGCACCGTCGCCGAGGGGATCCCGGGCGCGCGCTACCTGGAGATCGGCGGCTCGGGGCAGGTGTGGGTGGGGGACCCCGAGGAGCCGGGGCGGGAGATCGAGGCGTTCCTCACCGGATCGCCGCCGCGCCCTGCGAGCGAGCGCGTGCTCGCGACCGTGATGTTCACCGACATCGTGGGGTCCACCGCGCTCGCATCCGAGATGGGCGACGGACGCTGGCGCGAGCTGCTCGGGCGCCACGACTCGATCGTCCGGGAAGAGGTGGGCCGCCATCGGGGACGCGTCGTGAAGTCGCTCGGGGACGGCGCGCTCGCATTGTTCGACGGTCCGAGCCGCGCCGTCGGCTGCGCGGTGTCGCTTCGCGACCGGCTGGCCGCGATCGACCTGCCGATCCGCGCAGGCCTTCACACCGGCGAGTGCGAGCTGCTCGGCGACGGCGACGTGGGCGGGATGGCGGTCCACATCGGCGCGCGCATCGCCGCGCTCGCCGCGCCGGAAGAGGTGCTCGCGAGCCGCACCGTGCGCGACCTCTCGATCGGCTCGCCGTTCACGCTGGACGACCGCGGCGAGCACGAGCTGAAGGGCGTCGCAGAGCCGTGGCGGGTGTACGCCGCCGGCGGGTAGCGGCGGACGGCTCGGTCAGGCGCGGTCCTCGGGTGGCGGCCGGTACACGCCCGCCACACGCTCGACCGGCGTGAACCCCAGCGATTCGTAGATCGCCAGCGCGTGGTAGCCGGGATCCGCGCCGATCACGAACGAGCGCGCGCCGTCGCGCTCGGACGCGATGCGCGCAGCGTCCACGAGCAGCCGCGAGCAGATCCCCTCGCCGCGCCTGCCGGCGACCGTGTCGACCGCCTGGTAGCGGCCGCGGCCCCCCGTCACCACTATCCCGCAGCTCCCCACGACCTCCGCGCCGTCCCTCGCCACGAACCAGGCGCCGCCGCGGCCCGCCGCGAACAGCTCGCGCAGGTCGCGCTCGCGCGTGCGCTGGTAGTCGCGCTGGCCCTCCACGTCCACGAGGTTCTCGCGCGAGGCCAGCTGGATGTCGATCACCTGGGCCCACAGGTCCTCGTCGGCGCCCGGGCGGTGGTCCAGCGCCTGGACCTCCACCGCCGTGCTCGCGCGCGGGTGCGCCTCGAGCTCCCCCGCGCGCGCGGTGAGGCCCACGGTCTGCTCCAGCTCGTAGCCGCGCGCGAGGAACTCCTCGCGTGCGGAGCCGAGCGCCCCGTCGTTGCCCTCCCACGCGAAGGTGCGATGGGTCACGCGCCCCTGCCGTGCGAACTCCGCCTCGGAGAGCGCCTCCCAGCGCGCGCCGTCGCCCGGCTCCGGCGCGCGGTCGAACAGCAGTAGGTTGCCCCAGTAGTGCAGCGGGTTGCTCGGCGAGGCCGCCACGGTGTACCCGTCGCCGCGGCGCAGCACGCGCGAGACGGGCAGCACCTCGAAGTCGGTCGCGCGGATCAGGGAGCGGGGGATGGGCGCGCTCACCGCGCAAGCCTAGGCCGAACGCCTGGCGTCTGTGATAACGTACGCTTGTATGGCGACGGCCGACATCGACGCGATCCCCGCGCGCATCCCGGGGCGGGCGCCGGACGGGACGGAGCCGACCGCCGTCGAGCCCGGCGTGATCGGTGCGCGCGTAAAGGCGCTGCGCGAGTCCTCGGGGCTCTCATTGCGCGACCTCGCCGCGCGCAGCGGCGTCAGCGCGCCGATGCTCTCCCAGGTGGAGCGGGGCGAGACCAGCCCCACGCTCACCGTCGCCGCGCGGATCGCGGGCGGCCTCGAGCTGCGCCTCTCACAGCTGCTGCGCCTCGACGAGGGCGGCGCGGTGACCGTTGTCCCCGCCTCCGCGCGCCGGCGCGGCGGCAACGCCCGCCGCGGGCATCGCGTGGAGGTGCTCACCGCCTCCCAGCCCGGCCAGCGCGCCGAGCTGACGCTCCACACGCTCGCGCCCGGCGGCGCGACGGGAGCCGTGGACGACCCGCCGATCCACGAGCCCGGGAGCCGTGAGATAGCGCTCGTGCAGGAGGGCGCGCTGGTGCTCGTCTGCGACGGGCAGCGCCACGCCCTGCGCGAGGGCGACTGCGTCACGTTCGACGCCGACCTTCCCCACCACTTCGAGAACTCCAGCGACGCCGACGCGGCGTTCCTGGCCGTCGTCTCCGCGGGGCTCAGACGAAGCTGACGCGGCACGCGGCGCGACCCCACCTTCTTCCCGATAGAAAAGAACAGCACCAGCCCACGAGGAGAACAGCCCGATGACCGCACCCAAGACGATGTTCGACAAGATCTGGGAGGCCCACGAGGTCGCAGACGGACTGCTCTACATCGACCTGCAGCTCGTGCACGAGGTCACCAGCCCCCAGGCGTTCGACGCGCTGCGGATGGCGGGGCGGCGCGTGCGCAGGCCCGACCGCACGCTCGCCACCGCCGACCACAACACGCCCACCGACGGCACGCCCGTCGCGGCCCGCATCAAGGACGAGCTCTCGCGGGTGCAGGTGCAGACGCTCGAGCGCAACTGCGAGGAGTTCGGCGTGCCCGTCTACTCGCTCGGGTCCGAGCGCCAGGGGATCGTGCACGTGATCGGCCCCGAGCTGGGCGTCACCCAGCCCGGCATGACGATCGTGTGCGGCGACTCGCACACCTCCACGCACGGCGCGTTCGGCTCGCTCGCGTTCGGCATCGGGACGAGCGAGGTGGAGCACGTGCTCGCCACGCAGTGCATGGTCCAGCAGAAGCCGCGCTCGATGCGCATCACCTACGACGGCGCGCTCGGGTTCGGCGTGACCGCCAAGGACCTGATCCTCGCCACGCTCGGCCAGCTCGGCGTGGGGGGCATGACGGGGCACGTCGTGGAGTACGCGGGCGAGGCGATCCGCGCGCTCTCGATGGAGGGCCGCATGACCGTGTGCAACATGACGATCGAGGGCGGCGGGCGCGCGGGCATGATCGCCCCCGACGAGACCACGTTCGCGTGGTTCGAGGAACGCGAGCGCCCGGGCGCGCCGAAGGGCGCCGAGCTCGACGCGGCGCTCGAGGCGTGGCGGGCGCTGCCGAGCGAGCAGGGCGCGGAGTTCGACGCCGAGGTGCGCGTCGATGCCGCCGCGATCTCCCCCCAGGTCACCTGGGGCACCAACCCGGGCATGGTGCTGCCCGTCACCGAGCGCGTGCCCGCGCCCGAGGAGTTCGACTCGCCCGCAGACCGCGAGGCCACCGAGCGCGCGCTGCACTACATGGCGCTGGAGGCCGGCACGCCGATCCAGGAGATCGCGATCGACCGCGTGTTCATCGGCTCGTGCACCAACTCGCGGATCGGCGACCTGCGCGCCGCCGCGGAGGTCGTGTCCGGGCGCAGCGTCGCCGAGGGGGTCAGCGCGATGGTCGTGCCCGGCTCCCAGCAGGTGCGCGCACAGGCTGAAGCCGAGGGGCTGGACGAGGTCTTCCGTGCCGCCGGCTTCGACTGGCGGGTGGCGGGCTGCTCGATGTGCCTCGGGATGAACCCCGACATCCTGCAGCCCGGCGAGCGCTGCGCGTCCACCTCCAACCGCAACTTCGAGGGGCGCCAGGGCCGCGGCGGGCGCACGCACCTGGTCTCGCCGCAGATGGCCGCCGCCGCCGCGATCGAGGGACGTTTCGTCGACATCCGGGAGTGGCGATGAGCGCCCGACCCACGCCAACGGAAGGGAGCCCCTAGATGCAGGCCATCGAGACGATCACCGGTCGCGTGAGCCACCTCGACCGCAGCAACGTCGACACCGACCAGATCATGCCCAAGCAGTTCCTCAAGCGCGTCGAGCGCACGGGCTTCGGCGAGTTCGTGTTCTACGACTGGGCCAAGGAGCCCGACTGGGACCTGCCGCCCAACCCGATCCTCGTAGCGGGCGAGAACTTCGGCTGCGGCTCCTCGCGCGAGCACGCGCCCTGGGGGCTGCAGGACTACGGCTTCCAGGCGATCGTCGCGCCGTCGTTCGCCGACATCTTCTACTCCAACTGCACCAAGATCGGGCTGCTGCCGATCGTGCTCTCCGAGGAGGACTGCCGCGCGCTCGCGCGCTGCGGGGAGGGCCAGATCGACCTGCGCGCCCAGGAGGTCCGCTTCGAGGGGCGCGAGGTGCCCTTCTCGATCGACCACGAGATCCGCAGGCGGCTGCTCGAGGGGCTCGACGACGTCGGCGTGACGCTCTCGGAGGAGGCGCGCATCGCCTCCTACGAGGCTGAACGCGAGCGCTCCGGACCTGTGACCACGGCGCTGTGAGCGGCACGGCGATGGACGCTGCGCCGCTGGCCGCCGAGGACGGTGCGCGCCTGGCCGGCGAGTGGATCGCGGCGTGGAACGCGCACGATCTCGGCGCGATCATGGCGCTGTACGCCCCGGGCGTCGTGTTCCAGACCCCGACCGTGATCGACACGCTCGGCATCCCCGACGGGAGGGTCGTGGGGATCGACGCGTTGCGCGAGCACTTCGAGCGCGGCCTCGCACGGCTTCCCGACCTGCGCTTCGAGCTCCAGGACGTCTACGTGGGGGTGCGCTCGCTCGCGATCACGTACCGCTGGAGGGACGGGACGCCCGTGTGCGAGCTGCACGAGTACGACGCCCACGAGCTGATCGAGCGGGTGCAGGCGCTATACGAAGGGTTGAGCTGGTAGAAGCGATATATCGCTTCATATCGTGCAACGAAAATCCCGGTCGCACAGCAACTGCACGTCGAGGAACGAGTTGTAAGGGACATCCCCACCCCCGAGAGGAGGAGGCTTCATGACTCCGCCCAACCGGATCGTCGGCCTCGTGTCGGCGCTCGGCGTCGCCGCCGCACTCGCGGTCCCCACCGCAGCAGGTGCGAGAACGGGCGACCAGACGTTCCAGAAGACCTATCCCGTCGCGTCGATCGTGTGCGCGAAGTTCGCCGCCGGCAAGGAGCGCCCGCGCCAGGTGCCCTTCGCGCCCCAGGTCGCCGCCGCGTGCACCGCGCTGGAAACCGAATTCAACAGCGCCCAGATGACCGTGGTCGCCGCGCGCACCGCGCTCCAGCCGCAGATCGCGGCGGCGCAGGCGCAGGTCGCCGCCGCGTGCCCCAAGCCGCGCGCCGCGCTGATCGCCTGCCGTAGCGCGCGCAAGGTCCAGGACGCCCAGATCCGCGCGCTCGTCGCGCAGTGGCATGCCGCCGCGCACCAGTTCCGGGGCTCGCTGCAGACCGCGCGCACCGCGTTCTGGACGACGATCCACTCGGTGCCGGGCTACATGACGATGGCCAACGGCCAGCTGCACCCCCAGCACCAGCACTGACCTGCGGGAGGCCCCGCGGAAGTGCGGGGCCGCGCAAGCCTGGATGGGAGCCGTGCACCCCGGCCGGCGACCATCCAGGTAGCGTTCCCCGCCCGTGCCGCACCGCATCGTCACCCTTCCCGGAGACGGGATCGGGCCCGAGATCATGGCCCCCGCGCTCCAGGTGCTGGGGGCCGTCGGCGACTTCGAGTTCGAGGAGCACACGTTCGGAGGAGCCTCGATCGACGCCCATGGCGTCGCGCTGACCGACGAGACGCTCGCATCATGCCGAGGCGCCGACGCGGTCCTGCTCGCAGCGGTGGGAGGGCCGAGGTGGGACACCACCGACCCGCACGCGCCGCGACCGGAGCAGGGCCTGCTCGGGCTGCGCAAGGGCCTGGAGCTGTTCGCCAACCTGCGCCCCGTCAAGCCGCTGCCCGCCCTGTATGACGCCTCGCCGCTGCGCCGCGAGCTGATCGAGGGCACCGACCTGCTCGTCGTCCGCGAGCTCACCGGCGGCATCTACTTCGGCGAGAAGACGCGCACCGCCACGAGCGCCTCGGACGTGTGCGCGTACACCGCCGAGGAGGTCGAACGGATCGCGCGGGTCGCGTTCCGGTCCGCGCGCAGCCGCGTGAGCAGCGTCGACAAGGCCAACGTGCTCGAGACCTCACGTCTGTGGCGCGAGGTCGTCACCGACCTGCACTCGCGCGAGTTCCCGCACATCCTGCTCGAGCACGTGCTCGTCGACAACGCCGCCATGCAGCTCGTCTCCGCGCCGCGGCACTTCGACGCGATCCTCACCGAGAACATGTTCGGCGACATCCTCAGCGACGAGGCCGCGATGCTCACCGGCTCGATCGGGATGCTCCCGAGCGCGTCGCTCGGCGGCGACGGCCCGGGGTTGTTCGAGCCGGTCCACGGCTCGGCGCCCGACATCGCCGGGCAGGGCATCGCGAACCCCCTCGCGATGTTCCTCTCCGCAGCGCTGATGTTGCGTCACGGGCTGCGTTTGGAAAGCGAGGCGGCGGCTGTAGAATCGGCTGTGCAGCGCGCGCTGGAGGAGGGTCTGCGCACCCCCGACCTCGGGGGCGGGGCGGGCACCGACGAGGCGACGAGGGCTGTGCTCGCACATCTCGAATAGGAGCACTGGTGACCGTGGACGCGACCGACCTGATCTGGATGAACGGAGACTTCGTCGCCTGGGAGGATGCGAAGGTCCACGTCCTGACGCACGGCCTGCACTACGGCACCGGGGTCTTCGAGGGCGTGCGCTGCTACGACACCGAGCTCGGGCCCGCCGTGTTCCGCAACGCCGAGCACGTGGAGCGGCTGCTGCGCAGCGCCGAGCTCTACTACATGCCGGTGCCGTACTCCGCCGAGGAGCTGCGCGCCGCCACGCTCGAGCTGATCGCGCGCAACGGGCTGCGCTCCTGCTACATCCGCCCGATCATCTTCCGTGGCTACGGCCAGATGGGCCTGAACCCGCTGGAGGCGCCCGTCGACGTGACGATCGCGTGCTGGGAGTGGGGCGCCTACCTCGGCGAGGAGGGCAAGCGCAGCGGCATCCGCGCGAAGGTGTCCTCCTGGCGGCGGATCAGCCCCGACTCGCTCGTCCCGCACGCGAAGGCGTCGGGGCAGTACCTCAACAGCGTGCTCGCCAAGGTGGAGTCGCTGAAGGCCGGCTACGACGAGGCGATCCTGCTCGACGGCCACGGCCACGTCTGCGAGGGCACCGGCGAGAACGTCTACGTGGTGCGCGACGGCGAGATCACCACGCCGGGCCAGCACAACTCGATCCTCGACGGCATCACGCGCCGCTCGATCATCCAGATCGCGCGCGACCTCGGCTACGCGGTCTCCGAGCGCAACGTGGCGCGCGCGGAGATGTATCTCGCCGACGAGGTGTTCATGTCCGGCACCGCAGCCGAGCTCGTGCCGGTGGTCTCGATCGACGACCACACGATCGGCACCGGCGCGCCCGGAGAGATCACGCGCGTGCTCCAGGCCGCCTTCGACGACGCCATCCACGGGCGCAGCGAGCGCTACCGCGAGTGGCTCGACGTCGTCAGCGCCCCCGCGCTCCAGACGCCCAGCGGGCAGGACGCCCTCGCCACGCTGGGGCCCTCCGGGGAGCGAATTACCGGGGCGACCGGCTGACGCGGCGCGCGCCGCGGCCGGTCGCTTCCCCGACCGTCCCCGCGACCCGCTGACGCCGAAAAGGAGCACCCCTTGAGCAACGCCACCAGCATCGAGCTGTACGACGCCACCCTCCGCGACGGGATGGGGGGCGGCGGCATGACGCTCACCGCCCAGGAGAAGCTGCGCGTCGTGCACGCGCTAGACGAGCTCGGCGTGCACATGATCGAGGCGGGCTTCCCGTCGTCGAACCCGAAGGAGCAGGAGCTGTTCGAGCTGCTCTCGCGCGAGCGCCTGGCCACCGCGCAGGTCGTCGCGTTCGGGATGACACGGCGCCGTGACGCGGCCGCCGCCGACGACGAGGGACTGCGGATCCTCGCGGACTGCTTCGCACCCGCCTGCACGATCGTCGGCAAGGCCTCCGTGCTGCACGTCGAGAAGGTCGTGCGCGCCTCGCGTGAGGAGAACCTCGCGATGATCTCCGAGTCGGTCGCGTTCCTCGCGGGGGAGGGCAAGCGCGTGCTGCTCGACGCCGAGCACTTCTTCGACGGCTTCGCGCTCGACCCGGGCTACGCGCTCGACTGCCTGCGGGCCGGCGCCGAGGCGGGTGCGGAGCGCCTCGTCCTGTGCGACACCAACGGCGGCTCGCTGCCGCCGCAGATCCGCACTGCGCTCGCGGTCGTGCGCGAAGCGCTCCCCCACGCGGCCCTCGGGATCCACACCCACGACGACAGCGGCTGCGGCGTCGCCAACGCGCTCGTGGCGGTCGAAGCGGGCGCCACCCAGGTGCAGGGCACGATCAACGGGATCGGCGAGCGCACCGGCAACGCGAACCTGATCACGATCATCGCCAACCTGCAGCTGAAGATGGGCGCGCGCGTGCTGGGCGACGAGCAGCTCGCGCGCCTGACCGAGACCGCGCACTTCCTCGACGAGCTGCTCAATCGCGTCCCCGACCCCGCGCAGCCCTACGTGGGCAAGCACGCCTTCGCGCACAAGGCGGGTCTGCACGCGGCAGGCATCCGCGCCGACGCGAACACGTTCGAGCACGTCGATCCCGCGGTCGTGGGCAACGACCGCGACGTGCTGATCTCGGAGCTCTCGGGGCGCGGGACGGTCGCCGAGAAGGCCGCGGCCGCGGGGATGCCCAGCGACGACGCCTTCGCGGGCCGGGTCGTCGAGCGCGTGAAGGCGCTCGAGCACGAGGGCTTCCAGTTCGAGGCCGCCGACGGCTCCTTCGAGCTGCTGATGCGCAAGGAGGCCGGCACCTACGAGCCGCTGTTCCGGCTGGAGTCCTGGCGCGTGATCGTCGAGAAGCGCAGCGACGGCAAGGTCGAGACCGAAGCGGTCGTGAAGATCTGGATCGACGGCGAGCGCTACGTGCGCACCGCGGAGGGCAACGGCCCCGTGCACGCGCTCGATCAGGCGCTGCGCGCGGCGATCGGCGAGATCCATCCGCACCTGCGCGACATCGAGCTCGTCAACTTCAAGGTCCGGATCCTCGACGAGAGCAAGGGCACCGGCGCGGTCACGCGCGTGCTGATCGACGCCTCCGACGGCCACGACGTGTGGGGGTCGATCGGCGTCGCGGAGAACCTGATCGAGGCCTCCTGGGACGCGCTCGTCGACTCGCTCGAGTACGGGATGCAGCCCGCCGTGCAGCCGGCGGGCGGCAAGCTCGGGTCGACCGGGCGCGTGTAGTGGCGGGCGTGCAGATCGAGACGATCCCGCTCGCCAAACCGGTGCTGGGCGTGGAGGAGGAGCAGGCCGTCGTCGAGGTGCTGCGCTCGGGCCGGCTCTCGCTCGGCCCGAAGCTCGCGGAGTTCGAGCGCGAATTCGCCGAGATGGTGGGCGCGCGCCACGCGAGCGCCGTCAGCAGCGGCACGGCGGGACTCCACCTGGCGTTGCGCGCGGTCGGCGTTCAGGATGGCGACGAGGTCGTGACGAGCCCGTTCTCGTTCGTCGCCTCGGCCAACGCGGTCGTGTTCGAGCGCGCCCGGCCGGTGTTCGCCGACATCGACCCGGTCACGCTGTGCCTCGACCCCGAGGCGGCCGCAGCAGCGGTCACCGAGCGCACGAAGGCGCTGCTGCCGGTGCACATCTTCGGCTACCCCGCCGACATGGAGGCGTTCGACGCGCTTGCGGCGCAGCACGGGCTCGGCATCGTCGAGGACGCATGCGAGGCCCTGGCCGGACGCTACGAGGATCTTCGTGACGTGGGGCAGCGTGAGAACCCGGTGGTGTTCGCGTTCTACGCCAACAAGCAGATGACGACGGGCGAGGGGGGCATCGTCACGACGGGCGACGCCGCGATCAAGGAGCGGATCGACTCCGAGCGCAACCAGGGCCGTGCGCCGGACATGGACTGGCTCGACCACGACCGTCTCGGCTTCAACTACAGGCTCTCGGACATCGCCTGCGCGATCGGGATCGTCCAGATCCGCCGCACCGCGGAGACGATCCCCGCGCGCGCGCGCGTCGCGCGCGCCTACCGGGAGGCGCTCGCCGGCATCGAGGGGCTGACGCTGCCGTGCGAGGACGTCGGCAAGGCTCGGCGTGGGTGGTTCGTGTTCGTCGTCCAGCTGCCGCGGGGAATCGACCGGGACGAGACGATCCGCGCGCTCGGCGCTCGAGGAGTCCAGGCGAAGCCGTACCTGCCGGCGATCCACCTGATGACGTTCTACCGCGAGCGCTTCGGGCACCGCGAAGGGGAGTTCCCGGTGTGCGAGGACGTGGCAGCGCGATCGATCGCGCTGCCCTTCTTCCCGGAGATGAGCGACGGCCAGATCGAGCGGGTCGCGCTCGAGCTGCGCGCCGTCCTCGGACAGTCCGCTACGTAGACTCAGCGCCGGTGTCGCGCTTCTCCGAGCCCCAGCACCCGGACTTCCAGCGGTTGAACGCGTCGGTGTCCTTCGACAGGCGGCTCTGGCCGCAGGACATCGCGCAGTCGCGCGCGCACGCGCGCATGCTCGAGGCGCGCGCGATCATCAGCGCGAGCGACCGCGACGAGCTGCTCGCGGGACTGGACCGCGTGGCGCAGGAGCTGCGCGACGGGAGCTTCCCGTTCGCGCCCGCGGACGAGGACATCCACATGGCGATCGAGCGGCGGCTCACCGAGCTGGCGGGTCCCGTGGCGGGGCGTCTGCACACCGCGCGCTCGCGCAACGACCAGGTGGTGACGGACCTGGCCATGTACACGCGCGAGCGCGCCGCCGTCGCGCGCGAGGCCTGCACGGGCCTGATGGCGGCGCTGCTGGGGCGCGCGCAGGAGCACGCCGACGCGCCGATGCCCGGGTACACGCACCTGCAACGTGCGCAGCCCGTGTACCTCGGCCACCACCTGCTCGCGTACTTCTGGATGCTCGCGCGCGACCGGCGGCGCTTCGCGTTCGCCGAGCGCGAGGCCGGCGTGCTGCCGCTCGGCGCGGGGGCGCTCGCGGGGGTGAACTTCGACACCGACCGTCGTGCGGTGGCCGCGGACCTGGGCTTCGCGGGCGTCGTGCCGAACTCGATCGACGCGGTGTCGGGGCGCGACTTCGCGCTCGACTACCTGGGCGCGGCTGCCACCTGCGCCACGCACCTCTCGCGCCTCGGCGCGGAGCTCGTGCTGTGGTCGAGCAGCGAGTTCGGCTTCGCCGAGCTCCCCGATGCGTGGAGCTCGGGCTCCTCGATCATGCCGCAGAAGAAGAACCCCGACGCGGCCGAGCTGCTGCGCGGGAAGGCGCCGCGGGTGGTTGCCCACCTGGCCGCGCTGCACGGCGTGATCCACGCGCTGCCGCTCACCTACAACAAGGACCTGCAGGAGGACAAGGAGCACCTGTTCGACGCCGCCGACACGATCGAGCTCGCGCTCGCCGCGGCGACGGGGATGCTCGCGGGCGTGCGCTTCGACCGCGAGCGGATGCGCGAGGCGGCGGGCGACGAGCTGATCGCGGCCACCGACGTGGCCGACCTGCTCGTGCGCCTCGGGATGCCGTTCCGCGAGGCGCACGGGGTCGTCGCGGGGCTCGTGCGCACCGCGGTGGAGTCCTCTCGCAAGCTCTCGGAGCTGACCGCGTCGGATCTCGCCGCGCACAGCGCGCTGCTGGCCGGGCACGAGGCCGAGCTGCGCGAGATCCTGCGGGAGGCGTCCTGGCTCGAGTCGAAGGTCTCCGAGGGCGGCACCGCGAGCGCGCGGCTCGCCGAGCAGATCGCGCTCGCGCGCGGCGAGCTCGATGCACCCGCTGCCGGCTGAGTTCTACGCCCGCCCCGTGGTGGACGTCGCGCGTGAGCTGCTCGGCTGCACGATCGTGCACGGCCGCGCGGCGGGGATGATCGTCGAGACGGAGGCCTACCACGAGGGCGAGCCGGCCTGTCACGCGTTCGTGGGCCTGACCGAGCGCACGCGGCCCCTGTTCGGGCCGCCGGGCCGCGCGTACGTCTACCGCTCCTACGGGATCCACGCGCTCCTGAACGCGGTGTGCGAGCCCGAGGGGGTGGGCGCGGCGGTGCTGATCCGCGCGCTCGAGCCGATCGAGGGCATCGAGGAGATGCGCTCGCGCCGGGGCGTGGCGGACGAGTGCGAGCTGTGCTCCGGGCCGGGGAAGCTCACGCAGGCGCTCGGCGTGGAGCTGGAGCACAACGACAGCGACCTCGGGACGGGGCCCGTGCGGTTCCTTGCGCGCGCGCGGCGGTGGGAGCCCGGTGCGGTGACGGCCGGCCCGCGCGTGGGCATCACCCGCGCGGCCGAGCTGCCGTGGCGCTTTGCGCTCGCCGGCAACGGGCACGTCTCGCGGCCGCGCCCGCTCGGCTGGCGGCCGGCGGGGCGGGCCGCCCCGGCCAGGAGCAGGGGCTAGCCGGGGGAGACGCCGCCGGTCGGCGAGGTGCCGCCGGTTTCGGGCGTGGCGGGTGAGGCGGGCGTGCTCGGCGCGGGTTCGGCCGCTTTGGTTTCAGGCGCGTTGGTTTCGGGAGGCGCGGCGTGTTCGCCGCCGCCCGCGTTGCCCGCGGCGCCCGAGCCGGTGGACGGTGTGGCCTGCGTTTCCTTCTTCTGCCCGCCGCCCGTGGGCGTGGAGCGCGTCGAGGACGTCGTGCCGGAGCCCTGCGAGGCGGCGGGGGCTTCGACTTCTTCGCTGCCCGTCGTCGAGGTGCCGTTGCCGTGATGGGCCGCAGCTGCCTGTTCGGCGCGGGTCTTGTCGATCCCGAGCGCGGCGAGCATGAAGTCGTGCCAGATCAGGGCGGGATAGGTTCCGCCCAGGACCGGCTGGCCGTTGAAGTCGGTGCTCATCGGGACCAGCTTGTCGGGGTAGCCCACCCAGACGGCGACCGTGTACTTCGAGTCCCAGCCCACGAACCAGGCGTCGCCGTAGTTGGAGGTCGTGCCGGTCTTGCCCGCGGCGAACTGGCCGATCGACGCGGCCCTCCCGGTGCCGTACTGCAGGACGGTCTGGAGCATCGAGGTCTCCGTCGTGGCGACCCACGACGGGAGCACCCGCACGGCGCGCACGCTGTTGGAGTCGCGGTGGGAGCCGTCGGGAAGGGTGTGGCTGCCCGCGTCCACTTCCTGGATCCCCACCGGCGCGTTGTTGGCGGCCATCGACCCGGTGATCCGCTGCCCGCCGCGGGCGATCGTCTCGTAGGCGTGCGCCATGTCGAGCGGCGTCACGCCGACCGTGAGGCCGCCGATCGTCATCGCGGGGTTGGTGGACAGCGGGGTGCTGATCCCCATCCGGTGGGCGAGCCGGGCGATCTTGTGCGTGCCCACCCTGAGGCCCACTTCGGCGTAGATCGAGTTGTCGGAGAACGCGGTCGCGCCGGTGAGCGTGTTGGAGCCCGAGTAGGCGCCTTCGTCGTTGTGCACGACGAACTTTTCCTCGCCGCCGGTGTTGGGGACGATGAACACCTTCTGCTTGGAGGTCCACACCGATTCGGGGGAGATGCCCGCCTCCAGCGCGGCCGCGAGGTCGAAGGCCTTGAACGAGGAGCCGGGCTGGCGCTCGCCCATCGTGGCGATGTTGAACGGCTGGGTGTTGTAGTCACGGCCTCCCACCATCGCGCGCACGTCGCCGGTCGAGTTTTCGATCGCCACGATCGACGCCGTCGGACCGCCGGGATAGGCGAGGTAGTTGTTGACTGCCTGTTCGGCCGCGCGCTGGAGCTCGAGGTCGAGCGTGGTGCGGATCTTCAGCCCGCCGTCGAACGCGCGGTAGGCGCCGTAGCGTTCGATCACCTGCTGGCCCACCCAGCTGGTGAAGTAGCCCGCGTCGACGCCTTCGACGGTCTGCTCGTGGGGGGCCTGGATCTCGTGCGCCGGCGGCAGCGCCTGGCCGATGCTTTCGTCGTAGATCGGGCGCGTGATGTAGCCCTGGGCGAGCATCTGCGCGAGCACCGTGTCGCGGCGGTCGCGCGCGATGATCGGTTTGGTGGCGGGGTCGTACTCCGTGGGGGACTGGATCACGCCCGCGAGCATCGCGGCCTCCCACGGCTGGAGCTGTTCCACGCACAGTGGATGCCCCGGCGTCCCGCATCCCACGTGGTTGACGTCGCGCCCGAAGTACGTCTGCGCCGCCGCCTCGATCCCGTAGGCGCCGTGCCCGAAGTAGATCGTGTTGAGGTAGGCGGTGAGGATCTTTTCCTTCGACCATTCGTGCGAGAGCTCGAACGCGAGCGCCGCCTCCCTGAACTTCTCCGCGATCGTGCGGTGCGACTGGGCCTGGAGCGCGTTCTTGACGAACTGCTGCTCGATCGTGGAGGCACCCTGCACGGTGCCCGTGTGGAAGACGTCGTGGAAGAACGCGCGCGCGATCCCGCGGACGTCCACGCCGCCGTTCGTGTAGAAGCGCCGGTCCTCGATCGACACCACGGCGTCCTTGACGATCTGCGGGATCTGGTGCGGTTCGACGTTGACGCGGTTCTGCTGGCTGAGCACGCCGATCGGCTTGCCGAGGTCGTCCACGAGCACGGAGCTCCTGGCGTCCTTGTACTGCGTGAACGCCGCCAGCGAGGGCGTGTAGGCGGCCACCGACACGAACATCCCGAACACGAACGAGACGATCCCGAGCAGCAGCAGCGCGAACAGGATCGCGAGCAGCCGCAGGCGCTTCAGGCGCGGCCGGGGGACGGTTGCTATCTCGATCGGGTGCTCAGCGCTCAAAGACGACACGGGAGACCTCCGAGCAGTAGGAGGGCCGCGGCTCCCGATGCTGGATGCCGCGCGCGACGCGACACCTAGGGGCCCTCCGGAGCGCGAGAGTCTAGCATTGGCCCCCCATGGCCAATGCCCCCGAGGCGCCAGCGGCAGAGCCGCGCTTCAGCGAGCTCGCGCAGCGCCTGGCGGCGGGGTCCGTGGACAGCCTGCCCGACGGCGCCCTCGCGGAGAAGCTCGCGCTCGCCGAGCGCGAGCGGCGCCGGATGCGGGTGAAGCTCGGGATCGATCCGACGGCGCCGGACATCCACCTCGGCCACGCGGTGGTGCTGCGCAAGCTGCGCGACTTCCAGGACGCCGGGCACCGCGTGGTGCTGATCGTGGGGGACTTCACCGCGCGCGTGGGCGACCCGTCGGGGCGCTCGACCCTTCGCCCGATCCTCTCCGAGGAGGAGATCGACGCGAACGCCGCCACGTTCCAGGAGCAGGCGCTCACGATCCTCGACGGGAGCCCGGAGCTGCTGGAGGTGCGCCGCAACAGCGAGTGGCTGGCGATGGAGATGGGCGCGCTGCTCGCGCTCGCGAGGACCACCACCGCAGCCCAGCTGCTCGAGCGCGACGACTTCGCCAAACGGCTCGCGGCGGGTGAGCCGGTGTCGATGCTCGAGCTGCTCTACCCGCTGCTGCAGGGCTACGACTCCGTCGCGGTGCGCTCGGACCTCGAGCTGGGCGGCACCGACCAGAAGTTCAACCTGCTGCTCGCTCGCGACATCCAGCGGGCCTACGGCGTGCCCGAGCAGGCGGTGCTCACGATGCCGATCCTCGCCGGCACCGACGGCACCCGCAAGATGTCGAAGTCGCTCGGCAACCAGATCGGCGTGACGGACGCCCCCGAGGAGATGTACGGGAAGGTGCTGAGCATCCCCGACGAGGCGATGGGCTCCTACCGCGAGCTGCTGCTGAGAGGGGACGAGGAGGGCGAAGGCGCAGAGACCGGTGCCGGCGCGCGCGACGCCAAGCACGCGCTCGCGCGCGCGATCGTGACGTGGCTGCACTCCCCCGAGGACGCCGAGGCGGCCGCCCGCCACTTCGAGCGCGTGGTCGTGCAGGGCCAGCTGCCCGAGGAGGTCCCGGAGGCCGTGGTCGCCGCGGTGGACGGCGCCGTGCACCTGCCCGCGCTGATCGAGAGCGAGTTCGGGATGTCGCGCTCGGACGCGCGGCGCATGATCGACCAGGGCGCCGTGAGCCTCGACGACCACACGCTGGGCAGGGGCGACTACGACGTGCCGGTGGGCAGGCTCGACGGGAAGGTGCTGCGGGCGGGGAAACGGAGGTTCCGGCGCCTGCGCGTCGACTAGACCGAGCGGCCCGCCGCGCGCTATACTCCGCGGTCGGCCCAAAGCCGTCCGAGGACGGCTGGCCGGACCCGGTCTCCTCCAGAAGGAACCACCTCCCGGTGAGGCACGGCGGTCTTTGAAAACTCAACAGCATGCGCATCTGCGATCCCGACGGGATCGTGATGTGCGTCCAGGTTCGACCCGCCGCAGGCGCGCGTCAGCGTGCCGGAGCGGCGGTCAAAGAGTCAAGTAGAGAAGTACCCCGTCATGGAGCGGTGCCTCGTGTATGGGCACCGCACCCGCATCGCCCGCGCTCCGGCGCGGTCGGCGCGACACCATGACAGGCTTTCTGTGAAGTTCTTCACGGAGAGTTTGATCCTGGCTCAGGACGAACGCTGGCGGCGTGCTTAACACATGCAAGTGGAGCGACGAACCAGGGCTTGCCCTGGGGCAGAGCCGCGAACGGGTGAGTAACACGTGGGTTACCTGCCTCGATGACCGGGACAACCCGAGGAAACTCGGGCTAATACCGGATGTGCCCGCAAGGGGAAAGGAAGCTTCGGCCTCCGCATCGAGATGGGCCCGCGGCCCATTAGCTTGTTGGTGAGGTAACGGCTCACCAAGGCTTCGATGGGTAGCTGGTCTGAGAGGACGATCAGCCACACTGGGACTGAGACACGGCCCAGACTCCTACGGGAGGCAGCAGTGGGGAATCTTGCGCAATGCGCGAAAGCGTGACGCAGCAACGCCGCGTGGGGGAAGAAGGCCTTCGGGTTGTAAACCCCTTTCAGTTGGGACGAAGCTTCGCCGG